>NZ_CP165727.1:7686714-8030071 GCF_041200175.1 Streptomyces sp. R33 | reverse complement strand
TCCAGATTCCGGGCGATGCGCAACGCGTCAATGCGGTTGCGTGCACCCAGTTTCACCACGATGGATGAAATGTAGTTGCGCACCGTCCCTTCGGACAGCGACAGCCGTGCGGCGATCTCCTCCACCGTGTCACCCCCGTCGAGGTGCTCGAGTACGGACAGCTGCCGGGGGGTCAGCGGGCAGTCTCCGTTGGCCACGGCCGCGACAGCGAGCTCGGCGTCGAAGGCTCGCTCGCCCTCGTGCACCAGATGGATCGCCTCGAAAAGGCGCTGAGGCGGGACACTGCGCCGCACCATTCCGCCGATCTCCCCGGCGAAGGCCCTGCGAACGGCCGAGCGGACGCATGCGGTGGCGACCAACAGCGTGCGGACGTTGGGAAGGATGGCGATCTTCTCGGCGATATCGACCGTTTCCTCGTCCCGGCCTTCGAAACTGATGACCACGACCTCGGGTCGATTCAGCTCGGCGAACTCGAGCGCGGCATACCTGTTGTCCACCGATCCCACGACCCTGATCGCCGGATCCTGTTCCAGCAGTGCCGTGAGCGCACATCGGGACAGGGAAAGATCATCGTAGACCATCACATCGACACTCATTCGAATCCCCCGATCAATTGAGACGATGCAGCGATAGCGTGCGCGTACGAAATGTTTGCGTGATGCCGTCCAGGGTGCCGAGCGGGCGAGCCCCGGGATTCATGGGCATACCGAACACCCTTGCACGCAACGCGTTTCGGACGTCGAACGAGCGATTGCCTGTGTCAGGTCGGGGGAGCGCGTCGCGCTCCTGCGGGTCGGGGGCGCCGGCTTGGACGCCGGGACATCGGCTGGTCAACGGCCACCTCACCGGGACACGGTGAGGGGCGCCCCGGTCACGGCAACGGCGTCAGAGGGAGTGCGAGGAGGTCCACGCCGTGCGGTGGCCCCGTGAGTTCGCCGACCTTCGTCCAGCCCCACCGCCGGTACATCTCGCGCGCCGACGCCCTGCTCGACGCGGCGAGCACGGCGAACGGCTCGGCGCGGTCGGCCAGTAGCAGGTCCAGCAGCTCGCGCCCGTGCCCGCGGCCGCGCAACTCCCCTACGACCGCGAGCTCGTAGACGTAGAACAGCGGCCGGCGCAGCCACGACGGGGCGGGCGCGGCGGCGCGCGGATGCCACCATCCCTCCTCGCGGTGCACGCCGTAGGCGAAACCCCCGAGCACACCGCCCTCCATGACGGTGGTCACGGAGAAACCGGGCAGTGCCGCGTGGCCGGCCAGCTCTCGGGCGAAGCCGTCGGCGGCCGCCTCGTCCTCGTGGTAGGGCGGCTGGCGGTAGACCCGGTGGTAGACGTCGCGGAACTCCTCCGGGCGACGGACCTCGGCCGCACGCTCAGCCACGGACGGTCTCCCGCTGGACGCGTGCGGGCAGCACGCGCCGGAGCCGCTGCAGCACCACCACCGCCGCGAGGCAACAGAGGCAGAGCGCGAACCACGGCAGGCCCGCGCCCCGCGCCAGCAGCCAGGTGAACACGGTCGGCGCCAGCACCTTGGCCAGGCTCCACATCAGCTCCTCCAAGCCCAGGTACCGGCCGCGGAGGTGCCCTGCAGCCATCCCCACGATCAGTGCGCTGCTCGTCGGGGCCTGGAGCAGCTCCGCGACCGTGAAGACGACCATGCCCAGTACGAGGCCGCCGAAGGCCAGTCCGACGTGCTCGCGGGGAACCAACGCGATCAGGACGAAGGACACCATCCACAGGACGGCCGCCACCTGGAGCACTCTGGGCCGCCGGTGCCGCTCGACCGCCTTGGCCAGTGCGGTCTGGGCCAGCACCACCATGACGGTGTTGATCGCGAACAGCATCCCCGGCTGCCACGCCGGCAAGCCGCGCCCCTCGATCACGTAGGCGCTCAGCAGCACGGTCAGCGCGAGGTCGCAGAGCGCGAACACCCAGACGGTGGCCAGGACGCCGAGGAACGGCCGGTCGGCGAGTACCTCCCGGTACCCGCCGCGCGGCTCCCCGGCAGCCTTCCCGGCCGGGACCGGGTCGGCGCCGGCGGGTGGCGGCACGGCGGACGGACGCCAGGTCGCGACCAGCCCGGCCGCGGCGAGGAACGACACGGCATTCAGCACGACCACGGCCGTGTAGCCCGAGGTGCCGCCCCAGCCGACGAGCGTGCTGCCCACCAGTCCGCCGACGCCGATCCCGGCGTTGCGGAGGGACCGGTCCATCGCGTACCAGCGCGCCCGGTGCCCGTCGTCGGCCACCTGCGCCACCAGCGCGGAGACAGCGGGCCGGAACAGGCTGTCGCCCCACATGGTGACCATGACCAGCCCGACCAGCTGCAAGGGTGTGTCGATGAACACGTAGGCGGTGAAGGTCAGTACACGGAGCAGGTTGCTCGAGACCAGCACGCGCCGCGGCCCGAGCCGGTCGATGAGCCGACCCCCCAGCGGTCCCGCGGGCAGCGAGAGCAGCGCGCCGGCGGACAGCATCAGACCGACCGTGGTAAGGGGGATGCCCTTGGCCGCGTGGAAGTACACGACGGCGAACGGGAGGAAGAGCCCTGTGCCCAGGGCGTCGACGACCTGGGCGACGATCAGGGGCCTGCGGCCCTTGGTGTTCGGCAGGCCGAGGGTGTCGATGACAGCCATGGGTATCCCTCACTCACGCGTGGGGCAGGGGGAAGACGTTGAACTCGTCCTCGGACAGTGGTTGCGACCGCCAGCCGAGCCGGACGCCCGCGCGGCCGATCCTGCCGTCGCCCCACATGGGCATGCCGGCGGGGAAGTTCGACACGAGGCCGGGCACGATCGTGTGGGCGGCACTGAACCCGGCCGCTTCGGCGTCACAGGTCGTCAGGTCGACGCTGATCACCTCGAAGCCGCGGGCCTCGACCCGTTCGCGGTACGCCTCGAGGCTCCGCTGCCTGAGCGCGGGCAGTCCGTCCCAGGGGCGGGTGGGGAGGTCCCGTACCCAGGGTGCGACCCGCTCCGCCGCCCGCGGATCGAGGTGGACCTGCTGCTGGCACAGCAGGTCCCGGACGTCGCTGAAGTCCGGCCGGTAGGAATCGAGATAGCGCCGGTCGGCGCGGTACGGCTTGAGGTTGCCCAGGTGCGGCAGGTCCGCCCGGCCGTCCGCCAGCATCTTGTCGTCGTCGAGGAAGCGGCAGGTGTGGTGCAGGGTGAACCCCTCGGCGAGCGCCTTCTCCGCCGCCTCCTGCGGGTCGGGCCGGGTGGCGAAGCCGATGCCCAGCCATCCGGCGGCCCGGTCGCGTACGACCGCGGCGAGCACCGGGACGTCGAACTCGTTGTCCAGATGGATCAGGCTGATGTCGTAGGCGTCCAGGCTGTCGGCGACCAGCTCGCGGATCCGGTCGGGAATCGGCAGCCGGGGAAGGCGGGCGGCGTTGGCCCACCACAGCATGGTGGTGTCCCGCTCGATCACCTCTTCGAGCCCCGAGGTGACGGCGTGCTCCTCGCTGACGCCGCAGGCCACGCCGGCCACCAGCGGATCGGAGTAGGCAACCGGGTCGTGCTCTCCGTGGGCGACCAGGAAGGCGGGCACCCACACCGGCTCGCCGGTCGTCCACGAGCGGCCCTCGACCCAGGCGCACTCCGCGTCCACGGTCAGGGGCGCGAAGGGGAAGCCGTCGCTGCGGTACTGCCGTTGCGAGTACAGGTGCAGCCGGCGCGGGTCGAGCACGGGCACGCCGGCCCTGCGCAGGCGGGCGTGGCTGCCGTACCGGAGCCGCTCCTCGGGCAGTCGGCTGCCGCAGTAGCGTTCGACCGCCTCGCCGACGGCGCTGCGGCGGGCGGCGTCGAAATCGGACCAGGACGTGCCGAACGCCTGCCGGTCGTTGGGCCAGTCCGCGACGCGCCGCATGTCGGCGACGTCCACCGCGCACACCCGCAGCTGCGCCGGCATGCCCGGCAAGGGGGCCAGCTCCTGGACACCGGTCACCACACCGACCTGGTCGTCGACGAGCAGGTCCGCCTCGGGGTTGCCGCGCACCACCGGCCGCGGCCGGGTCGGAACCGGCAGGATGGTGCGCTCGATCCGGTCGAGCCGGCGCGGATCGAGCTCGATCTCGTCGACGGTGGCCTCGCCCGTGACCCAGCGCTCCAGGTAGGTGCCGAGCTGTGCGGATGTCCAGCGGACGTCGCCGTCGCGGAGCCGGTGGCCGTCCGGCTGCGGCGCGGTCCGCATGGCCTCCACGACCCGCGGGTCGTGTGCCGCGCTGAGCCTGCGGTCCAGTACGTCCGCGAAGTCCGCCGTGGTACCGGGGGTGATGGCAGGTCCGAGGACGGCCCGGCCGCGTTCATGGCGCAGTGGCAGCCAGCGCAGGCCGGACCGGGCACACAGCTCGTCGATGCGGCTCAGTTCGCGGTGGGCGGGGTGGGAGAAGGCGGCGACGAGCACGGTGTCGCGGACGTCGACGACGGACAGGTCTTCCGGGGCGGGCCCGACGTGTGCGTAGCCGGTGGTGCTCAACGCGTGGACGAGGGGGGCGGTGAGCTCCGGCGCGCCGGTGATGAGGACCGTGGTGCCCGCCACTCGCGCCGCCCGCTCGGAGTCGAGGGCGGCTCCGGCCGGACGCAGGCAGCCGTCGTGCTGCAGGACGTCGACCACCTCGGCGTATTCGGAGGCCATTCCCGCCAGCAGTTCGCTGCGGGACCTGGTTCCGTCGCAGCGTGCCAACCATGCACGAAACTCGGAGGTGGGAGCGGATATGTAGAACTGACCACCGTTCGAGGTGGCGAGAAAGCACAAATCCTGCTCGAGATCGTATATCTCAACGTCCACGATTTCCAAAGCGGTGTCGTCCGCCGACATATCAGCCCCCATAGAAACTGACTCCTGGTGCAAAGTGCCACGGTCCCGGGGGAAACCCGGGACCGTGGTCGAGCGACCTCAGAGGGTCAGCGTCACTTGGCGACCGAACGGTTGTGGACGACCGCACGGTTGTGCACCACCGCGCGGTTGTGGACCACGGCGCGGTTGTGAACGACGGCGCAGATGACGTTGGTCTTGACGGTCGAGATCATGGAAGTTCCTCCCGTTTGGCTGTCAGGTACGAGAAATAAGTTACGGGAATTCGGCACCGCCACCCAGGTGCATTCCTCACGAATCCTCGTGGATGGCTCACGGGTTCGCCCGGCGGTCCCGGTCCGGGAATACGGCACGGGGCCGGGTATCGCCGGCGTATCGGAAATCGGATACACCACCGCAACGGCCCTCCGTCTCCGATGGGGGCATGAACCACAACGCAGCCACGGCGGCCCGGCCCCGCCGTACGCGCAGGATCCTGCTCCTCAGCCTGGCCATCACCGGGATGGCGAGCGCCGTGTTCGTCGTGCGGGGGCCGCTCATGATGTCCGCTCCGCGGTGCATGGCCGGGCGGTGGCACGGCTGCTACGACACGTTCAACGGTGTGGTGCTCATGACGTTGGTCGCGCTGCCGTTGTCCGTGCTCGTGGTGTGGGCGCTGGCGCGCCGGCGGCGGGCCGCCGGCGTCACCTGGGCGTGGCGGATGTCGCTGGCCGAGGTGGGCATGGTCCACGGGACGGTGCCGTTCCTGTGGCTGACCATGATGCCGGGCGCCGCCCCCGGCATCGCCCCCGCCCGGGTGAGCCTGGTGCCGCTGCGGGACCTGGTCACGATGGGATCGCTCGGGATCGTCGGCAACCTGCTGGTCTTCGCGTCGCTGGGGTTCTTCGCCCCGATGCGGCTCGCGGCGCTGGCGTCCCTGCCGCGGATCCTGGCGCTCGGGGCGGGCTGCTCGGTCCTGGTCGAAACCGCACAGTACGTACTGCAGCTGGACCGGGTGTCCTCCGTGGACGACGTCCTGGTCAACGCCGCCGGCGCCGTACTGGCCGCACTGGCGTCGCGCCGCTGGTGGCCTACTGCGGCGCAAGCGCCGGCGGACCGGCCCCACCCCGCCCCGGCGCCTGCAGACTGAGTCGAATATCCGGTGTGCACACGCTTTTGCACATGTCTCTGCATACGTCGGCGATATGTTCCGCTGCTTAGGCTTCAGACATGCGCGTACTGATCGTGGAGGACGAGCCCTACCTGGCCGAAGCCGTCCGTGACGGCCTGCGGCTCGAGGCGATCGCCGCCGACATCGCCGGCGACGGCGACTCCGCCCTGGAACTGCTCAGCGTCCATTCCTACGACCTCGCGGTCCTCGACCGCGACATCCCCGGTCCCTCGGGCGACGAGGTCGCCCGGCGCATCGTCGCCTCCGGCAGCGGCATCCCGATCCTCATGCTCACTGCTGCCGACCGGATCGACGACAAGGCTTCCGGGTTCGGGCTCGGCGCCGACGACTACCTCACCAAACCGTTCGAGCTGCGGGAGCTCGTCCTGCGGCTGAGGGCGCTGGACCGCAGACGCGCGTACGCCCGGCCCCCGGTCCGCGAGATCGCGGGCCTGCGGCTCGACCCCTTCCGCCGGGAGGTCTTCCGCGACGGACGCTACGTCGCGCTCACCCGCAAACAGTTCGCCGTGCTGGAAGTCCTCGTCGCCGCCGAGGGCGGGGTCGTCAGCGCCGAAGAGCTGCTGGAACGAGCCTGGGACGAGAACGCCGACCCCCTCACCAACGCCGTACGCATCACGGTCTCCGCACTGCGCAAACGGCTCGGCGAACCATGGATCATCGCCACGGTGCCCGGCGTCGGCTACCGGATCGACACCGGTACGGACACCACCGCCCCCGGCAAGGACGACTTCGGCCCCGGCAGTACGCATGCATAGACGCCCGGGGCTCAGCGCCCGCCTGAAACTCACCCTCAGCTACGCCGGATTCCTCGCCGTCGCCGGCGCTCTCCTGCTGACCGTGGTGTGGGTGTTCCTGCTGCGCTACGTACCCGACAACTCCCAGGGCCTGCTCGGGATCTCGCCCAACCGCTACCTCCTCGTGCACACCTTCGCCCCCGCCGCGGCCGTGGCGATGGCCTTCCTGCTCGTGTTCGGCCTCGTCGGAGGATGGATCCTCGCCGGCCGGATGCTCGCCCCCCTCACACAGATCACGGACGCGGCCCGGAGGGCGGAGAACGGGTCGCTGTCCCACCGGATCCGCATGAAGGGCCGCCAGGACGAATTCCGGGAACTCTCCGACGCGTTCGACTCGATGCTCCGACAACTCGAGTCCCACGTCGCCGAGCAGCAGAGGTTCGCCGCCAACGCCTCCCACGAGCTGCGCACCCCGCTGGCGATCTCGCGTACGCTCCTCGACGTCGCCCGCAAGGACCCCACGCGGAACCGGGACGAACTCATCGAACGCCTGCACACTGTCAATACGCGGGCGATCGACCTCACCGAGGCCCTCCTGCTGCTCAGCCGAGGCGACAGCGGAAACTTCACCCGCGAGAGCGTCGACCTCTCCCTCCTCGCCGAAGAAGCCGCCGAAACGCTGCTCCCCCTCGCCGAACAGCGGCGGATCACGCTCGAGGTCACCGGTGGGGCGGCGCGGACCAGCGGCTCCGCGGAGCTCCTGCTGCGGATGGTGACGAACCTCGTCCAGAACGCCGTCGTCCACAACCTCCCCGCCGGCGGCACCGTGACCGTCCATACCGAGGCGCAGGGCGACACGAGCGTGCTGCGGGTCGAGAACACGGGCAGTCGGCTCCCGCCGGAACTGGTACCGACCCTCACCGAACCCTTCCAGCGCGGAACGGAACGCGTACGCACCGACGAACACGCCGGCGTCGGCCTGGGCCTGGCCATCGTGCACAGCGTCGTCCGCGCCCACGACGGGACCCTCGACCTCGCCCCCCGCCCCGCCGGCGGTCTCCTCGTCACGGTCCGGCTTCCCGGCACGCCGTGGACATCGCCTCGCCCCCGGCCGGGTGCCACCACCATGTGACATGAGCCACGGGAACCTCCCGGCTCGGGCGGACAACTGCTGACGTGAACTACTCATTGCACTCCCGGATACGCTCCGGGGAACCGGAAGCGTTCCGGGAGATCTTCCGCGATCACGCGCAGCTGGTTCACCGGCATGCCGTACGCGTCACAGGGGACTGGGCCCTCGCCGAGGACGTCGTCTCGCTGACCTTCATGGAGGCCTGGCGGCTGCGCGCGAAGCTGCGCGACGAGGGTGACAGCCCGCGCCCCTGGCTCATGGGCATCGCCGTGAACGTCCTGCGCAACACCACGCGGGCCGCCCGCCGGCACCAGCGTGCCCTCGGGCGGCTGCCCGCCAAGGAGACGGTGCCGGACTTCGCCGACGAGCTCGTCGCCCGCCTCGCCGACGCCGACCAGCTGGCCGCCGCGCAGCGCGCGCTGCGCAAGCTGCGGCGCGGCGAGCGGGAGGTCTTCACGCTCTGCGTCTGGTCCGGGCTCGGCTACGCGGAGGCCGCCGCCGCGCTCGGCGTGCCCGTCGGCACGGTCCGTTCCCGGCTCTCCCGCGCCCGGACGCGGCTGCGCAGGCTCGCGGAGGAGGAACTGGGAAAAATCGGGGAACCCGTACCCCGCTCCGGACAAGTACAGGGCGGCCGCACTCCTGCGGCCCGGTCGCAAGAGTCGCACGAGGAGGAAACCCGATGATCCGCAGGACATGGCGGCGGGACGAGTCGCTGGACCACGCGGAGCTGGGCCGGCTGCTGCCGCCCCCGGGGAGCCCGGAACTGCCGCTCGACCGTCAGCGCCTTCTTGAGGAGCACCTCATGAACGAGTTCCGGAATTCCGCCGCGGACACCACCCCCGGCCCCCTCTCCCGTCGGCCGGTACGCCGGGCCCTGGTGTTCGGCGTACCGGTCACGGCCGCCGCGCTGGCCGCCGTGGTCGTCTTCAACACGGGCGCGGGCTCCGCCGGTCCCGGGCGGGCGGGGCGGGTCGAGGCGCCGGTGGTCGCCGTGGAGGCGGGCAGTGCGGAGCAGGTGGCCACCACCGTGCGGCAGATCGCCGCCACCGCTTCGACGGGCCGGCTGCCGGAGCCGGGGCCCGGCCAGTACGTGTACGTCAAGAGCCAGGTCTCGTACCTGGCCATTTCGCACGACGTCGACAAGAACGAGTCCAAGACCTGGGTGCAGCCGCTGCACACGCGGGAGGTCTGGAAGTCCCCGGACGGCACGAAGGGCTGGCTGGACGAGCCCGGGCAGCAGCCCAAGGGCGGGATCACCCTGGACAAGGACGCCCCGCAGTCCAAGCCGAAGAACGGCCAGGACGTACCGGGCGAGACGGCGAACTTCTCGTACGACTGGCTGAAGGCGCAGAACGCCGACCCGGACGCCCTGCTGAAGGCGGCCTACGCGGCGGTCGGCGAGAGCGGGGACCGCGACCAGCAGGCGTTTCAGGAGATCGGGTCGATCCTGCACGAGCAGCTCGCCCCGGCGCCCATCGCCGCCGCCCTCTACCAGGCGGCCGCCAAGATCCCGGGCGTGGTCGTCGTCCAGCACTCCCAGGACGCGGCGGGGCGCGACGGCATCGCACTGGCCCGGCTCGACGAGCAGCGGGGCGAGCGCACCGAGTGGGTCTTCGACCGTTCGACGTACGCCTACCTCGGCAGCCGGGGCGTGCAGATCAGGGAGAACGACGGGATCAAGGCGGGCACGGTGATCGAGCGCACGGCGGTGTTGGAGCGGGCCGTGGTGGACGGGCAGAAGAAGCGGCCCGGCGCAGGGCAGGGCACCGTCTGACGCGCGGGCGCCGCCAGCTGCCGCCCCGCTATCCCGCGCTGCGGGGCGGCAGCCGCCGCGTGATCCGGTCGAACAGCTCCGTCAGCGGTTCGCTGATGTCCCGGCCGAACTCGGTCAGTCCGTACGTGACCTGGGGCGGTGTCGTCGGTTCGACCTCCCGCCAGACCAGGCCGTCCTGAACCAGCGCGCGCAGGGTCTGGGCGAGCATCTTCTCGCTGATGCCCCGGATGCTCTCGCGCAGCTCGTAGAACCTGAGGTCGTTGCTCCGCAAGGAGATCAACACCCAGATGCCCCACCTGCTGGTCACGTGGTCGACCACGTCGCGCGCGGGGCAGTCGGTGTGAAACACCTCATACCGCTGTACCGCCTCGGGTCGTGTGAGCTGCGCGCCTTCCTCCATGTGATGAGCTTACCTACAGGTATGTCCTTACCAAAAGTTAGCCCCTCTCCTAGCGTCGAGACCACGGAGCACATACGGAGCACACGGGCGAGGAGCTGATCATGATCGTGGTGACCGGGGCCACCGGGAATGTGGGGCGGCCGTTGACGCGGGCACTGGCCGAGGCGGGACGGCAGGTGACGGCGGTGTCGCGGCACGCGGCGGCCATGCCGGACGGCGTCCGCCACGTGGCGGCAGACCTGGCCGAGCCGGCCGGCCTCGAGCCCGCGCTGGCCGGGGCGAAGGCGCTGTTTCTGCTGCTGTCCGGCGGCTTGCACGCCGCCGGAGCCGACCCGGCCGATGTCATCCGCCAAGCCGCGGCCGGCGGGGTCCGCCGGGTCGTCCTGCTCTCCTCGCAGGGCGTGGCCACCAGGCCCTTCGGCCCGACGCGGATCGCGCTGCGCGCGGTGGAGGACGTACTGCGGGAGTCCGGCCTGGACTGGGCCATCCTCCGGCCGGGCGGCTTCGCCTCCAACGCCCTGTGGTGGGCCGAGTCCGTCCGCGCGCAGGGGGTCGTCGCCGCGCCCTTCGGTGACGTCGGGGTACCGGTCATCGACCCGGCGGACATCGCCGAGGTCGCGGCGGCGTGCTTGCTGGATCACCGCCACACCGGCGGCGTGTACGAGCTGACCGGCCCGGAGAGGATCACCCCTCGGCAGCAGGCGGAAGCCATCGCCGCCGCGCTGGGCTCGCCGGTGCGGTTTCACGAGCTCACCCGCGACGAGGCCAAGGCAGCCATGGCCCAGAGCATGCCGGTGGAACTCGCCGAGGACACCCTGGACATTCTCGGCTCCCCGAACCCGGCCGAGCTGCGCGTCAGCCCGGACGTGCAGCGGATCCTCGGCCGCGCCCCGCGCCCCTTCGCGGACTGGGCCGCCCGCAGTGTCTCCGCGTTCCGCTGAGAACGGTCATGCCCCCTCTGCCCGCTCCCGACTCGCCCTGAGCGTGTAGGGCGCGACAGCATGGAGGGAGGGCGGCCGACCGCGGCTGCTCTCGCAGAAAGGCGTTACAGACCGTGACGAGGCAGCGCTTTGCGTTCTGCGGGGCTGAGCTGGCCGCTGTCTACGTGCTCGCCGACGGCCGCGAGGAACTCCATCTGGCCGAGCTGACCGGAAAGCCCTCCATGCTGTACGGCCTGCCGGCGGTCCTCTCCGTGGACGGGCACTCCCCGGCCGCCGAGGCCTACCGCTCGGGCCGCCCACTGTGGCTGAACCCGAAGGAACTCGCAGCGTACGTCGAGGAGGACCCGCACCACTTCCCCGGCCGGGTCCGGGAGGACTCCGTCAAGCCATCTCCGGCCAGGCTCTCACTGGGCGCCCTGCCGCTCGGGCACGGCGCCCAGGAGCTGGGCTGTCTGATCGTCGCCGGTGACGTCCCCGAGGGGTTCAGCAACGACCGCCGGAGCCTGCTGGAGCTGTACGCCGACCAGGTCGCCGCCGGACTCGCATCGGCGGCCGCCCATGCGCCCGGGCGCCCGGCCCCGCGCCCCCTGCGGGGGCACACGTTGGTCCCGCTCCGGGGCGGCGCGTTCATCCTGGAACTCGGCACCGGCCGCATGGAGGCGCACGCGCGCGTGCTGGAGATGCTCGGCATCCCGCCCGACCGGTTCGACGGCAAGGTGGAGACGCTGCTCGAGAGTGCCGTACCGGACGACGTCCCTGCGCTGATGGCCATCGTCGAACCCGACAGGCTGACGTCGGGTCCGCAGCAGCTGGCGTTCCGCATCCGCCGGCCGGGGGGTGAACTGCGCTGGCTGGGCCTGCGGTGCCGGGTGATCACCGACGACGACGGCACCCCCGTACGGGTCCTCGGCGTGGTGGCCGACGCCTCCTACCTGCGCCCCAGCGCCGACGAAGTCTCCATCGTGCAGCGGCTGTCCGCCCAGCTGGCCGGCGCGACGACCATCAGGGACGTCAGCCAAATGGTCGTCAACTCCCTGCGCGGCCCGCTGGACGCGAGCCGGGTGGCGGTCGCGGAACTGGAGGCCGACCGGCTCGTGGTCACCGTCCTCGATCCTCCGGATCCGCAGGCGTGGCCGGACATGTGGCGTTCGGAATGGCGGTCCGAGTGGCCGGACGCCTCGATGCACGACCTGCCCACGCTGCAGAGCGTGCTGCGGGAGGGCCACGTGAGCCTGTGGCCGCCGGGTGCGGACCTCGAACCCGCTCTCGCGGGGATCGGGCCCGGCGGGCTCGCGGTCCTGCCGCTGCCGGCGGACGGCCGGATGGTCGGGGTCTGCCTCGTGGGGTGGGACGGTCAGCACCGGTTCGGACCGGAGGAGCGGTCCCTGCTCACCGCCACGGCGGGGCTGGTGGGGCAGGCGCTCACGCGCGCGCACGCGCTGGACGCCGGCCATGAACTCGCCACCATGCTCCAGCGCAGCCTGCTACCGCGCAAACTCCCGTCGCTGCCCGGCGGGGTGGCCGTCGCCCGGTATCTGCCCGCGACCGTGGGGCTCGAGGTGGGCGGCGACTGGTACGACGTGATCCCGCTCGGCGACGGCCACGTGGCGCTCGTCATCGGCGATGTGCAGGGGCACAGCGCCGGGGCTGCGACCATCATGGGCCAGATGCGGACGGCCGTGAGGGCCTACGCCGTGGAGCGCCACCCGCCCGATGTGGTCATCGCCCGGGCCAACCGGCTGCTCGTCGGCATGGAGACGGACCTGTTCGCCACCTGTCTGTACGTGGACCTGGACATGGAGGAGGGCATCGCCTGGTTCGTCCGCGCCGGTCACCCGCAGCCGATCCTGCGCAACCCGGACGGCACCACCGCGGAGATGACGGTGGAAGGAGGACCGCCGCTGGGAGTGGTCACGGACACCGCATTCCCCATGACGGAGGTCGGCCTGGTCCCGGGGGCCGTGCTCGCCCTGCTGACGGACGGCATGGTCGAGTCGTCCAACGTCCGTCTGGAGGACGGCATGCGCCGGGTGTGCGAGGCGTTGGCCATGGCGGACCCGGCCGACCCGGGGATGATGGCCGACGAACTGCTCGCGGGGGTCAACCGGCGCGACGACGACGTGGCGCTGCTGCTCCTGCGCTACGACGGCACCCGCGCCCGCCCGATGCGGACGAACTGGACCGTCTGGCGGCTCCCCAACGCCGTCCAGCACGCTCGCCGTTTCGCCGCGCGCACGCTGCGCTCGTGGGGCGTGGAGGCGGAACTCGACGTCGCCCTGCTGGTGGTCTCCGAGCTGGTCACCAATGCGATCGCCCATACGCAGGGAGAGGTGCAGCTGGATCTGACGCTGTCCGCGGACCGGCTGCGGATCGCCGTGAACGACGGCTCGCCCCGCAGCCCGGTCAGGCCGGCGAGCGTGGACTGGTCGGCGACGGGCGGCCGCGGAATCCTCATCGTCGAGGCGACGACGGCGTCGTGGGGCTCGGTACCGCTCAGCGGCGGAAAGCAGGTGTGGGCGGAGGTGCCGCTGGCCACCACGCGAACGGCTCACCCGGCGCGCGCGGCGACTCCGCCCGGAGTCTGATGACGCCCGCTGATCGGGGCCACCTGCACCCAATTGGGCGAAAAGGCCGGTGAAACGCTGCTCGTCGCGTCTCGGAACGAGCGATGGTCTCTCCAGACAAGGCGGATCGAGAAGAGGAACGAGACATTGCATCTGACGCGTACCGCAGCGGTCCTGGGCGTAGCCGCGCTGACCGTGCTGACGGTCCCGGTCAACGCTCACGCCGCGGCAATCGCTTGCGGTGGAAGCGCCTCGACCGGCCGAGTGGCGATCAACGGCTGCATCAGTGCCCAGCGGGGATCTGCCGGCCGGTTCCCCACTCGAGACATCACGGCGCACATCAGGGCGCGTAACACTGGAGCAAAGGGACTGAACGTCTCCTATGAGGCGTTCTTCCGCGTCGTCGACGGCGGCCACTGGGAGAAACTGGGCAGCGGTCGTGCCTACGTCCGGGCGGGCGAGGCCATCGGCCCCGTCGAAGTGGGAAGCACGACCCGGGTGTGCGGCCCCGTGAAGGTCGAGATCCGCGTTCATGCTCGCGCCGACGGCGCCGCCTGGAGCGGCTGGTCTCCCGCAGCCACGAAGCAATGCCAGACCTGAGAGCCGGATGTTCCGTGCCCCGGCAGGGCCGGGGCACGGAGAAGGTCACGGGGACGTCGGCGGCGTCCAGCCCGGATCACGCCCGCTGAGCCCGACCGCCCGGTCCAGCAGCGGGGCGTCCTCCGGTACGGGCACGATCGGCCCGAAGATGCCGTCGCCACGGTCCCCGTCTTCGGCGGCCGCCAGCAGGAACGCATGCGCGGCGCGCAGCGCGGCCTGATCGGGTACGTACTCCTGGCCGGTGGCCCGAGCCAGGTCCCATCCGTGCAGCACCAGTTCGTCGACGGCCACCACGCCGGCGATTTCGCCGGGCAGGTCCACTCCGCCCGCGCGGGTCATGCCGCTCCAGGCGGCCGGATCCTGCCAGGCTTCGGCCAGTTCGCCGAGCGCTCTGGGCAGGTCCTCCCGCCAGCCGGCGGGCAGGGAGAGCGCGGCTGAACCGGGGGCCGTGTCCGTCGTGGGGCCCAGGTCCTTGCGGGCGGCGTCGCGGAAAGCGACGGCGAGGCCCGCGAGGTGACCCAGCAGGTCACTGACCGCGTAGTCGGGACAGGGCGTTCGGCCGGCGAGCGCGGCGTCCGGGACGGCCGCGGCGAGACCGGCCACGATCCGGGTTTGTGGTCCGAGGTCGATGGTCCTCGTATCGGTCATCTGCCACTCCTCCCGGGCGATGGATCTGAAGGGTAGACCGGCGCCAGAGCCCGTACTCATCGCAACGCGCGCGCCGATCAGGTACCCGACGGGATCCGGCATAGCGTTCATCATCAAACCATTGCAACAATCAGAGCGGTCACTGTTGCATTGCACTCAAGATGATTGCAACGATTTCCCTCAATCTACCTGCAACAACACCGATTCTGCGCAATAAATCTGTTGCTGGTTTCATGAATGCAACGTAGCGTTTCCCACATGAGAAACAACGGGCCGAAGGCTTCTCAGGGGGGTCGGATCATGGAGACAGCGCAGAGCGAGCAGCAGTCGGCGCCCGGCGCCGTCACCGCCTTCGCCCGCTTCGTACTGTGTGGCGGCGGAGTGGGGCTCGCCTCCAGCTTCGCCGTGGCGGCCCTTGCCGTCTGGATTCCCTGGGGTCTGGCGAACGCCCTGGTCACGGCGGTTTCCACGCTCCTCACCACCGAGCTGCACGCCCGGTTCTCCTTCGGCGCAGGCGGGCGCGCCACCTGGCGCCAGCACGCCCAGTCGGCCGGGTCCGCTGCGGCCGCGTATGCGGTGACCTGCCTGGCGATGCTCGTCCTGCACCAACTGGCGGCGTCACCCGGCGCACTGCTCGAGCAGGTCGTCTATCTGTCCGCCTCGGCGATCGCCGGTGTCGCGCGGTTCGCGGTGCTGCGCCTCGTCGTCTTCGCACGGAACCGCTCGCAGGCCGCGGCCACGGTCCGCACCGCCCGTCCTGTACGGGCGACCGCGCCCCGCGCCGCAGCAGAGCTCTGCCGCGCCGCCTGAGCGGCATGCCGGGCGGCATGCCAAGCTCCGCCGGCGCGCCAGGAGATGGCCGCCGGCTTGGCGAAGCACCGCATCCACGATCCAGCGGAAAATGAGTTGCCTGCGGGCCGTGGGCTCGATCATGCTCGCCCGCATGGACCTGTAACGGCTGCTACACGGCAACAGCCAACCTGTCGCGCGATCGACCCCGGCGCCTGATGGCTCGGCCCCGAGGCGATGACTCGCGCCCTCGTGTGCATCCGTCAGATCCAGGAGCCGCGGCCCCGCCTGCGAGAGCTCCTGCTGAGTCCTGAAAGCAACCACATCCATGAATACCGACCGCAAGGCCCTGTGGGCCGTGCGTCAGTCCGCCCTGCCCAGTGTCGTACGACCCTGCCCGGACTGCTCCAGCACGCGTCACCGGCCCTCGGGCAAGATCCGCGTCAACGCGAACGGCAAGCTCCTCGACGTCTGGCTGCTCCTGAACTGTGCAGCGTGCGACCGGACCTCGAAGGTGCCCGTCCACGAACGCGTCCACGTGTCGTCGCTGGATCCCGCTCGCCGGATGGCGTACGAGACCAACGAACCGGCCGTGGTACGGGAGTTGACGATGAGTGCGTCGCTCGCCGCGAAGAACGGATACCTCCTCGACTGGACCGGTACCTGGGAACTGGAAACCCGCACGCCCCTCTACGCACTCGACGACCCGACACCGCTCAAGGTATTGGTCGGCTTCGAGCTGCCCGTACCGGTCCGCGTCGAACGACTGCTCGTTCGCGGGCTCGGTCTCAGCCGCACTGAGATACGGCGCAGGGTCGGGGACGGGCGCATCCAACTGCCGCTGGCTCTGAATGCCAAGAGGCACCGGGACTTCGAGTTCACCATCCACGGACCCGGTTGCGTCGGCACCGCGGAACACTCGCAGCTCCCCGGCGCTCGGACCGACGTGCGCACCGGCCTGAGCCACATCGGGTTGCACGACACGCCGCAGCGATTGTCGCGTTCGGCGACGGCGCGAGCGTAAGAGGGGAACGGTGGGGCCTCCTGGCCGGCCCGTTGGCGTACACGGCCTTCGAGCTGCCAAGAGGCCCTGCTCCGTGCGTGACCCCGTCCGGGACGTAGCGGGGCGAGCCCGCCCGTCACACCTCGCGCCTAGGCTGACCCTGCGCGCCCTGGCCGCCGAGGGCCGGGGGGCCTTCGACTCCGGACTGGGCGACCTCCTGCTCCCGCACACCGCCCTGCACCCCCCGGTGCGTCGCCGAGCAGTCTGCTCCCGCTCCTGCCGCTCGGTCTGGCCGCGCTCGCGTACCGGATCCTGGGGTGGGCGCCGGCGCTCCAGACCGACTATCTCCCCCACGCCCTGGTCACGGGTTTCGAGACCCGCGGCCCGAGGGTCGGGGGCTTCGGCCGCGACCGGCGTCCCGATGCGGTCGCCGCGCTGGCCGACGCCCTCGAAGCCCACCGCGAGCACTTCCGGGTCGCCGACCGCGCCGACGACCCGGACGCCGCGATCAACCTCAACGTCCTCGCCCTGGCCTGCCACGCCCGCCGCCGGGGCTGGAACATCCGGGTCGAGTCCCCGTACCTGCCCCAGCGGCTCCTCGAGGCTGCCGAACCCTTCTAGGGGGTGTCGTGTACGTGATGCGCAGGTCGCCGGTGGCGGCTGCGGTCAACGCCGGGGCGAGGAGCGCCCGCCACGGGCGGTTGTGGCCGCTGCCTACGAGGCAGCCAGCGCCTCCAGGGCGGGGACGGTCTCGGCCGGGGTCGGCAAGGCGGCGTTCTCCGCCTGGAGGCGGGTGGCGGCCTCGCGCAGGGACGGGTCGGTGATCAGACGGGTGAGGAGCGCGGCGTCGACGTCCTCGGAGGCGGAGCGCAGGGCGGCGCCGGTCGCGGTGAGGGCGTCGGCGTTGATGAAGTGGTCGGCGCCCTGCGGGAGCAGCAGCTGGGGCAGGCCGGCCTGCAGGGCGGTGAGCAGGGTGCCGGAGCCGCCGTGGTGGATCAGCGCGTCGGAGGCGGTCAGCAGCTCGGCCAGCGGAACCCAGGGCAGCGCACGGACGTTGTCCGGGAGGGTGCCGAGCGCGGTGAGGTCGGCGTCGCCGACGGCGAGCAGGAACTCGGCGTCCACCGAGGCGGCGGCCTCGATCAGGCGGACGATGGCGCGGACGCCGTCCATCTCGGTGAGCACGGTGCCCAGGGTGATGGCGACACGCGGGCGGGTGCCGCGGCGGAGCAGCTCGGCAGGGACGGTGCCGCCGCCGTTGTAGGGGATGTAGCGCATCCGCAGGCCGCCCGGGTCGCCGCCGAGCGAGGCGGGGATGATGTCCAGCGCGGTCGGCTCGGCCGGACCGGCCACCTTGTACGTCTCGTACGCCTCGGTGAAGTTGGCGGCGATCCGGCGGACCATGTCGAGGCCTGAGGTGACGCCGAAGTTCTGGATCACCGACGGTATCTTGAGCTTGGCCGCGACCAATGGGGCGGAGGCCTGGAAGGAGTCGTAGACCAGCAAGTCGGCGCCCCAGCTTTCGGCGACCTCCAGCAGGCCCTCCACGGTGGGGCGGGAGATCATCGCGAACCCGCGGGCCGCCCTGTCGAGGATCTCGTCCGAGGACAGTTCGGGAGCGACGTAGCGCACCTCCTCGTCGGCAGACTGCTCGATCATGTCCCGGATGGTGCGTCCGTCACCGATCTCGACGATCGGAAAACCTGCCTCGCGGAGCCGGTTCAGCGGCTGCGAGCTCGCGAACAGCACCTCGTGGCCCGCGGCGCGCAGTGCCTGCGCCGTCGGGATCATCGGGAAGAGGTGGCCGGCCGCGGCCGGTCCGGTGAAGAGTATGCGCACGGTTTCTCCTTGCCAGTGGTCTACCGGTCCAGGACGAGTCGTGCGGGCTCGCCCCGGTTCGCTTCGGTGAACTGACGGGAAGGCGCGCTGTGTTCCCCACCGAGGATCGATAATCGGACATTCTGCAACGCGCCCTCCGGACACGAAGCCGCCGGCACAGTTCAGCCCGTGCGAATCGGTGAAGGTGCGCGACGGTCCTCAACGAGCGGCTGTGACCGGCACCTTCACGGCGACGCCTCGTCATCGAGCAGCCGCCAGGCGGCGAGGGCGAGGCCGGCCCGCGTCAGCCCCGCGGGGCCGCTGAGGTCGATGGCGAGCGCTTTGCCGATCTGTTCGATCCGGCGCGCGACGCTGCTGTGGTGCAGGTGGAGCAGGTCGGCAGCCCGGCGCAGGGACCCGGCGACGCAGTAGGCGTCCAGCGTCTCCAGGTCCTCGGGGTTTGCGGCCACGCGGGCGAGCGCGGCGACATCGGGGTTCTCACGCAAAGCCGCCCGGGGTACCTCGGCCAGGAGTGCCAGCGCGCCCAAGTCGGCGTAGTGGACGACCGGTTCGCGCGGCGTGGCGAAGCGCAGGGCGGTACGGGCCTCCCGCCACGACCGGTCGGGGCTCTCGGCGGCGCCGATCCCCGCGCGCACGCCCGTCGGCAGCCGGTCCCGGTCGACGACGGCGGCCAGCACGACCCCCAGGCCGCCGATCTGCGCCGCCTTCACCGGCCGGCCCGGGCAGACGAGCCCGCCCACCTGGTCGAGCGGCAGCCGCGGTGAACGTACGGCGAGGACACGGACCGGCAGACCGGCGGCGAAACCCAGGAGCCGCAGCGCCCGGGCCCTGGCCGCCTCGTCGCCGTCGGCGCTGATCACCAGTTCGACGAGCGCGGGGTCCGCCATGGTGGTCCGGGCCGGACCGTACCGTTCGACGGCCGCCGCGACGGCGAGGGCGAGCCGGTCCAGCAGCACCTCGTCGAGCGGGTTGGCCGGGCCGGGCCGCTCCAGCCACACCGTGCCGATCTCCTCCTCGTCCAGGAGGACCGCCGCCGTGCCGGACGGACCCGTCGGCGGGGCGGAGGTCCCGGTGCCGTCGGGCGCGACGCGGATCGCCCGCTCCGTGCCGTGGAGCCGTATCCCGGCAACGCACTCGGCCAGGCCCGCAGAGGCCCGGGCCAGCGCCGGCAGGTCCACCCGCCGGCGCATCAGCGTGTCGTAGAACGCAACGATGCGGAGCGCGCCGTCGACGTACGGATCGAGTCCCGAGAGCCGTACGGCCAGTGCCTCCATGACAGAAGCATAGAAGGACGGGCGGCGACGAACGTGCGCCGATCGGCGCGCGAGCGGCGCGCAATGCCCGACGGGCGGCGGGCGACCCGGGCCGGACCGGCCCGTGAGGATGGTCGGCATGGACCCCGAACTCGAAGCATTCGTACCGCTGTTCCCCAAGACCGACCTGACCGACCCGGTCGCCGCCCGCAAGAGCTTCGCCGGACTGGCCGCCGCGATACCGGCGCCGGACGCCGCCGGCATGGAAGTCGAGGACCGCACCGTGCCCGCCGACCCCGGTGTGCCGGTGCGGATCTACCGCCCGCACGGGGCCCACGGCGCCGTCGTCTGGCTGCACGGCGGCGGATTCCTCATGGGCGACCTGGACACCGAGCACCCGTGGGCCTCCAGGATCGCCGCCGGATCCGGCGCGGTGGTGATCTCTGTGGGCTACCGTCTCGCCCCCGAACACCCCTTCCCGGCCGCACTCGACGACGCCTGCGCCGTCCTCGCCTGGGCGGTCGAGCACTCAGCCGACCTCGGTGTCGACCCGGCCCGCATCGCGGTCGGCGGCCACAGCGCCGGCGCGAACATCGCCGCTGCCGTGGCGCTGCGCTCCCGAGACGAGCAGGGGCCGCCGATCCACTTCCAGCTGCTCAACCAGCCGGGGCTCGACGACCGGCAGGAGACGTGGTCGGCGCGGAACTTCACCGACACCCCTTGGTTCTACCGCGACAAGGCCGCCGCGGGGTGGCGGCACTACCTGGCCGGCCGGCCCGCGACCCCGTACTCCGCGCCGGCCCGGGCCACCGACCTGTCCGGCCTGCCGCCGGCCTACATCTCCACCGCGGAGTTCGACCCGAACCGGGACGAGGGCCTCGCCTACGGGGTGCGCCTGCTCCAAGCGGGCGTATCCGTCGAGCTGCACCAGTGGCCCGGCACTTTCCACGGGTCACAGGCGCTCCTTTCCGCCGAGGTCTCGCACCGGCAGAACGCCGAACTCGGAGCCGTCCTGCGCCGCGCCCTGGCCGGATGAGCCATGCCTTCCCCCTCACTCGCATCTCTGACCAACGAAAGGACGGACGCGGTGACGATCCGATCGAAGATCCGACTGGTGCTGTGCGCAAGTGTGGCCACGCTGACGGTCTGCGCCGGGACGGCGACGGCAGCCCCCCACGCGACCGCGCGCCCCGACCCCTCCGGCCTGAAGTCCGCCATGGACGGTGTCCACCGCGCCGGAGTTCCGGGCGTGTACGGCGAGGTGCGCGCCGCCGACCGGACCTGGCGCGGCGCCTCCGGGGTCGCCGACACCACGACCGGACGCCCCGTCAGCGCGGACATGCGGCACCGCGTCGGCAGCATCACCAAGACCTTCACCGCCGCAGCGGTCATGCAGCAGGTCGAGCAGGGCCGGATCCGGCTCGACGCGCCGATCGGCGGCTACCTGCCCCGGCTGGTACCGGGCGAACGCGGCAGGAGCATCACGGTGCGGATGCTCCTCAACCACACCAGCGGCATCCCCGACTACGTCCCCTACGCGTTCCCGTCCCTGCAGGCCGACTCGCCCGCCAGCCTCGACGACAACCGCTTCCGGCAATTCACCCCGGAGGAGCTCATCGAGCTGGGACTCGCGGCGCCTCCCGCGGGTGAGCCCGGCGGCCCCACGGGCGTGTACTCCAACACCAACTACCTGCTCCTCGGCCGACTCCTCGAGCGGGTGTCCGGCACCACGGCCGAGGAGTACATCACCCGGAACGTCATCGACCGCGCCGGGCTGCGGCACACCGCGTTCCCGGCCGGCGCGCGCATCGAAGGACCGCACTCACGCATGTACGAGTCCCTCTACGGGCTGATCGACCCGGCACGCGACTACAGCGTCTACAACATGTCCTGGACGGGTACGGGCGCCGCCGTGGTGTCGACCATGGAGGACGTCAACCGCTTCTACGGCAGGCTCCTCGACGGCGGGATCGTGAGCCGGTCCTCGCTGACGCAGATGCAGCGCACGGTCCCGGTCCGCGCCCTGGACGGAACGACGATCGAGTACGGCCTCGGCCTGCACAAGGTCGTCATCGCGGACTGCGGCACCTTCTGGGGCCACGACGGCACGGTGTGGGGCGCCGCAATGATGTCCCTGACCCGGGCCGACGGCAAACGCCAGATGTCCGTCGCGGTCAACCTCGCCAGGTGGAACGAGCGCGACTCCTCGGGCAGGCCACAGCCCCACCCCATCGACGGAGCCCTCTCGACGCTGTACCGCCAGGCGCTCTGCGACACCGGCAAGGCCCCGCAGGGCCCGGCGGCCGCTCCGTAGCCGGCCCGCCCGGCCGTGGCCCCGCTCCGCGGAGGGATCCGCGGAGCGGGGATCGGGTCAGGAGGACTGGTCCGTCAGGATCGCCGGGTCCGAGAGGCCGGCTGCGCCGGTCTCGACCTTGCCGGCGAAGCGGCGCCGGAAGTCCGGGGCTTCGGATGCGGTGACCGTGACGTCGTACCAGCGTCGCGTGTTCTTCAGGGGCACGGTGTACGTGACGGTGGCGCCCTTGGCGACCGTGAGGCGCTTCGGCCCTCCGCCGTACGCGTTGGTGACCGTGAGCGTCGCGGTCGATGCTCCGGCGTTGGTGAGGGTGAGGTCCAGGTTGCCCGTGGCGGCGTTGTGGCGGGCGGTGACCTCGGGCCCGGGGGTGGTGCCGGGGTTGCGGAAGCCGCGGAGGAAGCCGTTGGGACCGTGGACGGTCAGGTCGGTGACCCCGGCCGAGTAGCGGGTGTTCCAGGCGTCCGCGATCGACTTGCCGGCCTCGGTGGTGTACGTCCAGGGTGCGTCCGTCCGGTTGGCGGAGGTGACGTAGAACTGCGCGCCCAGGTCCGCGCCGCCGCTGAACGTCAGCCGGAACTTGCCCTCATCGGTGAGTGCGGTGCCGTCCACGTACGGGGCGTACTTCAGCGGACGGGTGGGGCACAGGCCCTTCTCCTGGCGCGGCATGGTCGCCACGGCCGGCGGGGTGGCCCGGAAGTCGGGGTGGCGCTCGCGGTCCTGAGGCTCCCAGCGGCCGGTGTCGGGCAGCCGAACCGTACCGGTGTCCGTACGGGCGAAGTCGAAGGCGGAGGTCAGGTCACCGCAGACGGCGCGGCGCCAGGGCGAGATGTTGGGCTCCTGCACACCGAAGCGCTTCTCCATGAAGCGGATGACGGAGGTGTGGTCGAAGGTCTCGGAGCAGGAGTACCCGCCGGTGCTCCACGGCGAGACCACGAGCATCGGCACGCGCGGGCCAAGACCGTACGGGCCGGCGACGTAGCCGGCCTTGCCGGGGAAGACGTCGAGCGCGGTCGGCACGGTCGACAGGCCCTGGTTGGCGTCCGCGGGGGCGTACGGCGGGACGACGTGGTCGAAGAAGCCGTCGTTCTCGTCGTAGGTGATGAACAGCGCGGTACGGGCCCACACGTCGGGGTTGGACGTCAGCGCGTCCAGCACCTGCGCGATGTACCAGGCGCCGAAGTTGGCCGGCCAGTTCGAGTGCTCGCTGAACGCCTCGGGGGCGGCGATCCAGGAGACCTGCGGCAGGGTCCCGGCGGTGACGTCGGCGCGCAGCTTGTCGAAGAAGCCCTCGCCGGTCCTGGCGTCGGTGCCGGTGCGGGCCTTGTCGTACAGCGGGTTGCCGGGCTGCGCGTTGCGGTAGTTGTCGAAGTAGAGCAGCGAGTTGTCGCCGTAGTTGCCGCGGAAGGCGTCGTTGATCCAGCCCCAGGAACCGGCGGCGTCGAGGCCATTGCCGATGTCCTGGTAGACCTTCCAGGAGATGCCGGCCGCCTCGAGGCGCTCGGGGTAGGTGGTCCAGCCGTAGCCGGCCTCGGCGTTGTTGAGGACCGGGCCGCCGCCCTTGCCGTCGTTGCCGGTGTGGCCCGACCAGAGGTAGTAGCGGTTGGGGTCGGTCGAGCCGATGAACGAGCAGTGGTAGGCGTCGCAGATGGTGAACGCGTCGGCGAGGGCGTAGTGGAACGGGATGTCCTCGCGCGTCAGGTGGGCCATGGTGGCCGGGGTCTTGGCCGGCACCCAGTTGTCGTACTTGCCCTTGTTGAAGGCGCTCTGGCCGCCCGCCCAGTCGTGGTTGAGGCCCTGGAGGTACTCCATGCCGAGGTCGTCGGACGACGGCCGGAACGGCAGCGTCTCCTTGCCCGCGTTGTCGGTCTGGTGCCAGACGGACTTGCCGCTCGGCAGAGTCACCGGACGCGGGTCACCGAAGCCACGGACACCGCGCAGCGCACCGAAGTAGTGATCGAAGGAACGATTCTCCTGCATCAGGACCACGATGTGCTCGACATCGGCGATGGTCCCGGTCGTCCCCTGCGCGGGGATCGAGGCGGCGCGCGCGATGCTCTCGTTGAGCAGGGTCAGGGCGGCGGCGCCGCCGGTGAGCTGGAGGAAGCGGCGGCGGTTCAGTTCTGCCATGGCGAGAGGGACCTCTGCTTTGATCGGCGAGTGCGTGAGCGCCCCCAGAACAGCCTGCCCGGGGTACCGGAGAGGGAGCCTGGCGTGACGGCGGCGAATACACCAGGCGAACGGCGGTCGGATTCCGCAGGAGTTCGGCCAATTCTCCGTCGCCGGTGGCTGTGGCGCCTCGCCGGGCGGCACCGCGCCGGCCCCCGAAGCCACCGCGCCCCCGGAGCGCATGCTCCGGGGGCGGGTGGATCCGGGCTTCGCGGATCAGGCGGCGGTGATGTTCTCCGCCTGCGGGCCCTTCTGGCCCTGCGTGATGTCGAAGGTCACGGCCTGACCCTCCTGGAGCTCGCGGTAGCCGCTGGAGTTGATGTTGGAGTAGTGCGCGAAGACGTCGGGGCCGCCGCCGTCCTGCGCGATGAAGCCGAAGCCCTTTTCGGAGTTGAACCACTTCACGGTTCCGCTGGCCATGGTCTTGCCCTCTCAGTCGATGTCGGGTCCGCACCGCGCGGCCCCGGAGGTGATCGCCCTGGTCCGGCACTGCACAGCAAAACGCCCACGCCAGGGCGCGGGCAGGGACTGCGAACCACGACAGCTGCCGCTGACGCTACACGCAGGAGCGTCCCGTCACCAGAGAGCGACGATCACTCGTTGCCGTGAACTGCGCCAACGGCCGTCCATCGGCCGGGGACCGGCGCCCCGAGCGCCGATATATCGGGACAAATCAAATGATCCTCATTCCACACCGCCCCGATGCCCACTCGACCACGTCTCGAGACGGCCGGTTCGGGGGCGGGGCTCCAGGGTGACCGACGGGCGCTTCGGGGCGAAGCTGGCCGGCGATCCGCAGGGTCCGGCCCGGTGACGACCCCCGGAACGGCCAGACACCAGGGGCAGAGGAGCATTGCTCCTATGACCTGGACTGATTTTGTAGTGAATGCGGACTTCACTGCCTATTACGATGCGGTGCCCGACCTGACCGGTGTCCGGCTGCGGTCGGTGCACCTGGACGGCTGGGACCCGACCGTCACCCTGCGCCTCGACCTCCCCCGGTTCCCCGACCGCTGGGAGGGCGCACCGGGGGACACCGTCCAGTGCCAGATCCAGTTCGCCATGGTGCGGGATTTCCTCATGGAGGGGTGGCAGCCGCCGGTCACGGCGGATGTCGTTCTGCGTGCACTGCCGGAACACAGGCTGGCGGTGGAGGTGGTGGCGCCCGGCGTCGCCGTGTCGTTCACGGCGAACGCCTCCGTTCTGGCGGGGAAGATCAGCGTGTTCACGCAGGACGCGGACGGCGGTGACAGCGGCTCGCGGTCCTTCACCCGTCCGCTCGAAACCCGCCTCCATCCGACGCTTCCTCCGGCCTACGTGAACACCTTCTACGAGCGTGTGTGAGATGACTGCTTCGAACGACTGGCCGGAACTGCGGGACCTGTACGGCGCTTCGGCGGCGCCCGACCTGAACACCTGCCACTTCTTCCATGTGCACATCGACGAGCGCGGCACCTCGGTGACCTTCGGCTTCGAGACGTCGCAGCTGCCGGAGCACCCCAAGCCGGAATGGACCGCGTCGGCATACAACACCCTGCGCTTCTGGGTCGAGTTCACCGGGGTGAGCGGCCTGCGGGTGTCGGGCATCCTGGCGGAAGCGAAGCGGGCCGTGCGCATCACCAACGGCGGTGGGCCGGATCCGGATCGCCTCGAGGTGTCCGTGGCCAGTGAGACGCGCTCGATCGCCTTCTCTGCCACAGCATCACGCGTCACGCACACACGTGTCCATCTGAAGGGGCCGATCTGAAGGGGGATCGCCGTAGCGGGCGGCGCTTCACATGGGCAGGGGGGCGAACGGGAGCAGTTCGTCCCCTCCCGCCCGGACCACCCCGTAGCTGTGTTCGGGTACCTCGTTCCAAGCCCCCGGCAGGTCACCCAGTGGCTCGGACACGATGAGGCGGGTCTCGTCCGACAAGTCGCGCAGGATGTGCATGTCGGGGTGCAGCGCACGCAGCGATTCGACCTTGGTGCTGTAGAAGAGCGACCGGGCGATGCCCTCGCTGGCGTACCGGAAGGCCCAGACCGACGAGCCGTCGGTCACGGCGACCGTCATCTGCAGGGGCGCAGCGATGCCGTGTGCGTGGCCGACGCGCTCCACCAGGCCCGCCATCCGGGCCACCGCGCCCGGGGGGTCGGTGTCCAGGCCGAAGGTCAGTGCGAGGAAGAACATGACCTCCGAGTCCGTGGACCCCTCGAGGTCGGCGTACAGCTCGGGGTCCACGGCCATGCAGAGTTCCCTGCGCAGCGTGTGGAACTGGGCGATGGAGCCGTTGTGCATCCACATCCAGCGGCCGTGCCGGAAGGGGTGACAGTTCGTCTGCTGCACCGGCGTGCCCGTCGAGGCCCGTATGTGAGCAAAGAGCAGTCCGGAGCTGACGTGCTGGGCGATCTCACGCAGGTTGCGGTTGCTCCACACCGGGCCGATGTCGCGTACGACCGCAGGGACGGGGTTGTCGGAGTTCTCCGCGTACCAGCCGATGCCGAATCCGTCACCGTTGGTCGTCTCGACACCGAGGCGGGAGTGGAGGCCCTGATCGATCAGGGAGTGTGCGGGCTTGTACAGGATCGTTTCAAGGACAAGCGGGGTTCCCGAATACGCAAGCCACCGACACATGGTTGATCCCCTTCCCGGGTGAGCGCGTGCAGGAAGCCACGATTCCGCCGAGCACGCGGTCTACGGCCCGCCCCCTGACCGGCCCGACGGCATTCAGGGCCGGCCGCCAGGGCCCAGAAGGTCTCCAAGCCCGTCATTTCGATCAATTCGAGCATACGAGCCTCATCGGTTCGCCGCATCACTCACCGACGGCGCCCACTCAGGGACCCATTGGTATCATTCATCCAATATTGCAAGGTTTTCTGAAGGTCGCGTGATGCATGCCTCCGTACACGCCCGGCGACTGTCCGCTACCGCGTTCGCCTGCGGAGCGTGCCTGATCCTGCTGCCGCCCGGTCCGGCACAGGCGTTCTCCGGCGGCAATCACGAGAAGATCACTCGCGCCGCCCTGACATGGGAGCCCAGGTCGCTGACGGCGATGGCCGACTCGCGCGACGGGGCGATCGTGGCCGACGACCAGGGCGACTACTTCAAGCTCGGCATCCTGCACTGCGACAACGCCGATTTCCTCGCCTCGCGCTTCACGTCCGCGTCCGCGTACCCCCGCACCCGCGACGAGGCGAACACCGAGCTGCTCGCCTGCATCCGCGGCTCCGTCGCCCGCCTGCGGGCTGCCGTCCGCTACGCCGACGGACTGGTCGACCCCCAGGGCAGGGTCATCGCGCGCCAGAGCGACCTGGGCTCGCCCTGCACATGGAACGAGAGGGCGGGACGCGCCAAGTGCAACGTCCTGGAACAACTCGGCCGAGGCTGGCACCCGATCGAGGACTTCTACTCGCACAGCAACTGGTCCGACCAAGCCGGCGCCGGCCCGATCGGCACCGACAACCCACCCGGACTGAACCGTACGGGCATCGCGCCGTTCCTCGACATCCGCCGCTACAGCTCCATGAAGGACGCCGACTGGGCCGAGGAAGCCGCCGGCCTGATTCCCGAGGACCTGGCCACCGGCTGCTACCCGGACTTCGAGTCGACCGGCGTCAAGACCGCCGACTGCACCGGACGCGTCGAACACAACCGCGCCCTCAACAAGGACACCGAAGCCGCCCGGCGCTCGGGCCACGGCAACTTCCAGCGGGCCACCGAGCTGGCTGCGCAGGACATCGCCCGCCAGTGGAAGGACTTCACGGCGGAGCTGATCGCGACCTACCCCGACAACGGCCGCGGCGAGCAGATGATCTGCGCGCTCACCCACGACACTCCTGCGCTCAGCTGTCCGAGAGGGCGCCGAGTTCTACGCGAACCCACCAGGGCCTCAGGCGCGTTCACCGGGAAGAAATTATTGACTGATCGTTCCAGATAGCTTTATGATCTTGTCCATGGCCAGGACCAAGGAATTCGATCCGGACGCCGCGCTCCAGTCGGCCCTCGAGCTGTTCTGGCGGCGTGGCTACGAAGCGACGTCGATGGCGGACCTCGTCGAGCACCTCGGCATCGGCCGGGCGAGCATCTACGCAACGTTCGGCAGCAAGCACGAGCTCTACCTCAAGGCGCTGGACCGGTACGCGCAGTCCGCCGACCCGCGGCTCTTCGCCGACCTGTCCGGGCCAGGGCCCGCCCTGCCGGCGGTGCGGGCCGTGGTGCGCCGCTTCGCCGCCGAGGCCGCGTCGCCGCAGGAGCGGCTGAACGGCTGCTTCGTCACCAACACCGCCGCCGAACTGGGCGCTCACGACTCCGCGGCGGCCCGCCGGGTGGAGTCGAGCTGGGACCGGCTGGAGACGCTGCTGCACGCGGCGTTCGTCCGGGGGCAGGCGCAGGGCGAACTGTCGCCGGAGCGCGATCCGCGCGCTCTGGCGCGGATGCTGCTGGTCCTGCTGCAGGGGGTGCGGGTCGTAGGGAAGGCCTCGGCCGACCCGGCCCGCGTACAGGACGCGGCCGAGCAGGCGCTGTCCCTGCTGGACTGAGAGCCGAACCGAACCGCACCGATCCGCACACCGGTCCACACCGACCGCGGTGCCCGCGGAGGAGCCACCCGGCTCCTTTCCGCATGCCCGAATAATGGAACGATCGGTCAAATATCAAAGGGGGGAACATGGGGAGGGGTACGACCTCCACCGGCACCAGCACACGCGGCGCCACCACGACCGCCACACCCGGCATCACGTCCACGACATCCGCCGCAACACCCGCTCCCCCGGGAGCCGCAGGCCGCCGCACCGCCTTCGCGCTGCTCGGCAGCATCCAGATCACGCTGATCTACACCCTCGCCGCCCCCACCGTCCCGCTCCCCCGCATCGCCCGCGACTTCACCCTCCAACGCTCCGACCTGATCCTGCTCAGCGCCGCCTACGGACTGGCCTTCGCCGGGCTGTTGCTCCTGGGCGGACGCCTCGCCGACCGGTACGGCGGGCTGCGCGCCCTCACCGCAGGCCTCGCGCTGTTCGCCGCGGCCTCCCTCGCGGCCCCCCTCGCCCCCGGCGGCCAGGCCCTGCTGGCGGCCCGCTTCGCGCAGGGCGCCGGCGCGGCCCTCGTCGCCCCCGCCGCCATGGCGGTCCTGCGCGCCCTGTTCCCCTCCCCCGCCGCCCACGCCCGGGCCATGGCCACCTGGGGCGCACTCTCGGTCCTCGGCGCGACCGCCGGCAACCTGCTCTCCGGTGCCATCTCCGCCCTGCTGTCCTGGCGTTGGGCCCTTGCCGTGCCCCCGGTGGTCGCCCTGACCGCCCTGTTCCTCGCACCGCGGCTGCTGCCCGGCACCGCGCCGAGCCGGGGCAGGAGCTTGGACCTGCCGGGAGCCGTGCTCGCCACCGCCGGGATCAGCCTGGTCGGTTACGGCCTCGTGGTCACCGACGCCCACCCCTGGACCTCGGCGGCGGTCCTCGGGCCGCTGTCCGCCGGAGCCGCCCTGCTCGCCGCGTTCCTTCTCGTCGAGCGCCGCTCCCGCGACCCGCTCCTGCCGCCCCGCTTCCTCCTCGACCGCCGCCGGGCGGCCGCCCTCACGGCCGTCGCGCTCACCGCCTGCGGGACCGCGAGCGCCTTCGTCCTGCTCTCCCTCCACTTCCAGCAGGCCCGCGACTGGTCACCGCTGCGCACCTCCGCCGCTTTCGTGCCCTTCGCCGCCGCCCTGATCGCCTGCGGCGCTGCGGTCAGGCCCCTGACGGACCGTCACGGTGCCCGCGCCGTCACGGCCTGGGGGCTGGCCACCGGCTCGGCCGGGCTCGGGCTGCTCTCCCTCACCGGCCTCGACCCGGGCACGCCGTACGCAATCGGTCTGCTGCCCGGCCTCGTCCTCCTCGCGGCGGGCGGCGCCGCCTCCTTCGGCGGAGCGGCCGTACTGGCCACCGAGGGGGCGCCCGCGCGGGACGCCGGCCTGGCGGGCGGCGTACTGAACACCGCCATGGAGTTCGGCCCGACCGTGCTGTTCGCCCTCCTGCTCACCCTCGGCGACGACGCCGCCTCGCTTGCCGCGACGGCCGCCGCGTTCGCCGCCGTAGCCCTCATCCACCTCGGACACCGTCGTCACGCCCGGGCGTGACGACACCTCTAATTCGTTAGTAATTAGAGGTTCTGGATCTCTGATGGGCCCGGGGCGGCGTTGTCCAGCCCGGGGCAGGACGTGTGTGGTCCGGTCGGTGCCGTGGTGACCCCTACGACACCTCCGACCGTGCGAGGTCTGTAGAAAGACCGGTGGCGCCGTGGTGCCGGCCGGTCCTCGCACGTTCTGCCCCCACGGGCCCGTCGAGTTCGGGAACCTTGAGGAATGAGCTGCCGCACGGTGACGCGTTACTCCTCACGAGCTTCGAGCTCTGGACACGGCGTGCGCCCGTGCGGTCTGGCGGTGCCGCGCACGGCTGATGAGGTGGCGGACCATGGAGTCCTGGAATTAGTGCGCCGTGCGGCCCGTGTGCTCGCCTTCAAGGACAGCACCGGCGAAGGGGCGGGGAATGGACATGCTCTGCGGGATCGACTGGGCGGAGGGACACCACGACGTCGCGATCATCGACAACACCGGTAAGCAGCTGGCCAAGTGCCGCATCGACGACGACCTGGACGGCTACCAGCTGCTGCTGGACCTCCTGGCCGAGCACGGCGACAGCGCCGAGGCGCCGATCCCGGTCGCGATCGAGACCAGCCGGGGCCTGCTGGTCGCCACCCTGCGGACCGGCAGTCGGCAGGTGTTCGCGGTCAACCCCATGGCCGCCTCCCGCTACCGCGACCGGCACGGCGTGAGCCGCAAGAAGTCTGACCCCGGCGACGCCCTGGTCCTGGCGAACATCATCCGCACCGACATGCACATGCACCGGCCCCTGCCCGCGGACAGCGACCTGGCCCAGGCCATCGGCGTCCTCGCCCGCGCCCACCAGGACGCGATCTGGAACCGGCAGCAGCTCGCCAACCAGCACCGCTCGCTGCTGCGCGAGTACTACCCCGCCGCGATCGAAGCCTGGCGGGACAAGGCCGGCGCACTGACCCGCCCCGATGCCCGCAAGGTCCTCGGGGCGGCTCCCACCCCCACCCAGGCCGCCGAGCTGCCCGCGTGGAAGCTCCGGCTGATGCTGACCAACGCCGGCCGCAAGCGAGGCATCACCGAGGACGCCGAACGGCTCCACACGCTCTTCCGGCAGCCCGCCGCCCGTCAGCCTGCCGCGGTCGAGGAAGCCATGGGCATCCAGGCCAAGGGCCTGCTCACGCAGCTCAATGCCGCCTGCAAGGCCGTCGACGAGCTCGCGAAGGCGGTCGAGCGGACTTTCCGCACCCACCCCGACGCGCCGATCATGCTGAGCTTCCCCGGAGTCGGGCCCGGAGTCGGCGCCCGGCTCCTGGCCGAGATCGGTGACGACCCCACCCGGTTCGCCACCGCTGGCGGCCTGAAGGCATACGCGGGCGCGGCCCCCATCACGCGGGCCTCCGGCAAACGCAAGTACGTCGGCCGCCGGTTCGTGAAGAACAACCGGCTCAACCACGCCGGCTACTTGTGGGCCTTCGCCACCCTCAGCCACTCACCCGGCGCCAACGCCCACTACAGGCGCCGACGCGAGGCCGGAGACTGGCATGCCCAAGCCCTGCGGCACCTGTTCAACCGCATGCTCGGCCAGCTCCACCACTGCCTCCAAAGCAGGGTGCACTTCGACGCGGCCATCGCGTTTCCTCCTCCAGCCTCAGCTGATTGATCACTGTGTTTCGGCTCATGACAGGCTGTCCTCCTGAGCACTGAGGGGGAGCCATGGCAGAGGTCGGGGGATGGATCTGGGAACGCAACCTGCGGTCGTTCCTGGAGTTGCTGTCGCACTACGTGGGCTACGGCTTCGATGCCACCGACTGGGAGACGGTGGCACTGGCGATCGAGGCGACCGACGACGAGCGGACCGACGGCTGGTACTCGTACCCCTTGGTCGGCGAGCATCGACAGGTCGAGATTTGGCTTGCCCGCGCGGTCGGCGGCGATGAGGTCAGGTTGGTCGTGAAGGGGGCTCTGACGCCCGAGCTGGAGGCCCGAGCGGACACCTTGTTGGCCGCCTTCGCAGCTGGCTGACCAAGGTCAACTTGACCCGTTAGCCGCATGAGGTGTCTCCCTCACCGCACTCCCCCACCGACACCCCTACAAGGAGCCACCGCGATGACCCGCTTCACCAACTCGTCCGTCCTCGTCACGGGCGCCGGATCCGGCCTCGGCCGGGCCATCGCCCTCGCCTTCGCCGCCGAAGGCGCACGAGTCGTCGCCGCGGGCCGGACCGCGGCCTCACTCGACGAGACCGTACGCCTCGTCCGGGCGGCCGGCGGTACGGCCGAGGCGGTCACCGCCGACGTCACCGACTCCGCCCAACTGGCCGCGCTCGTCCGGGAGACCGTCGCACTCTTCGGAACGCTCGACGTCGCCGTCAACAACGCGGGGATACTCCGCGGCACGGTGCCCGCCGGCGACATCGCCGAGGAGGACTGGGACGCCGTACTGCGCACCAACGTCACCGGCGTCTTCCTGGCCATGAAGCACGAGATCGCCCACATGCGGGAGAACGGCGGCGGCGCCATCGTCAACATCTCCTCGAACCTGGGCGCCCACTCCCGCATCCCGAACGCCGCCGCGTACATCACCTCCAAGGCCGCGGTCTCCGCGCTGACCCGCGCAGCCGCCCTGGACCACATCCGCGACGGCGTGCGCATCAACGCGGTCAGCCCGGGAGCCTCCGCCGCGCCCATGTCCCTGCGGGCCGGCGAGACGGAGGCCGACCGCGCCGAGCGGGTCAAGGACGAGAACCCGCTCGGCCGCGTCGCGGAGGCGGAGGAAGTCGCGGCCGCGGTCCTCTACCTCGCCTCCTCCGCGGCGGGCTCCGTGGTCGGCCACGACCTGGTCGTCGACAGCGGCTCCTCCGCCTGACCGTCCGGCACCGGCCCGTCGCGCGTCCGTCCCGGCGCTGCCCGGTGGGCGCGGGGCCGGCTCCGGGCGTTCCCGGGCCGTCAGGAAGGGCGGCGGCGCAGCCGCGTGGTCAGGTGGTGCTGGAGCGGCTGGCCCACGGCCGCCATGTCGTGCACCACCGTCAGCAGGTCGCCGTCGAGGCTGTAGCGGCGCCGCGTCCCGGTGACCTCCTTGGCCAGCGGGGTGAGCGCCACGTCCTTCGTCCCGATCTCGATCTCCGTACCGGCCACCGTGCCGACGTACGTCTCGACGATCCCGGTGGCGTGGGCGAGGACGACCTCCAGGTCCGCGTCCGGCGTCACCCGCCACCAGCCGGCCTCCCGTCCGGCAGGCCTCACGGGAGCCCCGGACTCGTCGACGAGCCAGGCGCGTGCCTCGTAGCGCAGGAAGGGGCGCCCGTCGTGGCTGAAGACGACCTCCTGCTCGTAGCGGAAGTCCCGTTCCAGCGTGGGGTACTGGCCCTGACCCCGACCGTGCCAGCGGCCCACCAGCCCCAGCACCGGCTGCAGCAGCGGGTGCGGCTCGGGGCCTTCGCCGAGGATGTGGGTGTCGGGGTACGGATTCTCCTGCACCGGATCGAACATGGTCACCTTGTCTGTGTCGGCGAAACGGAGGCGGCGTACAGCGCGGGCCGTCGATTCCGGATCCTGCTCACCCGGCCACCGCCGGGAGACGCCCCTGGCCATCGCCGCCCGGCACCCTACCTCGCTGCGTACGGACCGCCGTCCCGGTCACGCTCGCCCCCTAGTACTGCAACGGTGCTTGTCGTGATGGTTGGGCAGTTTCTGGTGGTGTGTGGCCGCGTCGTTTGTAGTGACTGACGCGGGCCTGGAACTGTCGTCGCCGGCGCCAGTGTGACCAGTGCAGGACGTGGTCGATGGTCGGGCGGGGCCGGGTGAGCCGGCTGATCAGGCGTCGGAGTTCGGGCAGGGTGAGGGGTATGAGCTGGGAGGATCCGTTTCTGCTTTGCCCGTCTGGAGTTCGCGGGCTCGCAGGACGGTGAGGCAGGCGTGTGCGGCCATGGCCAGGGTCATGTGGCGGTGCCAGCCGTCGTAGCGGCGGACCTGGTAGTCGTCCAGGCCGCACTCCTGTTTCGCGGTCTGGAAGCATTCCTCGACCGCCCACCGGCTTCCCGCGACGTGGATCAGCTCATCCAGTGTGGTCTCGGCGGGGCAGTAGGCGATGTAGTAGGAGATCTCCTCGGGCCGGCGGACACTTCGGCGGGCGATCACCCAGTGCCGGCGGTCCTCGCGGTGCCAGGGCCTCACCTCGACTCTCGCCCAGTCGTAGACCCGCGGGCCATGGGCCCCCATCCCGCAGGAACGACGCTTCCATTTCTGCCGGGGCAGACCGGGGAACAGGTCGTGGACGGGGTGGTCGATCGCCCAGCGGGTGACGACGGTGTCGTGCCGGGTGGTGGCCATGACGTGGAAGACGTCGGCTTGCTCGAGCTCCGTGCGCCAGCCCTTGGAGAAGCCGTAAGCGGCATCCGCGGTCACCCACCGGAACGGAATCCGGCCTGTGATCGCCCGGCGGACCATGGCCTTGGCCATCACCACCTTCGTCTCGAAGGCGACCGTGTCCTCAATGCCGGCAGCCCGGCACCGTTCCCGGTCTTCCGTCCATGACGTGGGCAGATACAGACGGCGGTCGATCAACGTGCGGCCCCGGCCGCCGGCATAGGCGAGGAACACTCCGATCTGGGCGTTCTCTGTCCGCCCGGCGGTGCCGGAGTACTGGCGCTGGACCCCGGCCGAGCGGACACCCTTCTTCAGGAACCCCGTGTCGTCCACGATCAGCACCGCATCCGGGTCTCCGAGATGCTCCATGACGTAGTCCCGCACGTCGGCCAGGACCTCATCGGCGTCCCAGTCGATCCGGTTCAGCAACCGATGGATCCGGTCCGGACCCCCATGCCCGGCCTCCTCGGCAAGCGTCCATCCGTTCTTCCGTTCCAGCGGAGCGATCAGCCCCCGCATATAGGCAAGAGCCGACTCCCGCGGCTCCGACCTGGAGAAACGGTGCACGAACCGCTCATGCAAAGCCTTCAGTTCACCAGCCCACAACCGGGCATCTGCAAGTTCCCCACCCATGACCTGAACAACGACCGAACTGCCCAACCGTCACGGCAAACACCGTTGCAGTACTAGGGGGTGTCGTCAAAGTCCCTCCCCCAGCTACCGCTGGGAGGTGCCCCCAGGCCGGCGGGGTCTGGCACGCGCGCTCGCGGCGTTGTCGTCGGTCGACGACGCGAGCGTCGCCTCCTCCCCCTGCCTTCGGCGGGGGGACCCCCACCTCCGCCTTGCGATCACACGCACCAGACCCCGCCGGCCCCGCCCTCACGGGCGGACGACGCTACTTCGACGACACCCCCTAGTCTTCTGAGTCGGGAATTCTGTTCAGATAGCTGGCGAGGCGTTCGAGGATCTCGTCTGCGGTCTTGGTCCAGACGTAGGGCTTGGGGTCGGTGTTCCAAGCGGCGATCCAGTCACGGATGTCCTTCTCGAGGGCCTGGACGGACTTGTGGACGCCTCGCCGTATCTGCTTGTTGGTGAGTTCGGCGAACCATCGCTCCACCAGGTTCAGCCAGGACGACCCGGTCGGCGTGAAGTGCAGGTGGAACCGGGGGTGGCCGAGCAGCCACTTCTTGATGTCCGGCGTCTTGTGGGTGGCGTAGTTGTCGCAGATCAGGTGGACGTCCAGACCGGCAGGCACTTCCTTGTCGAGCTTGACCAGGAACTTCTTGAACTCCTCGGCGCGATGCCGGCGGTGCAGGGAGCCGATCACCTTGCCGGTGGCCACGTTGAGTGCGGCGAACAGGGTGGTCGTGCCGGCGCGGACGTAGTCGTGCGTTGACCGCTCCGGGACTCCTGGCATCATCGGCAGCACTGGCTGGGACCGGTCCAGGGCCTGGATCTGCGATTTCTCATCCACGCAGAACACCAGCGCCCGCTCGGGAGGGTCCAGGTAGAGGCCGACGACATCGTGGACCTTGTCGACGAAGTAGGGATCGGTCGACAGCTTGAACGTCTCCGACCGGTGCGGCTGCAGGCCGAACGCCCGCCAGATCCGTGAGACCGAGGACTGGGACAGGCCCATTTCCTTCGCCATCGACCGCGTCGACCAGTGCGTTGCGTTCTTCGGCGTGGACTCCAACGTCCTGGTGACCACTGCGGCCACCTGCTCATCCGTCACCGACCTGGGGCCGCCGGAACGCGGCATGTCTCCCAGGCCCGCGATCCGGTACTGCACGAAACGGGCCCGCCAACGGCCGACCGCATGAGGCGTCGATCCGAGACGGACGGCCACATCCTTGTTCGAGACGCCCTCGGCGCAGGCCAGGATGATCCGGCACCTCAAAGCCCACGCCTGCGGCGTGGAACGACGCCGCACCCACCCCTCCAGTGCGGCCCGTTCCTCGTCCGACAGCGTCAACTCGGCCTTCGGCCGCCCCATCCGCGCCATAGGCCAAGCCTACACATCTGAACAGAACTCAAGACTCAGAAGACTAGCGCTGCACCACTGCGTACGAGCGCCTCTCACCGCCCCCGACCGGCGTGCGGACCTGCACTCCGGCAGGGAGGATGAAGACTGTGAAGGACCGAGCGAGCGCCGCCGGGGGCTCCTCCCATGGTGCTCCGAGCGCAAACGCCGGGCAACGCGGAACCACGCCGCGGCCGTCCGGACGGCAGGACACCGGTCCGAACCAGCGGCTCGCCCTCGCGGCCATGGTCTTCGCCGTGGCGATGATCTTCGTGGATCAGACGATCGTCAGCATCGCCGCCCCCAGCATCATCGAGGAACTCGGCCTCTCGTCCTCCGGAATGCAGCGGGTGGTCAACGCGTATCTGCTCGCGCTCGCCGCGTGCTTCGCGCTCGGCGGGCGGCTCGCCGACGTCTTCGGGCACCGCCGGATGGTGATGGTCGGCACGCTCGTGTTCGTCGTCTCATCCGTGCTCTGCGGCTCGGTTCCGACCGGGGACTTCGCCGAGAGCTGGCTCGTCATCTTCCGTGCCACCCAGGGGCTGGGCGCGGCACTGGTGTTCCCCGCCGCCCTGGCCGTCGTCGTCTCCGTCGTCCCCGTGGACAAACGGGGCCGGGCCCTGGCCCTGTTCTTCGTCCTCGCCGGTGCGCTCACCGCTCTCGGGCCGCTGCTCGGCGGTTGGCTGACCGCCTGGACCTGGCGGGCCATCTTCTGGATCAACGTACCCGTAGCCGTCGTGGCGCTCGTCCTGACCGCCCTCGCACGCATCCCCGACGCCCGGCGGCGTGAACGTCTCGACGTGCCGGGCGCCGTGCTCGTCGCCACCGGTATGGGGCTGAGCGTCCTCGGGATCCAGCAGTCATCCGTCTGGGGCTGGACCAGCCCGGCCACTTGGGCGTGCATCATCGGCGGGCTCGTCGTCCTCGTGGTCTTCTGCCGGTACGAACTGCGCACCGACGAACCGCTCATCAAGCTGCGCATCTTCCGGGACCGGGCGTTCGCTGCCGACACCCTGGTGCTCTTCTTCTCGATGCTGGCGTTCGTCCCCGTCTTGTACTTCGCCTCGGTGTACGCACAGATCTCGCTCAGCTCCTCGCCCCACCAGGCCGCGCTCTACGTGCTGTACTTCTTCGTCGGCTTCGGCCTTTCGGCCCAGTGGGGCGGCAGGATCCTCGACAAGCACGGGGCCCGGCCCACGATGATGCTCGGCACGGCGCTCGCCTGTGCGGGATTCGCCCTGTGGGCGGCGCAACTGACGGACCTGTCGGCCCACGACCAGTGGCCCTACGCCTGTCTCGCCGGAGCCGGCATGGGCCTCGTGCTCTCCCCGGCCTCCACCGACGCCGTGAACCGGGCGATCGACGCCTCGTACGGCGAGGTCACCGGTGTCACCCAGAGCGTGCGCAACTACGCGGGGGCCCTGGGCATGGCGGTGTTCGGCACGGTCCTCACCCATGTCACGACCAGCCGGGTCGCGCAGACGCTCAGCGCGAAGGGCCTGCCGGAGACGGAGGTCCAGGGTGCGGCCCGCAGCATCGCGGAAGCGGTCACCGGCCACCCGGACGACCGCAGTCCCACCGGCGGCGGGCCGACCTCCACGCTGCTGCGGAGCGCCTTCGAGGCCGTCCACATGGACTTCGCCGAGGCCAACCAGTGGGTGTTCTACGGCATGTCCGTCTCGCTGGGCGTGGCGTACCTGTGCACACTGCTGCATCCGGGGACGCGGGTGACGGGCGAGGTCGCGCAGACGGGGGCGGAGGAAACCGCGCAGGAGCGCAGTCGCCGCTGACCGTCCCGGACGCCGGCCGCGGGTTCACGGGGCATCGGCCGCTGCGCTTCCGTGGGCTGCCCGGCGCGCGGAGAAGAGGATGAGCCCTCCGGTGCAGATGATCCACACGACGCTGGGCCAGGCGGCGATCCGCTCGAACAGCCCTTGGACCCCGGGGTCCGGTCTCAGCGCCGTGAGCGTGGCCGAGACGATGGACGTCACACCACAAGCGATGCCGGCCGCGCCCCAGTACGGACGCTGCGCCTGCCGGAGCATGCCTCCCAGCAGAAGGACGCCCACGGCCCCGCAGAAGAAGCACGTTCCCGCGGACAGGAGGTGCACGGCCGGACGGAGGTTGTAGGGGTTGAAGCCCGTGGACACGAGACCCAGTCCGCTGACGGCCAGTACGCCGAACGCGAGGTTCCTGAGGCGGTCCGGCGGAAAGACCACCGTATTGAGCACCGCGCCCAGAATGAGGCACCACCCTCCGACGATCCAGGCGAGGTCGGCGGCTTCGTGCCAGGGAGAGCAGAAGCGGAACCCTCCGATGAGACCGCATCGCGTGACGCCGAGCGCCGAGATGATGTGCTCTTCCAGGTTCTGGCTCGAGGCACGGGGAAGGACGATCAGATTGTTCACGACGAAGATCTGGATCAAGGACGCCCAGAGGAATCCCCCCGCCGTGAGTCTCCTCGAAGCCGTGAAGGTGAGTTCGCGCATGCCGGCACGTGGTGCGGACGCTCTGACCCGGCCGGCATTCACCCGTCGAGCAGACCGGCCGGGCGGGGCTTGCCGCGGTCGCTGCCACTGCCACTGACCGGACAGAGGCTCGACCGGGCCACGGCGATGGGGACGACGACCATCCCGGCCGCGTGTCTGCGCCTCGCGGCGCGCTGCTCTGATACCCCTGGTACTGCGATACCCGACACCACGACCTCCTGTAGCGCAGTACGCGGGAATGCAACACCGTGCTCCGGACGAAAGCGGCCACCGATGCCCTGTCAGGGACTTCCGAGATCACCCCCGGCGCTGGTGTCATTCGCCGGCAGACACTAATGCGCTATTCATTCCGTGCCCGTCGGCGCCCACGAACGTGGGCCGTACGAGCGAACGGAATACCCCCGGCCGGCCCCCTTCATCGCGGCGCCGGGGTCAGGCGGAGGGGATCCGACGGTCCCTCTCTCCGGCTCGACACGAACGATCGAATCCTGTTTCCGACATCCCGAGGTGTCCGATGCCTGGAACGGTCAGAGCCGCTCCCCGAGCCGGCCTGACGCCCACCGACGTCACGATCATGGTGGTCGGTATCGTCCTCGGTATCGGCATCTTCAAGACGCCCTCGCTGGTCGCGCAATACTCGAGCGACGAGACCGTGTTCGTGTTGCTTTGGCTGCTCGGCGGACTGATCACGGTGATCGGCTCGGTTTGCTATGCCGAGCTGGGCAGCGCACGCCCCGACTCGGGTGGCGAATACGCGTTTCTGCGTGAAGCCTACGGGCCGAGAGTGGCACTCCTGTTCGCCTGGGCGCGGTGCACGGTGATCCAGCCCGGCGCCATCGCCGGAGCGGCCTTCGTGATGGGCGACTACGCGAATGTGGTGTGGCCGCTCGGGACGTACGGCCCGGGCGTCTACGCCCTGGCTTCGGTCACCGTTTTCACCCTCGTCAACTACGTGGGAACCACGCCGGGAAAGCTGACCCAGAAGGTTGTCGAGGTCATCACCGTGCTCTCCATGCTCGGCATCTTCATTGCCGCGTTCGTCGCGACGGTGCCGGCACCACGCGAGGGAACCCCTCACGACGTGTCCCTGGGCAGCACCGGCCTCGCCATGATGTTCATCCTCCTGACCTACGGCGGCTGGAACGAAGCCGCGTACCTCTCGGGTGAGCTCGAGGATGCCAGGCGCACCATGGCCCGGGCCTTGGTCATGGGCGTTGTGGTGGTCATCGGAGTGTCCCTCGCCATCAATTTCGCCTATCTGCACGTGCTGGGGCTGGACGGCATCCGTGACAGCAACGCCGTCGGCTCCGCCATGATGCGCGTCGTCGCCGGTGACACCGGTGCGACGATCACGGGTGTCGTCGTGGTGCTCTCGACTCTGACGACACTCAACGGTCTGATCATCACCGGTTCGCGCTCGTACTACGCGCTCGGCCGAGACGTGGCCGCACTCCGCTCGATCGGCACCTGGAAGGAGCACGGTTCGACTCCCGCCAACGCGCTCGTGCTGCAAGGCGCGGTGTCAGCCGCACTCGTCGTCTTCGGAGCAGCCACGCGCGTCGGCTTCCAGTCGATGGTCGCCTATACGTCGCCCGTGTTCTGGTTCTTCATGCTGCTGGTCTCCCTCTCGGTCTACATCTTCCGCCGCCGCGAAACCGGCGGCGAGTCCCACTACCGCGTGCCGCTCTATCCGGTGACGCCGGCGCTCTTCGCCCTCAGCTGCCTGTGGGTCCTCTGGTCCAGCCTGTTCTATGCCGGATGGGGAGCGATCATCGGCGTTGCGGTGCTCCTTGCCGGCACGCCGTTGCTGTTCCTCGATCCCGCTCGCTCATCTTGAGGTTTCCGAGGAACGGGGAGTCATCTTCCCTCGTACGAGTGCATCAGCCACCACCAACGAAGAACTCGCGGTCCATGACCGGAGGGCCTGCATCCCTGGCATGCTGATACACCTCATCCATGATCTCCACGAACCTGAGGCGAGGGGCGTCTTCCAGTGCAGCCATGTGGTCACGCCACATGGGACCACTGTTCTCCCAATGCGCTCGTGCCACCTCGCCGCGGAAGTGAGCGCGCAGCACTACGCGCAAGGCGTTGTCGTTCAAGCGCCCGAGGTGATGGTCGCTGGCCCACATGCTGACGATGAGATTCGTGACCATGAGTTGCTTCCACCTCGCCTCAGTCGTCGGAATCCTCGGGGGCTCCCAGCAGCGCAGCAGTGCCGGATCGCTCAAGGTCAGCATCGTCAGCTCTCGATGCGCTGCGCGAAACGTCTGCTCACCGTCCAGTCGAGCCTGCTTCGCTTGGAAGGCGATGGAGGTGACGACCCCGAGAAGGGCTGCAGCGGAGATCACCAGGGACACCGCACCGTACGACTGGCTGACGTCGCTCAGTCGGTTCCAGTCCAGGGCTTTGGGCGCGAGGAGGTTCAGGAGGAACGGTGTCGCCGCAACACCGGATATGAAAACGATCAGTACTGCGCTCCATGTCAGAGCACGCCGAGCCCTGCGTAACCTAGCCGCGTCCGCCATCCAACGTCCCCTCTCGCATCGGAGCACACGGGCCCGGTGCCTTGATTCCCGGACCGGTACCGGACCGGACGATGACCAAAGCTCCTCGACTGCAGCAGGTTTGACAAGGGGGCTTGCCCGCTGAGCCTCTCGGGTCGTCGTTTCGGGCGTCATCGTCCCCTTCCTGCAGGGGCGTTGTCAGTGGTCGCCGATAGCTTCGGGGGTGTTGGAAGGGCCGTTTCCCGACAGGAGTGGACGATGACCGAGAACCGTGTGGAGCCCGTGCTCAGGGTGGTGCTGACCGATGTCAACGAGCGTGTGGTGGAGGCGTGGCGGGCGGCGTTCGCGGACACCCCCGGGATCGAGATCCGCAGGGGTTCGATCCTCGACGAGGACGTCGACGCGTGGGTCACCCCGACCAACTCCCGGGGCCGGATGGACGGCGGGGTCGACGCCGTCATCAAGCGGCACCTCGGAGCCGGCATCCAGCTGCGCGTGCAGCGGGCGATCCGCGACCGGTTCGCCGGGACCCTCCCGGTGGGCAGCGCCGTGTGCGTCCCGTCCGGTGCGACCGTTCCGCGGTACCTGATATCGACGCCCACGATGGTGCAGTCCTCGCAGAACGTGAAGGACACGCTGAACGTGGCCCTGGCGTGCGCCGCAGCGTTCCAGGCCGTCCACCGGCAGAACCGTCAGGTGCCGGGCAGCATCCGCTCGGTGGCGCTGGTCGGGATGGGCGCGCAGACCGGCCGGGTGCCGGCCCGGGTGTGCGCCAATCTGATGTGGACCGGCTACACGCTCTTCCACGACCACTGGTTCGAGGACGACGACCAGCTGCGCACCACGATCACCGCGCAGCTCGACGGCATCGAGGCCGCACCGGTCACGGAGCGGGTGCGCATCGTGCCGCCGAAAGGGCATTCCTTTCGCCGCTGATCCCGCGCACACCGCCGGCCAGCCCGCCGGCCACCTCCATCCGTCAGATACGACCGCCGGGAGCCCTTCCCCCATGACCGACGCCACCACCGCCGCCGCGGCCCAGCCCGATGCCGACGACCCGCTGGGCCTCACCGAACTCTTCAAGGGTGGCGGTGAAGCCTGGCTTCCGTTCCTGAAGCCCGTCATCGAAGCGCAGCCGGATGCCGCACGCTTCATCGGCCAGGGCCGCAGCCCGGAGGTCGTCCCGGTCCGTGAGCTGACCTTCCAGGCGCTCAAGCCGAACCCGCCGCACAAGTGGAAGGTCGTCGTCTTCGGCCAGAACCCGTACCCGCGGCCGGAGAGCGCCACCGGGATAGCCATGTTCGACAACACCTTCAACGACTGGAAGGACAGCCAGTTCGGCAGGGTCGTCAGCATCCGCTGCATCATCAAGGCGGCCGCGATGTGGAAGTACGGCATCGCCAAGAAGACACCCATAGCCGACGTCCGCGCCCTGTTGAAGGAGCGGGACACGGTCCAGCCGCCGGAGTGGTTCCAGGCGATGCTCACGCAGGGCGTGCTGCTGCTGAACGCCTCGCTCACGGCCAGCGGCGACGGAGCGATGGGGGCCGACCAGCACACGGCGTTCTGGCGGCCCGTCGCCGAACGGATCGTCGAGGAGATCCTCAAGGCCAAACAGGACGCCGACGAGGAGGACCGCGGGGTCGTGTTCGCCTGGTGGGGTGCCCACGCCCGCAGCCTGAAGAAGGTCGTCCAGCGACTCCAGAAGAAGTACCCGGACGTAGAGGTCCGGCACATCGATCACCCCAACCCGGCGGCCCAGGGCGACGTCTTCTGCGAGGGCGACCACTTCGCCACGGTGAACGCGGCTCTCGCGTCGCTGGGCGCCGAGGAGATCGACTGGCTGCCCAGCAAGGGGTGGAACGAGGGTGCGGCGGGGGCCGGCGGTGCGGACGGGGACGTCGCGGCACGCATGGGGGCCTTCATCGCGTCGACCATGGAATTGCACCAGCTGTACCTGGATCGGCTCACCGGCGTAAAGGACGAGGGGCTCGTCCTCCCGGCGATCACCGGTGTGTTCGACACCCCGCTGATGGACTTTCAGGAAGCCGTCGCGCCGGTCGCCGAGGTGCTGTCCGGGCTCGGCCGGCAGATCGACCGGTCCCACGAGTTCGGCAAGCGACGGGCGGACGAGACGGCCGGCAGCATGTCCGCCGACGCCATCGCCGCGCTCTACCTCTACACCTGCGAGTCCGCCTTCTACCGCGAAATCAACGCCGTCCTCCGCTCCCCGGACCGGACCAAGGTCGTGCCCTACCTCGCGTACCTGCGGCTGCTGTTCTCGGCGGTCTCGGGGCTGCCGGCCCACACCCGGCCGCTCTGGCGCGGTGTGTCGCTGGACCTGCGGGCGCAGTATCCGGTCGGGGGGACGGTGACCTGGTGGGGCGTGTCCTCGTGCACCTCCGAGCTGAGCGTGGCCCGGTCCTTCCTGGGCAGCCGCGGCAAGCGGACGCTGTTCGAGGTGACGCCCGCCCGGGCGGTGGGGATCCGGAGCTTCTCCGCGTTCACCGGCGAAGAGGAATACATCCTCGCGCCCGGCACCCAGCTCAAGGTGACGGACGTGAAGACCGAGCGCGGCGGCCTGTGCACGATCAGGCTGACCGAAGAGGAAGCCGCCCCCCTCGTCTCCTGACGGCCCCCCATACGGACCGGGGTAGCGGGGTCGTGCCCGCGGCGGCGGGGCGCGCGGGCGGCCCACCCGATCGGACGGGGCCAGCTTCTTGGCCTCGATCCAGCTGGCTGCGGCGCGCCGCCACCGGGGTGGGCCGGGGAGGCTGCGGCGCCTGCTCCTGCTGCGCACGCTGCGCGGCCACCCGGCGAACGTCGTGCGGGCCCTGTACTGGCTGGCCCTCCTCGCGTTCAACGCGTCCCTCGCCTGGTGGGTGAGCATGATCGTCGACGGCCCTCCCGCCTTCTTCGGGACGAACGCGGAATCCCAGTCGGATGGCGTCGACGCGGTCCTGGGCCTGGCGGGCTGCTTCCTGCTGGCGGCGGTCGTCCTGTGGGCGTGGACGGTGCACCTGGACGCGTCGGAACCCGAGGAGGGATATCCCTCGCGGATCGACTCGGCCGCCTGGGCGGCGGGGGAGGAGGAGCGGCGGCGCGCCAGGGCCGGGAAGGCGGACTGGAAGCCCGGCGGAGCCGCGGGGTGAGCAGCCTGTGGCTGCACGCCGCGGTGTGGCGGCCGACGCCGGGTGACACGGCGGCGTCGGCCGGTGCGGCGTACGCTCGTCGACAGGGGGCTCGTGGCCGACATCGCCGGTGGGCGGCAGTGCTCACCGAGGACGAGTCGAGCAGGACCCGACGAGACCGCGGGAGGATCCATGACCGTGACCGCGCTCGGTGACCGGATCGAGATCGACGACAGGACCGTGCTGGTCCTCGGGCAGGAACTGGACCTCGAGCACGACCAGCCGGACGTCGCCAATGCCCTCGTGCACCGGGTCGGCGACACCCTCGTGCTCGTCGACACCGGGGTCACCCCGGCCTTCCGCGCGGCACTGCGGGAGGCGACGGACCGGGTCAGGCCCTGGTCCCGGGCCTTGGTGCTGACCACGCACGGCCATCCTGACCACGTCGCCAACAACGACCTGGCCGACGAGCTGGGTGTGCCGGTCGAACACTACGTCCCCGCGCTCGACCTCGACCAGATGCTGGCCCCGGCGTCGTACTGGGTTCGGGCCCTCGAGCGCATCGCCGGGGCGGCGGCGCTGCCCGCGCCCGCACTGGCCGCTGACGAGCTGGTGTCGCTCTTCCATCCGATGCGGCCCTTCGGCGCCACGACCCGGACCTACGAGGAACGCCCGCTGGAGCGGATCCGGATCGGCTCGCTGCGGTTCACCGGCTGGACGTTCGCCGACGGCGCGGTCCGCGTGCTGCGCAGCCAGGGCCACTGCGCCGGGCATGTGATCGTGCACCTGAGGAACTGCGGCGTCCTTCACCTGTCCGACGAGGGCAACGGACCCTGCGGTGCCATGGCCGACGCCGATCAGCTCAAGATCCAGACCACGCTCGGCGCCGTCGCTCGCCTCTTCGAGGAGGGAGGAGCATCGCTCCTCACCGATGGGCACACCTTCGCCGTGCGCCGTGGGGCCGAGGTGGTGCGCTACCTGGACACGCTGCTGGAGCAGGCCACCGCCCTGCAGGCGGCGGCACTCGGTCTGACCGGGGAGAACAGGCGGGTCCGGCCGAGCTCCTTCACCGCCCGCTACGGGGAAACCGTCGCCGAGCTGGGAGGCGGCGGCGCAAACCCGAACTCGATGTTCAACACGATGGTGGCGGTCAACCAGCTCCGCGAGCTCGGGCTACGGCCGGAGTCCGACGGCTTCGATGCGCCGTGGTCCCGGCCCGTTCTCAAGAACCCCCAGCCGGACCCCCCGCGGCCGGCCGCGGCCGCCCCCGGCAGTCAGCCGACCAGCACGCTCAGGGGAGCACGGTAGGGGCAAAGGAGACCGGAGGGGACGGCGTGCACCACGCCGTCCAGGCCTCTCATGCTGCCGGGCCGTCCTTCGCGATCGAGGCGTACACGGCTCGGGCCTTTCCGCCCAGTCGAGGCCCGGCCAGCCAGGTGGACGAAGCCGGGCCTATGGAGGTGTTGCTCACGAGGGCGAGGGTGCCGTCGGGGCGCTGGGCGAACCAGCCACCGCCGGAGGAACCGCCGGTCATCGTGCAGCCGATGCGGTACAGCGACGGCCGGTCGCGGCGCAGGGACAGCCGTCCGGGGCGGTCCTGGCAGGCGAACATCCGCTGCCCGTCGAAGGGGGCGGCGGCCGGGTAGCCCCAGGCCTTCATCGCCGGGATCGCGGGCGTCGGCGGCGCATCGAACCACACCGGTACGGCCGCCCCGGTCGCCTCCTGGAGCGACGAGCGGGTGTCCTGCCGGGCCACGTGCAGCACCGCGAAGTCGCCGGACGCACCGGCGCCGCCGGTGGCGGCGCCCTCCACGAGCCATTGCTCGGAGGTTCCGGCCCGGTCGGCCCACCACGTGCCCAGGGGAGCAACGTCGGCCGCCCCGGCCGCGCGGCGGGACGCGCCGGTGAGGCCCCGGTCGTTGTAGGAGGGGACGAAGACGATGTTGCGGTGCCAGGTGCCGCCCGCGCCGCCGTGGACGCAGTGACCCGCCGTCCACACCAGGCTGGAGCGGCCCGGCCGCTCCGGGTCCTCGACGGCGGTGCCGGAGCAGACGCTCGGCCCGTCCGGCCCGTCGAAGAAGACCTTCCCCAGCGCGGGGGCACTCGCGCGGTACGGGGTACGTTCGGCGGCGGCCCGAACGGGAGCCGGTTCGGGGTCGGTCTCCCCCAGGTCGGCACCGAGCCCGTCCGCCACGGGCGTGTCGTACCCGGCGGCTTCGGCCATGCGCTGCGGAGTCCAGAGGCCGGGGACGACGGGGTTGGAGAAGCCCGGTACGGCCCGCCTGAGCGTATCGACCGGCCCGGAGCACGCGGTCGTCACGGTGAGGACGCCCAGGGCGATGAGCAGGACGGCCAGGGCGCCCGGGCGTACGGCGCCCCAGGGGCCGGTGGAGTGCACGTTCATGGTGACGTTCCTCGGGGTGTGGGCCGCGGCGCCCGGAACTGCCGGGCTCCGCACGGAAGTCGGAAGAGAGGTTCGGCGGGGGTGGGTGGATCGGCGGTGCGTGGTCCACCCACCCGGATGCGCCCGGCTCAGCCGCCGAAGCGGATGGACTTCACGGCCGGGAATCCGATGGCGGCCAGATCCTTGACGTCGCCCTGCACCTCCTGCGACTTGCCGGTGCAGTTCGGCCCGTCCCAGAGCTTGGCGGTGCCGCTGATCTGCAGGGAGCCGGAGAAGCGGACCGGCTTGCAGCCAGGGCCGGCGATGCCCTCGGCCGGGTCGGCGAAGTTCGCCGAGTTGAAGAAGGTGGCACTGGTTGCGGGCTTCACCGCCCCGGGAGCCGGGGTGCCGCCGCCGTTCTGACCGGCGCTCCCGCTGCCCTGGCCCGCCTTCTTGCCGTCCGGCGTCACTCCGAACCAGGTTCCCCCCACGCCCTGTCCGTTGGTGGCACCGGGCTTGGTGTCCTTGCTGAACAGGTAGACCGGCCAGCCGCCGATCGTCACCTGGAAGGCGCCGTCGCGCGGGATGAAGCCGATCGCCGATTTCGGGATGCCGTCGAGGAAGACCTTGCCGCCCTTGGCGACCAGGTACGGCGGCCAGGTGCTCGCGCAGGCGTCGAGGCAGGTCGACTTCGAGGGCTGCGCCGAGTCCTTGTCGAAGCGGTACAGCGTGAACCCGGCCCCGTTGATCACCACCGGGTCGAGCGTGCCCGCCTTGCCGGCGGACAGCTGCACCCAGGAGCGGGCCACTGGCTTCTTGGGAACCGCGGCAGGAGCGGCGTCCGGCGCGAGGTCGCCCGTGTTCGGCTGGGCGTTGTTCTGCTGGGCGGTGCCGTTCTGGAAGGTCAGTTCGGCCGCGGAGGCGCTCGGGGAGGCAGCGGCATCTGCGGCCCCGTCGTTGCCGTCGCCATTGCAGGCGGAGAGCAGGAGTACGCCGGCGGTCGCGAGAGCGGCGAGGGAAGCGGCACGGGCACGAGTACGGAACATCGGAATCCCCTTGGTGGTTCGGTCGGTTCGGTCACCCCGGCGGGTCCGGGGGCGAGGACACTGGAGACACGGAGCTCCTCCCGGCCGAGTTCTGTCGTACGGCCTCTGAGACACGACGGTGACAATTCGCGAACCCCCCGATGACGGAAGGAGCCGCCCCGCAACCACGGATCCGGCCCCGGCATGGCGCGCTGCGCAGCTCGAGCCGCGGTGCCCTGCATCACCGGAGCCGGTCGCCGCGGCCGTCGATGCGCTGCGGCGCTCTCCGGGGTCGGGTCGCCGCACATGCCGAGGGGGCGCCGTGCGCCTCGGTGGAACCGGTACTGGGGCTGCAGGCCGTAGAGGGCCTGGGCGCCGGCTGACAGCGAAGCGGCCGCCGCCGGTGCGCGCCCGCGCCCAGGCCTGCGAAGTCCCCTGACGGCGCCTGCGGCTACACCTGGTCCCGCTCCGCCTCGGAGACGAACGGCTGCAGGAACGTCGCGATGTGCTGCTCCACATCGGTGATCCGCTGCTCGTACGCGTAGAGCTGATCCCGCATGCCCGCCTTGGCCTGCTCGTCCAGGCGGGACTCCTCGATGTTGCGCTGGACGATGCCGATGAGGTCCTGGAGCTGGATGTGGAGCGTTTCGCTGATCCCGCCCCACACCGCGCGCAGGTCGGCGGCACGGCTGTCCGCGTACTGGCGGGCGGTCAGGCCCGCCGAGTCCTTCACGTGGTCGGAGAATTCCTCCGCCGCCCGCGATTGCAGCTTGCCGTTGGCGAAGATGACCGCCCCCGAGGCCAGCAGCGGTCCCACGGCCGCGCCGATGGCAAGTGCCACGCCGACCGGGGGAAGGGCCAGGCTGACCAGGCCGGCCGCTGCGGCGGCGGCCGTCCCGCCGACCACCGCCGCACCGCTCCCCGCGCCGATCGCCATGAGTGAGCTCGGGCGGAACAGCAGCGGCACGTCGTCGTGGTGGCGGCGCCCGTCGCGCCCGTGGCCCTTCCCCGCCGCAATGGCGAGCGTGTAGAGCAGGTCGTTCTGGTCCCGGATGGACTGCGTGTTGCCGGTGAGTTCCGCGCGGAGCTTGTCGAGGAGGGTGGCGTGCGCCCTGATCAGCGGTTCGAGCTGGCGCACCAGATCGGCCTGCCGCTGCTCGATGAGCTGGTCGAGGTCCTGGGTGCAGAAGACCTGCATGCGTTCCTGGAGCCTGACGGTGTACGCGTCCATCAGCTCGTGCTGGGCTGCGACGCGGCCGCCCTTGGTGAACGACCGGACGGCTCGGCTCAGGCGTCCCGGGCCGCTCGTGACGTGCCAGTCGCCGATCTCGTGGCTGACGTCGATCAGGAACGCGCTGAACTTCAGCTGCAGTTCGTTCTCGATGTCGAGGATCTTGCCGCCGACGATGTCGCGGATCGCGTCGGCGCTGGCGCGCAGCTGGTCCTGGGTGGACTGGCTGCGGTCGAGGAGTTCGCGCAGCTCCGCCGTCGACTTCATCAGGATCGCGCCCTCGTCGTGCAACCGCACCCGCAGGTTGACGGCGTTGTGGCGCAGGAACTCGGCGAGACGTACGAACTTCACCCGGGCCGCGTCGCGCATGCAGAAGACCTCGAGGGCGGACTCCAGCCGCCCGATCCCCGATGCCTTCAGGCCTTCGGCGTCTCCGTCGATCCGCGACCGCAGGGCCTGGAGGGCGCTGATGAAGAAGACGTTGGCGGCGGCTGTGGAACCGGATTCCCCGCTGAGCTCGGCGACCGCGTTGCGGCAGCGGCTCATCACCTCCGCCCGTTCCTCCTCCTCGATCCGGTCGAACTGGTTGACCACGAAGAAGATGTCGCGGTGCCCGAGCTTCCGGACCCGGGTGAGGTAGTTCTCGGTCTCGTGGAGGGTGAACGGCCGTCCCGCGTCGGTGACGAACACGACGGCGTCCACCTCCTCCAGGTACCGGAGGGTCACCAGCTCACGGTCGGAACTCTCGTTGATCCCGGCCGAGTCCACGATCTCGACCGACCTGCGCAGCAGCTCCAGCGGCTGCTCGACGACGGCCAGCGCGAACGAGGGGGTGCGGGGTGCGCCGTACGCGTCGATCTGGAGGGAGACCTCCCGTTTGAACTCCTCCGTCGTGACGGCCGTCTCGACGCCCTGCCGGTCCGCGTCCCGGTAGAGCCAGGCCCGTTCGGTCTCGCCCCAGCGCAGGACGGTGGTGAAGGCCGTGGCCGGATTGGCCTTGGTCGGCAGCAGCCGCTTCCCCAGCAAGGCGTTGATCAGGGTGCTCTTGCCGCTGCTGAACTCCCCGAGCACCATGATGCGGAACGTCTCGCGCTCGAAGACCGCCCCGTTGATGCCCAGGTCCAGGGCCGCGCCCGCGCCGCCGGGCGGGGCGATGACCGCCGCGGCCTCACCGGCCACGTGCTGCAGGCGCTGGTAGTACGACCGCAGTGTTCCGATGTTGTCGCTCCAGCCGCGGAACTGGGCGGCCGGTGATTCCTGGCCGCCCGGTAACTGCCGGTTCTCGTGCGCCATCAGGTCCCTTCCAGGGGAGAGAGGTGGGCGTGCACGGAGCGGCTCAGCGACCGCGCCGTGCTCTGCAGTGAACGCCAGTGGTCGAGGGACTCAGGCTGCGCGGCGACGGCTGTCGTGTGCAGCCGCCACCACTGCTCGTCGCGGTCCCGTGCCTGGCTCAGCAGTCGGTCGTACACCTGCCCGATGCGGGCTTCGGTCCGCGCCACCTGCTCCGTGAAGGCCGCCTCGACGATCCGTTCCAGATCGTCGATGGCGCGTTCACGGCGCTCGGCCTGCCCGTGCTCGAGCGCCTCCGTGACCAGGGCCGTGCCGGCCGCTCCCGCGATCTGCGCGACGACCTCGGTGGAGACGGGAGTCAGCACGCTCTCGATGGCGGTGCCGACGAACTCCGGCAGCCAGGAGGCGTCCCAGCCTGTGGCGTTCTGCGACTCCGCGGCGGCCGCCGCGTCGGCGACACCGGGCAGTGCCGCGGCCGGCACGACCCGCCCGGCGCTGGGAGCGGCCAGTCCCTGGAACAGTTCCTCCCCGGGCCTGTTGCGGAGCAGGATGGTGCGCAGCCGGCGGGTGTCCTCTTCGAGCACCCGGTCGACGGTCCCGGTGATCCACGCCTCGAACTGCTGCAAGGCCTCGGCGGTGTACGGGATCGCGTGGAGGCGGATGAAATGCTGCTCCTCGGGCGTCTCCAGCATCCGGGAGAGGCGCGCCGCGAGTTCACGCGCGGCGGCGGCCCGTCGCCTGCGCGCCTCGGCGGCGATCGTCTGGACGAGCGAGGCGCGCCACTCCCCCGCGTCGGCGCTGAGCACGATCCAGTGGAAGCGGGCGCTCTCGTGGGCCGTGTGCCAGATCTGTGCCGCCCGCGTTCTGACGGGGTCGGTCCGGTGCACGTCCGTGAGCGCCCGCGCGGCGGCCTCCTCGACCAGGCCGCAGGTGGCCGCGAGGAGGTGCAGCCGGCGGATGGTCCGCAGCGCGCGGCGCAGCCGGATGCCGGCCAGCTGGCCCAGGGCCGCACGGAGCGGGGCGATGCCGTCGGGCTCCCCGGGCCCCTGCCCCTGTGCCGTACCGGGCGCGGGGACCGGTCCGGGCAGCACCAGGGCCTCGGGGGCCAGTACTGCGGCGAGGTGGTTGACGCGTCGCAGGATGTCGGCGGCCTCGTCCTCGACCTCGGCGAGCTTGGTGACGACGACGGCGAGCGGAGGGCTGTGCGGAGCGGCGGCGAGTGCCTTGATCCGGGCCTGTTCGGTGGCGAGCATCGCTCGGCGCGCCTCGGTGACGACGACCACCACGTCGCAGTCGCCGACGATCCTGGCGAGGGCTGCGGTGTCGGGCTGCCGCACTCCGGACCAGCCCTCCCAGCCGGGGGTGTCGACGATTTCCACTCCGGCACGGGCCGGCCAGGAAGCGGAGGACACCTCGACGCGTACGGTACGCAGTCCGGCCGGGCCGGGGGCCTCGGGGCCGACCTCCTCCGGGGCCCGGGGAGCCCCGACTCCGGCGGACTCGGCCACCGCGCCGGACTCGGCGGTGAACGGGCGCACGACGACGGGCGGCCCGTCCGTCGGGTGTACGGACACCGGCAGGCAGGCCGTACCGATCAGCTCGTTGACGAGGCGGGACTTGCCGACGTTGCTGCCGCCGATGACGCAGATCCGGGCCCGCGGGGACTGGGCGCGCCGGGCCGTGCGGCGGATCAGCGAGGCCGCGGAGTCCGCTCCGGCCCGGTCCGCGAGCAGGGCCACCTGCTCGGCGAGTTCACCCTGCAGCAGCTCCCGTTCGTACTCCCCCGGACCGACCACAGCGCCGCCACCCCACCCCGTCAGGACCTCCCCGGCGCGACCATGATGCCAACCGATGCCGCCGTGCGCCGCCCGTTCGGCGGGAAGGAGCTGCGCGACCACGGGGTGGAGCCGGTGCACCCGGCGGGCGACCGACCGGCCGGGTCCCGCCCGGCCGACCGGCCTGCAGGACGAACGGCCCGGACCGGCGTCGGCCTCGCGTGTCCCCCGGTTGCATTAGCCTCCGACCATGCCAAGCAATGATCGATCCTTCATTCAACACGGGCGGCGCGCGACGATCGGCCTTGTCCTCGGCCTCGTCGCACTGACCGGGTGCGGTCCGAGGAGTGCCGCTACGCCCCCGGCCGCCGGAGCGGCGCCGTCGGCTTCCGCAGCGGGCAGGGCGAGCCCTGCCGCGAGCCCCGCGGTCAGACCCCTGTCCTTCAGCTACCACGCACACGGCGAGCGGGAGTTCATAGACCAGACACTCTTGATCGACAACGACGGACGCACCGGTGTGGTGCCGACCCTGACGATCACTGCGGTGGACGCCGCGGGCAAGGATCTGCCCGACGTACGGGTCAGGACTGCCTACGGAAGCGACCGGGGCGGCCTCGTCGTGCAACACGGCAGGGCCTACGACATCCTGGCCTTCAGCGGAGCGGAGGCCGACCGGGTCGCCGACGTCCGGGTGACCGTCAAGGAACTCGTCCCGGCAGATCTTCCGGCTGGTTCCTCCGCCATCGAGGCCAAACCGGCAGACGCAGCCGGTCAGCCCATGAGCAAGTTCGATGCCTTCGACCAGGTCATCCTGAAGAACCCGAACGCCACCGCAGTGTCGGTCCGCGTCGTCTATCTGGTCTACGACCAGCCGAAATCCGGAGCGTCCCAGCAGGTGGCCGAGGTCGTCCCGATCGGCGGGCTGACCACGATTCCGGCCGGGGCCACCTCTTCTGTCACTGTGTCGGGGGATGCCAAGGCAGCCGTGCAGAAGTTCTCAGGTGGTCCCGCCGTCAGCGTCAAGGCCTACTTCTCCCGATAGCAGGCCATTCGGCACCGCCGGCCGGGGAACGAACCGGCGGCCCGGTCACATCTTGCCGGGGCGGTAGCCGGACGGGAGGGTGTACACGAACTCGCGGGGGTCGCCGTGCGCCGCCTCCAGCTTCTCGTAGGCGCTGTGGTAGCCGAGGGCGTAGAGGTTCCGGTCCGGGTCCCAGGTGTTGTAGCAGTAGATCGAATTCTTCTTGCGCGTCATGTGCGAGGCGGGGATCTGCAGCACGTGGGAGGCACCGTCGGCGCGCTCCCCGTACGGACGGTCGTACGCATAGATGTGGTTGAAGCGCACGTCGCTGATGGTCCCGTCGTTCATCAGGCGGTAGGCCGCGTCACTGCACGCCTTGTGGGTGGCCGTCACGTCCAGCCAGCCCGCCGAGAACTTGTGCGAGGCGCCGGGGTACTTCTTGGCCAGCGACCTGACCTTCGACGTGACCGCGTCCACGAACTTGCCGTACGTGGCATCGCCGTGGGCACTGTCGGCGAGGTTGAAGTTGATGACCTTGTCCACGCCGAGTGCCTTGGCCGAGGCCGTGAACTCGGCCGTCCGCGCGGGCACGATCATGCTCGCGCCGTCCGTGGGCCACTTCAGGTCGTGCCAGTGGCCGGGGGCCGCGCACTTGCCCTTCAGACCGCAGTCGCCGACGTTCATCAGCCTGGCCAGCTGGTCGTTCTCGCCCCGGCTCACCAGCACGAGGTAGACCGGCCGGCCCGCCGCCTTGTGCTCCAGGATCGATCCGGCCATGCCGATGGCCTCGTCGTCCTGGTGCGGGGAGTAGAAGATGGCCGGCGGGGCGGCCGCAGAAGCCTTGGACGGGGCAAAGGCGTTCTGGGCCACCGCGGCCGCGGTCAGCGCCCCGGCGGCCAGGACCCGGCGCCGGGAGAGGACGGCTGAGGTGATGCGGTGCTCGTGAGCAGGCATGTGTGTTCCCTCGACATGGTTCGACTTGGTCGTATCGCTCGCGGTCTTCGGTGACCGCACCGGTTCGTTGACCCCCGGCCCTCGCCGGCTCCGGACACCCGACGGGCCCGCCCCCGGTCCCCCGTCCGGGGAAACCACCCCGGACCGGAACGAGTCGAACACGAAGAACAGGCCCGTTCCAGGCGGTTTCACCTGCAGGATTACCGATTGGCATACTTCTGCCGGGAAGCAGCTCGTCAGGCTGCGCCACACCGACCGGGGGACCCCGAGCCATGGCCGAGGACACGATGCGCACTCCGGACGGAGGGCCGGGCAGCGGGGACTTCGCGCGGCTGCTGCTGGGGCTGCGCCGACAAGCCGGGCTCAGCCAGGAGGAGTTGGCGCACACCTCGGGCGTGAGCGTCCGCGCCCTCTCGGACCTGGAACGCGGGCGGACCCGAGGGCCGCAGCGGCGCACCGTGCAGGCCTTGGCGGACGGGCTCGGCCTCGACCCCACCGCTGCCTCCGCGCTGGAGGAGGCGGCCCGCCCCGGCCGGCCCCGCCCCCGTACCCGCGCTCCGCGGACCGCATCGCGGTCGGCGTCCGGAGCGGCGGCCCACCATCCCCCGGCCCACGATCCCGAGGCTCACCAGCCCCCGGCTCAACGCCTCCTGGCCCAGCACACTTTGGCCCTCCCCCGCGACCTCGGCGACTTCACCGCCCGCGGCCCCGCCCTGGACGCCCTGCGCGCCCTCGCCCGTGACATCGATCCCGCCCACCCCGCGGTGAGCGTCATCTCGGGGCAACCCGGGCTCGGCAAGACCTCCTTCGCCGTGCACGCCGCCCACCGGTTAGCCCCGTACTTCCCGGACGGGCAGTACGCCCTCGACCTGCGCGGGATGGACCCGGAACCGGTCACACCCCGGGACGCGCTCGCCCGGCTGCTGCGGGCGCTCGGCGTCGCCGAGCAGGCGATTCCGGCCGGTACGGACGACCGGGCCGGGCTGCTGCGGTCCGTGCTCGGCGACAAACACGTGCTGCTTCTGCTGGACAACGCGGCGGACGAGGAACAGGTTGGCCCCCTGCTCCCCGGCACCGGTTCCTCGCTGACCCTGATCACCAGCCGCCACAGCCTGGCCGGTCTCGCAGCAGTGCACCGTACGCACCTGACCCCGCTGCGCCGCGAGGAGGCGGTGGAACTGCTGACGCGGATCCTCGGCCCCGAGCGCGTACGCGAGGAGGCGCAGGCAGCCCGTGACCTCGCGGACCTCTGCGGGCACCTGCCCCTGGCCGTCCGCATCGCCGGTCAGCGCCTGGCCGCCCGCCCGGGCGAACGCCTCGCGAAGCTGACCGCCCAACTCGCCGCCACGGGCCGCCGACTGGACGGGCTTCGGGCCGGGGGCCTGGAGATACGGGCCGCGTTCGCCCTGTCGTACGAGCGGCTGCCCCCGGCCGCCAGGAAGCTGTTCCGGCGTGCCGCCCTGGCCTCCGGCCCGGGATTCGGCCCCGAAGCGGCGGGCCTGCTCGCCGGAATGCCGACGGGCCGGGCGGCGGCATGTGCGGAGGAACTCGTCGACGCCGGGCTCCTCCAACCCGAACCGGCCGCCGAACGCTACCGGTTCCATGACCTGCTCAAGCTGTTCGCCGCCGAGCGGCTGGCCGCGGAGGACGAGCCCAGGGTCTGCGAGGCGGCCCGGGACCGCGCCGCCGCATGGATGCTCCGCCGGGCCACCGCGGCGGCCCACCGCTTCGATGCGGACCACCCCGACGAAGCGCCCTGCGCCGATCCCGATCCCGCGAGCGCCCCCGCCGATCGCGACGCTGCCCGTGCGTGGTTGGAGTCCGAGCGGGACGAGTGGCTCGCCGCACTGCGCCGGGCCGCGGAGACCGGACGGCACCGGGACGTCATCGACGCGGCGCAGGCCATGCACTGGTTCTCCGACCTGACCCAGCACTGGGAGGAATGGGCGCAGGTGTTCCGCCACGGCGTCGACGCGGCCCGCGCCCTGGGCAGCAGGCAGGACGAAGCCGTCCAGCTCAACTACCTCGCCTGGGCCCGCAGCCTCTGCCTGCACGACCACCAAGGCGCCCTCGCCACCGCGGACGCGGCGCTCGAGGCGGCGCGCGAGATCGGAGACGGGCTCCAGACCGGCTGGGCACTGGGCTACGGAGCGGGGGCGCTGCACCGCATCGGCCGCCGGGAGGAGTCCCTCGACCGGCTCCGCGAGGCGGCTTCGCTCCTGCACTCCGAGAGCTCCGACCAGGCACGCCTCGCCGAACTGACCGTACTGAACACGCTGGGCCACAACCTGCGGCACTACGGTCGACCCGAGGAGGCCCTGGCGATCCACCGGCGCATCGAGGCGGTCTGCCTCGCCGGGGTACCGGGCCGGCAGCCCGAGCTCGCCGAGCTCTACCTGGCCAGTGCCCGCCACCAGATCGGCAACGACCTTGCGGCACTTGGCCGGCTCGACGAGGCAGAGGCGCCCCTCCGGCAGGCCCTGGCCCACTTCCAGTCCGCGCACATGCCCGCCTGGAGCGAACCAGTCCGCCTCGACCTCGGGATCCTCCTGCGCGGACTGGCCCGCGGCGGCGAAGCCCGGCGGGTCCTGCTCGCCGCCCACGACGGCCTCGCCGGTCTCAACAGCCCCCGCCGGTCAGAGGCGGCCGCGGAACTGGGCGCACTGGGCGGCGTTGCCGAGGCAGACCCGATGCCGACGGAGCCCACGGTCTAGAGCTGCGCCACCTGCTCGTCCAGGGGAGTTCGCCGATCGCGCCGCGCGTCCTTTCGCCCCGGTCCGACCGCGTCCCCGCACCCGTCGGCCGTCATCCGCCGCGGCATTCCTTCCATGCCCGGACCTTGCAAAGCGGAACAGCGCTCCATATCGTTAACGGAGCAAGGTTCCGGTTCGGTCGGGATGGCAGACCGGAGGGCCTACGCCCACGCCGTCCCCTGCCATCGCGCCCCGCCGGGCCGCCGAACCACCAGTGCGAAGAACCTCAACGGAAGGCACCTCCATGTCCGACGCGAACACCACGTACGCGCAGAAGCCGGCGCACGCGCTGCCCACGGTGGTCTCGGCAAAGCCGATCGTCCTGCCCGCCCCGGACCGCGGCGAGGACCTCCAAGTCCGCGTGTCCGCCCCGGCGTCCGGCGGCGATCTGCCCGTCATCGTCTTCTCGCACGGCTTCGGCTGGTCGCTGAACGGCTACGCGCCGCTCGCGGACTTCTGGGCCGCCCACGGCTTCGTGGTCATCCAGCCCACCCACCTCGACTCCCGGACGCTCGGCATCCCGCACGAGGACCCTCGTACGCCGCGGATCTGGCGCATCCGGATCGAGGACCTCACCCGCGTACTGGACGAGCTCGACGTACTGGAAGCCTCCGTGCCGGGCCTCGGCGGGCGGATCGACCGCAGCCGCATCGCCGTCGCCGGCCACTCCTGGGGAGCCCAGACGGCGAGCGCGCTGCTGGGAGCGCGCGTCCTCGACTCCGACGGAGTTCCGGGCGAGGACATGTCCGACCCCCGGGTCAAGACGGGTGTGCTGCTCGCCCTGACCGGCCTGGGCGACGACCTGACCCCCTTCGCCGTGGAGAACCTCCCCTTCATGAGGCCGTCGTTCGACACCATGACCCCGCCGGCCCTCATCGTCGCCGGGGACAAGGACCAGTCCATGCTGTCGACGCGCGGACCGGACTGGTTCACCGACCCCTACACCTACAGCCCGGGCGACAAGAGCCTGCTCACGGTCTTCGGGGCAGAGCACTCGCTCGGCGGCATCCCCGGGTACGAGGTCGCCGAGACGACGGACGAGAGTCCCGCCCGCGTCGCCCTGGTCCAGCAGCTCACCACGGCGTTCCTCCGCAGTGTCCTCCACGGCGAGGACACCGGCTGGAAGGCGGCGGCCGCCGCCCTGGAGAACGCCCCCGACCCCCTGGGGAAGCTGCAGAGCAAGTAGGCGACATGGCCTTGGACGTCCTGTGCGTGGGCCAAGGCGGCAGGGTCGCGACCGGCCAGGTTCCCCAGCGCCGCCTCCGTCCGGATCCTCTCGTAACCAGTACGGCCGTGAGCACGGCGCCGCTGGTCCGATTGGCCGGTCCTCCACCGCTTGGGGCCGGGGACTCGGCCACCGGGGTCAGGGGGAGCCGGGGCGGGTGTCCCGGGCGTGGGCCGCCTCGAAGCGGTGGAAGGCCGCCTCCTGGCGCCACTCGGCCTGCGCCTTGGGGCTGGCGGCCAGGAAGTTCGCGCACCGCACGCCCGGGCGCTCGGCGCCCTGGTGCTCGCCGGCACACGGCCCGGTGGGCCGGTAGCCGGTGCGGACGTCACGGTTCCACAGGCCGCGGCCGGGCAGGAACGAGTGACGCCCGAGACCCGCAGGATCTGCTCGTTGCTGTGGAAGGGGACCTCGACCGCGATCCGCTGCTCGGCCATGTAGCGCATGAGGGATTCCCAGCGGTCCTCGTGCAGGACGGACACGCCGTGCCCGATCCGCTCGGCGCGGCCGGTCTGGGCGGCGTCCCTGATGTGGAAGGTGAGGTCCTCCGGCTTCACCAGGCCGGGCACCAGCTCGCCCGCGTGCAGGGTGATGTGCGCCTTCGGGTACTGGGTCTTGAGGTAGTTCAGCATCCGCATGTGCAGGCGGTAGTCGCGCAGGGCGACTTCGCCGTCCTCCGGCTGCACCAGGTTGACGGCGACGAAGCGCGGGTCGCGCTCGGCCAGCCGCATGCCGAGCGCCATCTGGGTGAACACCCGCTCCGGAGTGCCGAGGCGGGCGCCTTGGGAGATCCAGCGGTACGGGAGGGAGCACGCCGCATCGGGACGCGGGGTGTCGCAGTGCGCGGCGGTGCGGAACTCGGTGTCGGTGGCGTCGGCTTCGGCGCGGGCCTGCCGGACGACCGCGTCCAGGCCGCCGTCGGCGAGGAGCTTGTCGTGCATCCGGTCGAGGTCGGCGTCGTAGCCGACCCGGTCGGCGAGGTCACGGGCCGGCCCGGAGGCCGGGGAGATCACGGTCTCCAGGTAGAACTGGTTCTGCCGGGCAGCCGTGTGTGGCGACCTCGGCGAGCATCCGGCCGGGGTGCCGCCGGGTCGCCTCGATGAACTTGTCGAAGGTCGCGAAGAAGTGGTCGTGGCCGTTCCCGTCGGCCGGGAAGTCCTGCATGGACCAGGCGCGGATGACCTGCCGGCGGAACGCCGCGTCGGAGACGGCGTCGGCGGCTGGACGCGTTCCCGGCCCGCACGGCGGGGGCACCGCGGTGGTGGTGCCGGTGGTGATGCACAGGCCGTCCCGGGCGGCGAGTTCGATCAGGAACTCGGTGGTGACCGCAACCACCCTCGCCGCGCAGTCGGATCAGGGGGCTGATCAGGCAAAAGCAGGCCGACACCCTGGAGGCGCCCTGCGTAAGGCTGCGAGGTGCGCGAACATGGTTCCAGGAAGCGCTGGCCGACACATCCGGACGGTCTTGAGAGCCGGGCCGTGTAGCGCTTGGTGATCCGGCACGCACATGGCTGGAACGCGGGCGATGGATGGGGGGAGCCCCAGCGAGAACCCGTGGTGAAGAGGAGCGGAAGATGTCCTTGCTCGTTTCAGCGCTCACGGCCTCCCTGGCTGTCGTCCTGCCCCTGGGCATGGTCGCCGGCCAGGACGTGACGGTGGAGGAGTCGTTCCGGGCAGCAGACGGCCGGCCCACGCACCAGGCGGTCACCTTCGACACCAAAGCGGTGCCGGCCGGCAGCAAGGTCACTGTCACCGAGCGGGTCGAGGGCGACGGCACCCACGTGGAGCTGCGGCTCCACGGCGTGGCGGCGAACCGGACGTTCGGCGCCCACGTACACCAGAAGCCCTGCGGCAGCAAGCCCAACGACTCCGGGCCGCACTACCAGAACACCGTGGACCCCAAGCAGCCCTCGACGAACCCCGCGTACGCCAATCCCCGCAACGAGACGTGGCTCGACATCACCACCAACGGCCAGGGCGACGGCTCCTCGGCGTCCACCACAACTTGGCGGTACCGCGGCGGTCAGGCCCGCTCCGTGGTGATCCACGAGCACGCCACCCACACGGACCCCGGTACGGCGGGCACGGCCGGGGCGCGGCTCGCCTGCATCAATGTGCCCTTCGAGTAGGAAGCTTCGAGCAGGAGGCACGGGCACGGTCAGCCCGCGAGGTACCGCAGCGCCACGGCCGTATGGAGGGCCATACCGGTGGCCATGGCGTTCTCGTCGAACACGACGCGGTTGGAATGGCAGTCCGGGGCGCCGTCGGCCGGGATCGCGGGTGGGCGGGCTCCGAGCAGGGCCATGGCCCCCGGGACGCGTTCGAGGACGTAGGAGAAGTCTTCGGAGGCCATGACGGGGTCGGTCAAGTGCCGCACCGGGCCGGTGCCCATGAGGTCGGTCGCGGCCTCGCGGACCGTGCTGGTGAAGGCCGGGTCGTTGTGCACAGGGGGGTAGCCCCGGGCCGGACCGATGTCCGCTGCGGCACCGTGCGCAGCGGCTACGTGACGAGCCACCCGCTCGATCACGGCGCGCATCCGCAGACCTGACCCGGACGTCAACGTGCGGCAGGTGCCGTACAGTTCCGCGGTCTCGGGGATGATGTTGGTGGTCGTGCCGGCCTGGATGCGGGTGATGGTGACCACCGCCGGGTCGAAGACGTTGACCGTGCGCGTCACGGCCGTCTGGAGGGCTTGGACGATTTCGCACGCGACGGGGACCGGGTCGAGGGCGAGGTGCGGTGCCGAGGCGTGTCCGCCGCGGCCTCGTACGGTGATCTGGATCAGGTCGGACGCGGCGAACATCGGGCCCGGCCGCAGGTGCACGGTGCCGGTCTCGAAGCGGGTCATCACGTGGAGCGCGAACGCCGCGTCCACGCCGCGGCCGTCCTGGGTGTCCAGGACGCCTTCCTCGATCATGTACGGGGCGCCGCCACCCCGTTCCTCAGCGGGCTGGAACATGAACACCACGTGCCCGCGGATCTGCCCGCGGCGGGCGCAGAGGAGGCGGGCGGCGCCGATGAGCATGGCGGTGTGCAGGTCGTGGCCGCAGGCGTGCATCGCGCTGGGGATCCGGGAGGCGTAGTCCAGGCCGGTGGACTCCTGTTGGGGCAGGGCGTCCATGTCGGCGCGCAGCAGAATGGTCCGGCCGGGTTGCGCGCCGTCGAGGGTGGCGACCACCGAGCTGAGCCGCTCCCCCGCGGTGATGCGCAGGGGCAGGCTCGTCAGTGCCTCGAGGACGGTCTGTTGGGTGAGCGGCAGGTGCAGGCCGAGTTCCGGTTCCCGGTGGAGGGTGCGGCGCACGTCGATGATGCCGGGCAGCAGCCGGTGCGCCTCTTCGAGCAACGTGTCCATGCCGGTCGCGGGGGGCTACTCGGCGATTTCCGTGCGCTCCCACCACTCGTAGACGGGGAGCCGGCCTTCCGGGCCGTCATGGAACCGCGACGTGGTTTTGAAGTGTTCGTATCCGCCGCGATGCGCGATCTTCAGGTCCTCGCCCGGCGCGCTGACCGGTACGACCCGCTCCGGCAGGTCTTCCGGCCCGCCCTCGAGTACCGCCTTTGTCGTCATGGGTCCAGTCTCGCCAGCGGCCAAACGCCGCGCACCTCGACGCGCCGCCCGGGGGCCGCGGCGCCGAGTCGTGCCGGGTCCTCAGCGGGTTCGCAGCGTCCGGAGCCTGGCCTCTGCGCTTGCGAGGAGCATGTCCAGGGCGACCGGGTAGGCGCTGTGGTTCATCCGGGCGGCGAGCAGCCGCCGGGTGGCCGCGATGTGCGGGTACTGCTCGGCCGGCAGCTGGGCGTACGTGGATTCCCACTGCTGCTCGTCGGAGGTCCGGGAGCTTTCGGTCAGGGCGAGGGCGCCGGCGTCGAGGGCCGCGAACGCCAGGCTCTGGTCGATGAAGGCGTGGTAGATCAGGACCGCCTCCGGATCGGGAAAGCCGGCGGTGCGCAGGATGCCGAGGACGGCCTCGTCGGCGGCGATCTCGCGGGGGCGGCCCGTCACGCGGCCGGCGGTCAGTACGGCGGCCTGCGGGTGGGCGAGGTAGGCGCCGTGGATGCGCAGACCGAGTTCCCGCAGGTCACGGCGCCACTCCCCGGCGGCTTCCCAGCCGTCGAGGGCCCGGCCGATCAGCTCCTCGCCGATGGCGAGCGTGAGGCCGTCCATGCCGTCGAAGTACCGGTAGAGGGTGCTGGGGTCGGCGCCGAGGGCGGCGCCCAGCCGGCGGGCGGACAGCCCGGCGCTGCCGTGTTCGCGCAGCATGCGCAGGGCGGTGTCGACGATCAGCCGTTCGGACAGGACGGTGCCCTGCCGGGTGGGACGTCGCCGCCTGCGGGCGTCCTCGGGGACCACCTGTTTCGCCATCGAGCGCCTTCCTCTGCCGCGGACGTACGGTCGCTGCCGGACCGGCGGCCGTACGGGGGCCTCATGCCCTTATGCCAACACCATTGACCTTATCTTGCCGGCCCGGCTTTCATCCCTCCCATGAGGCGCGGAGCTGCGCGAACCTCACCGAGAGAGGGTTTCGTCATGCGTGTTCTGCTTGTGGGCGCCGGTGGCGTCGGTACCGCGATCACCCGGATCGCGGCCCGCAGGGACTTCTTCGACCACTTCGTGGTGGCCGACTACGACCTCGCCCGCGCCGAGGCGGCCGTGGCGGCGGTCGGCGCAGGCGCCGGCCGGTTCGTCGCGCGCCGCATCGACGCCTCCGACGAGGCGGCGGTGGCCGCGCTCCTCGCCGAGGAGCGGTGCGACGTACTCCTGAACGCCACCGATCCGCGGTTCGTGATGCCGCTGTTCGAGGCGGCCCTCGCGGCGGACAGCCACTACGTGGACATGGCGATGTCGCTGTCCCGGCCGCACCCCGGCCGGCCGTATGCGGAGTGCGGCGTCAAGCTCGGCGACGAGCAGTTCGCGCGGGCCGAGGCGTGGGAGAAGTCGGGCCGTCTGGCGCTGGTCGGCATGGGCGTGGAACCCGGTCTGTCGGACGTCTTCGCCCGGTACGCGGCCGACGAGCTGTTCGACGAGATCGAGGAGATCGGCATCCGCGACGGGGCGAACCTGACCGTCGAGGGCTACGACTTCGCCCCGTCGTTCAACATCTGGACGACGATCGAGGAGTGCCTGAACCCGCCGGTGGTCTACGAGCGGGACCGCGGCTGGTTCACCACCGAACCGTTCAGCGAGCCGGAGGTGTTCGACTTCCCCGAGGGCATCGGCGCGGTCGAATGCGTCAACGTCGAACACGAGGAGGTGCTGCTGGTCCCGCGCCGGGTGGAAGCGCGGCGGGTCACCTTCAAGTACGGACTGGGCGAGGACTTCATCGCCAAGTTGAAGACCCTGCACGCGCTGGGCCTGGACTCGACCGAACCGGTCACGGTGCGCGGCGCGGACGGCGCCCCGGCGCGGGTCTCCCCGCGCGACGTGGTCGCCGCGTGCCTGCCCGACCCGGCCACGCTGGGCGAGCGCATGGCCGGCAAGACCTGCGCGGGCACGTGGGTGAAGGGCACCAAGGACGGCAGGCCGCGCGAGGTGTACCTGTACCACGTGGTGGACAACCAGTGGTCGATGCGCGAGTACGGTTCCCAGGCCGTGGTGTGGCAGACCGCGGTCAACCCGGTCGTGGCGCTCGAACTCATGGCGAGCGGGGTGTGGAAGGGCGCCGGCGTGCTCGGCCCGGAGGCTCTTCCGCCGCGCCCGTTCCTGGACCTGCTGACCGCGTACGGCTCCCCGTGGGGAGTCCGGGAGCAGGGTTGAGCCGGACATTTCGTGACCGTGAGCGCCCGTGAGCGCCCGTGCGGGCTCCGGGCGGCCGTAGGCAAGTGCAAGTTCCCGTGGGACCGGACCTACGCGCCGCGGGGGCCCCGGCTCCCCGTCCACGGCCGGAGTTTTTCCGGGTTGCGGACCGCCCAGATACGAGTGACGCGGCCGTCGGTGAGGTCGAACGCCGCCACGGTGACGGTGACGCCGGTGTGCTGGGCCACGAGGCCGGGCCGGCCGTTGACCGTCCGCTCCAGCAGCGTCAGCCCGGGGGCCTTGGCGGCGATGTGGATCAGGTACTCGGCGATGCGCTCGCTGCCCTCGACCGGGCGCAGGGCGGTGCCGACCAGTCCGCCGCCGTCGGCGATCATCGTGGCATCGGGGTCGAGGAGGTCGACGAGGGCCTCGATGTCCTTCGCCTCCCACGCCTCTTTGAAATTCCGCACGAGAGCGGCCTGTTCACCCGTCGCGGCCGCCGGAGCCCGCTCGGCGCGAATACGTCGCCGGGCCGAGGATGCCAGCTGCCGGCAGGCCGCCGGCGTCCGGCCGACGATCTCGGCGACCTCCGCGAAGGGGTACCGGAAGACGTCGTGCAGGATGAAAGCGACGCGTTCGGCCGGCGTCATCGACTCCAGTACGACGAGGAAGGCCATGCTCACCGACTCGTCCAGGGTGACCCGGTCGGCCGGGTCGGCCGGCTCGGTCCCGCTGCCGCCGACCGGCCTGCCGTGCCACTCCGTACGGTCGGGCAGCGGCTCGGGTATCCACGCGCCGACGTAGCGCTCGCGTCGTGCCCGGGCCGAGCCGAGCTGGTCCAGGCAGATGCGGGTGGCCACCGTCGTCAGCCATGCGCCGGGCGCCTCGATGGCCTCCTGCCGTTCGCGTGACATCGCGTACCAGCGCGTGTAGGTCTCCTGTACGGCGTCCTCGGCCTCGCTCAGCGAACCGAGCAGCCGGTAGGCGAGGTTGATCAGATGCCGCCGCTCGCCGACGAGCGCGCTCAGGTTCGGCTCGGACGGGTCGTGCCCCGATTCGGACGGGTTGCTCATGGCGTGGAACGCTCCCTGGTTCTTCGGTTCTTCTCGTCCGTTTCCGCTGTCGCCACTTCGACGAAACAGCGCACCGGATGGTGAGGTCGGGGGCTCGGCCTCACATTTCGCGGGCCCACGTCGTCGGACCGGCGAGACATTACCGATCCATCGCCGCAAGGCAGAAGAGGGGACCGACTCATGGCCGCAACGACGACGGCGCACCACCGCAGACTCACGTTCGTGCAGGTCGCGATCGCCCTGCAGACCTTGGCCATCTTCTTCCAGGCCGTCACCGCCGGACTGCTGCTGGCCTCGTCCCACGGCGAGGTGCTGCACGGCGTCGGCGCGCGCGTGATGTACGGCGCCTCGATGGTGTACGTACTCGCCACGGTCCTGGCCTGGCGGCCGGGCGGCGGCTCTCCCCGCCCCATCCTGTACTCGTCGGGCTTCCTCGTACTCGCTTCGGTGCAGGTGGTGTTGGGCATCGCGCACATATCGTCGGTCCATGTGCCCCTCGGGGTCCTGATGTTCGGGCTGAGCGTGCTGGCGCTGGGCCGGGGACACGTCGCACGCGGGACGGCGCCGGCGCGCTGACCGCAGCGCTCGCCGTCCTCGCCGGCCTCCCCGCGGCCGCCCCCGCTGCGGCACAGGGCCGCAAGAGCGGCCCGCTGCCCGCCGTCACCCCGGTGGCGGAGACCGCCACGCTGTTCGACGACGAGGAGCGCGGCAACGCGAACGCCGACGACCCCGCCATCTGGCGCAACAGCGCCGACCCCGACCGCAGCCTGGTCGTCGCCACCGCCAAGGAGGGCGGGCTGCGGGTGTACGACCTCGGCGCGCGTGAGGTTCAGGCGCTGCCCGCGCCGAGCGGTCCGGGGCCGAAGGACTCGCCGGGCCGGTTCAACAACGTCGACCTGGTCCACCAGATGCGCCTGTCCGGCAGCCGGGCGGATCTCGCCGTCGTCACCGACCGCGGCAACGACCGGCTCCGGTTCTACCGCATCGACCGCGACCGCCCCGGCGGTCCGCTGACCGACGTCACCGCGCCGACCGTTCCCGCGGTCTTCTCCGCCTCGCAGGAGGAGATCAACGACCAGCGCACCGCGTAAGGTCTGGCGACCTGGACGGACCGGTCCACCGGCCGTTCCTACGCCGGCCAGGAGGACGTCGGCATCGGGCGGATGCGGGCCGATCTGACCTCGGCGCCGGTGCTGGTGGACCAGGTCCGCGAGTACGGTGTCCCGGCCACGTACGACGAGGAGACCGAGGAGTGCACGCCCGGCACCGACCCGGGCTTCGGCGGCCGCCGCCTGTCCGCGGACGTGGAGGGGCTGACCATCGTCGACGAAGGCGACGGTGAGGGCTCCCTCATGGCGTCGAGCCAGGGCGACAACACGTTCGCCTTCTACGACCGCGAGCGCAAGGACGGCCACGAGTACGAGGGCGGCGTACGCATCACCGCGCGCTCGCGGGACCTCGACGGCTCGGAGGAGTGCGACGGGGCCGCGGCCCTGAACCAGCCCCTCGGCCGTGCCTTCCCCCGGGGCCTCCTGGTGGTCCAGGACGGCCACGACGCCCCCGAGGACGGCCCGCGCACCGCCACGGGCTTCAAGTTCGTGGACCTGGGCAAGGTGCTGGACGCCCTGGACGACTGACCGCGGGGCGGGCCCGTCACCGGGCCCGCCCGGCGTTCGTCGACACCATTGCCGACCCGGCGGAGCCGGTCGTCCTTCGCCCTGAGAAGATCCGGACGTGCCAAGTGAAACTGCCGAAGAGCTCCTTGCCGGAGTGCGCGGGCTGACCCCCGAACGCACGCAGCGGACACGCGAGATCGGGGAACTCCACCCGGCCCGAAACTCCCGTATCCGAACCGGCCCGCATTCCTGCGAGCACCCCACCCGGAAAGTATGCTCAAACAATGTCTGACACGACCGAGACCACGCCCGGCTGGCTGACCACCGACGAGCTGGAAACGGCCCGGGCCCGGATGCCGATTCTGTACGTGGAGGCCGTGCCCGTACGCGTGGACGACAGCGGCGAGGTCACCAGCATCGGACTGCTGCTGCGCATCGGTCCGGACGGAACGGTCAGCCGGACCCTGGTGTCCGGCCGGGTCCTGCACCACGAGCGGGTCCGTGACGCGCTGCTGCGCCACCTGGAGAAGGACCTCGGGCCGGTGGCCCTGCCCCGCGTTCCCGCCTCCCTCCAGCCGTTCACGGTCGCGGAGTACTTCCCCACAGCGGGCGTCACCTCGTACCACGACCCGCGCCAGCACGCGGTGTCCTTGGCCTACATCGTGCCGGTGAGCGGTGACTGCCGCCCGCGTCAGGACGCGCTCGACCTGGTCTGGTTCAGTCCTCAGGAGGCTGCCTCCCAAGCCGTGCAGAGCGAAATGCCCGGCGGGCAGGGGGTACTGCTGAAGCAGGCACTCGCGCACGTGGGACATACGTACTGAGCGCGCACGGGTCGCGGGCAAGCCGGACCGGCCGGACCGGCCGGACCGGCCCGCGTTGCGGGCGGCTAGTGCGCGGTCCAGGTGAACTTGCCTCCCCCTACCCACCGCACCACGTCCAGGTCGTCGAGGTCGTGGATCACGATCCCCTCCTCCGCGGCGAGCAACAGCACGTCCGTCATCGACATCGCCCTGCCGATGACCTCTCCGTCGACCTCCACGATGCGAAAGGGCGGGGTGCCGGGTTGAACGCCCAGTACGGTGATCCGCGCCGGCGAGATGTGAGGTGTCGAGCCTTCGGTCATGCGGAGACGGTTCCATGCCGGGAGCGGTGAGGGGCGCGGCGACACGTTCGGAGGGGCCGATCGGTCGCCCTTACGGCGCCGAACGGCGCGCCTCGGCGGTGGGTGGTGGCGGGAGAGCACGAGCCCCCCGGCTGCGGTGGGCAGCAGGTGGACCGGACTCGGTCGAGCTCAGGTCGTGTCAGCCGGTGAACCCCGGCACCACCAGACCCGACTCGTACGCGATCACCACCGCGTGGGTCCGATTCTGTGCGCCCAGCTTGGTGAGTACGTTCCCGACGTGCGTCTTCACCGTCTCCAGGCTCACCGTCAGCGACTCCGCGATCTCCGGGTTGGACAGGCCGGTGGCCATCAACCGCAGCACCCCCTCCTCCCGCCCCGTCAGCGCAGCCTTGGGCAACGCCTTCGAGGAGTGAAGCGGGCGGGCTGCGACCATGCGGCGCAGTGCCGTCGGGAAGAGGATCGCCTCCCCCGCGGCCACTACCCGAACCGCTTCCGTGATCTGACGGACCGGAAGCCGCTTGAGCACAAAGCCGCTGGCTCCGGCGCTGAGTGCGGCGGTGACGTAGTCGTCGTTCTCGAAGGTGGTGATCACCACGACCTTCGGCGGTTCATCCGACTCGGCCAGCAGCCGCCGGGTGGCCTCGATCCCGTTGCAACGCGGCATCCGCACATCCATCAGGACCACGTCCGGCCGCAGCCGCCGCGCCTGTTCGACCGCCTCGACGCCGTCGGCGGCCTCACCGACCACCGCGATCCCCGGCTGTGCCGCGAGCAGCGTGCGCAGACCGCTGCGGGTGACCTCGTCGTCGTCCGCGATCAGGAGCGTGACGGGCGGGCCGGTGGGGCTGAGGGCGCCGGTGTCGGTGCTGGCGGCAGCCCCCGTCACGACGGCGGCGCTCGCGTCCGGGCCGGGCGTGGCGGCTGCACGTGCGTCAGAGCCGATCATGCCGACCACCGTACCGGCAGCCGGACCGCCAACCGCCAGAGCTGCGGACCGTCCGGGCCGGCGTCCATCTCGCCCTGCAGCAGCCGTACGCGCTCGGCCAGCCCGGGCAAACCGTGCCCCGACGTCGGGAAGGCACCCGGGCGCGGGCCCGCGCCGGCCTCCGTCCGGTTGACGACACTGAGTTCCAGTCCGTCCTCGGCGGCCGCCACCCGGACCCCGATCGGCCCGCCCGCTCCGTGCCGCAACGCGTTGGTCAAGCCCTCCTGCAGTATCCGGTACGCCGCCCGGGAGAGGGTCCCCTGCACCTGTGCCAACGCGCCCGAAAGTTCGGGCTCCACCTCCGCGCCCGCGTGCCGCAACCGGTCGAGCAGCTCGGGCAGGTCGGCCAAGGTGCGGGTCGGCGCTGTCTGCGCCTTCTCCTCGCGCAGTACGCCCAGGACGTAGTCCAGGTCCTCCAGCGCGGCCCGGGCCGACTCCTCGATGCTGCGCAGGGCGGCCCGCGCCGCCACCGGGTCGGCGGAGAGCACCTCACCCGCCACCGCGGCCTGGATCGTGGTGGCCGTCAGCGTATGTCCTATGGAGTCGTGCAACTCGTGCGCGAGTCGGTTACGTTCGGCCAGCTGCAGCTCCCTCTCCGCCGCCAGCGCGAGCCGCTCGGCCGATGACGGTCCCAGCAGCCTGGGCGCCAACCACCGGAGGGCGTTCGTCACCACCGCGCACACGGCCGCCGCCAGGAGCAGGCACCCGAGCGCCACCACCCAGCTCTGCCAGCCGCCCTCCACCCGCACCGACCGGCCGAACAGACTCAGCCTCACATCGGCGCCGAGCCAACCCCCCGGGAGGAGCAGGCCCGAAAGCAACAGCACGCCGCTCACCAGGGCCCCGGTCCACCCCAGTACGACGTGCAGCAGCAGCCAGAGAGGAGTCCGCCAGCGGTCAGCGCCGGAGTGTGCGGGCCGACGTGCGGCGACGGGATCCGGCAGCGGCACGCTCAACAGTCGGCGGGCGGAGGCGATCAGCGCCCGCCGTGTGATGCGGGCCAGCCCGACGACGCCGATGAGTGCCGCCCAGACCAGCAGGACCAGAACGGTCTGCAACGCCTCCGGAGCGGATCGCCACGCAAGCAGCGGCAGCAGGGCGAAGGGCAGGAGCGGAAGGCTCGCCACCGCGCCGCAGTAGGCGAACAGCATGCCCGAGTACGTGGAGCCGCGCAGCAGCGGCCGGATGCCCTTGATCATAGTGAGCCAGTATGGGCGGGCAGCTCACCGGCGACCTCCCCCGATCGGGGGAGTACGTTCTCCCGCTTTCCCGTGATGTGCGTCCGACGCCCCGGAAGTCACCATCGTGCCCCGAGCAGTTGACCGGAGGACGCCTCGGCTTCCCAACGGTTTCACGAAGCCACAGGAGTTGAGCCATGTCTGAGCAGGTAAAAGCGCAGATGTTTCGGTCTTCCGCACGCCAGCAGAGCGGGCGGCGCGGAGCCTTGTCGGCAGCGGCCGCGGTGACCGTCGGCGTCATGACCCTGGGCGCCCTGGCGCCGCCCGCCGCGTTCGCCGGCGGCCGCCCGGACACCGTCCAGCAGGGCCTGAGCGCCCTGGTGCGCGCCGACGGCCTGCCCGCCGCATTGGCGAGCGTCACGGACCGTGAGGGCCGTGGCCGTACCTACACCGCAGGGGTGGGGGACCTGGCCACCGGGTCGAAGGTGCCTGACGACGGCCAGGTGAGGATCGGCAGCAGCACCAAGGTGTTCACCGCGGTGGTCGTGCTGCAACTGGTCGGTGAAGGGAAGATCGGCCTGGACGCCACGGTAGACAGCTACCTGCCGGGCCTCGTACGCGGGGAGGGGTTCGACGGGCGCCACATCACCGTCCGTCAGCTCCTGCAGCACACCAGCGGACTTCCCGATTACGAAGCACTCGTCGACGACGACATCCGTCAGCACCGGTACCTCGACCCCCGCGACCTCCTGGACATCGCTTTCCGACGCAAGGCCGACTTCGCCCCCGGGACGAGCTGGGGGTACAGCAACACGAACTACGTGCTGGCCGGCCTGATCGTCCAGAAGGTCACCGGCCGCCCCCTCGCCGAGGAGATGGACAAGCGCGTCATCCAACGCATCGGGCTGCGCCACACCTACTTCCCCGCCCCGGGTGACATGGCCATCCGCGAGCCCCATCCCCGGGGCTACCACCAGGATTCAGCGGGCGCGCCTCTGCGCGACGTGACGGAGATGGACCCTTCCGTGGGCTGGGCGGCGGGCCAGTTGATCTCCACCAACTCCGACGTCAACCGGTTCCTCACCGCACTCCTGGCCGGCCGCCTCCTCCCGGCGGCCCAGCTCGCCGAGATGCGCACCACCGTCCTCATCGGGGACACCGGCGCCGGCTACGGACTGGGGCTCATGAGCAGGCCGTTGTCGTGCGGCGGTGTCTACTGGGGCCACGGCGGCGACATCACGGGATACGAGACCCGGGGCGGCGTCACCGACGACGGCCGCGCCGCCAGCGTCGCGATAACCATCGTCCCGCCGGACTCCGCAACCACGAAGCATGTCGAGAGCCTCGTGGACACGGCCCTGTGCCGCTGAAGCCGCGGAACGACAGTATCCGGTCAGCCTGGATGGCCGTTCGATGAACCGCGAGCGGCCGTCGGCAGGTCAACGGCCTGCCATCGGTACGCGTCGCCCGCTATCACCCTCCGTCCGCACCCGGTTGCGAAGGGCCACGCCCCACCTGAGCAGCCAGAACGACCATTCGGTCGCCTGCGTTCGAACAAGGTGTCCGTAAATCGGTCACCGATGTGCGCAGGGCCTTCACACCGGAGAGACTCGGCAGCGTCAAGTCGACACACCGCAGCCAAATGCTGCATCCATCCTTCGAATTGAAAGTGAGTACTGTCGTGCGCTACCGCACCGCTGCTGTCTCCGCCGCCGCCCTCCTCTCCCTGACCGGCGCCACCGGCATCGCCGAGGCACAGCCCGCGAGCCTGTACGCCCCGTCCGCCGTGGTCCTCGCCGTCGCCAAGGGCGAGGACGCGGCCACCGTCGTACGGGCGTCCGCCCTCAGCTGCGCACCGACCGCTCAGGGCACGCATCCCGACCCCAAGGCCGCCTGTTCCGCCCTCGCCGCCACCGCCGGCAGCCTCGACACGCTCCTGGCTGCCCCGGACTCGAACCGCGCCTGTCCGATGCACTACGACCCCGTCACCGTCAGCGCGGACGGCGTCTGGAAGGGCAGCCGCATCTCGTGGAAGCACACGTTCTCCAACGCGTGCACGATGTCCGCGACCTTCAACGGGAACGCCGTCTTCGCGTTCTGACCGGTGGATCCGAACGGGGGCCTCAAGACTGCCGGATGGTCGGCGAGATCGGCACTCCCGGCTCGAGCAGCCACAGACCTGCGACGCTCCCGTCCTTGTGGAACGACACGCGGAACTCCCCGGGCTCGTGTTCCATCCGCAGCGGCACACCGACCACGGTGTACTCGCCGACTGTGACGTCCTTGGGATCCCCGTGTGATCGGTAGCGCCCGAACGTGTCCTGGTAGGTCTTCCAGGCCCCCGCGAGGGCGTCCGTGGTCAGTACCTTGCGCAGCGCCGGATCGAAGCGGGCCGTGGCCGCGGCGGCATTGCCGCTCACGATGTCGTCGAGCATCTGGGTCGCGGTCCGGTCGTACGGGGTCCGAGCAGCCGGGGATGCTGCCGCGGTCGGGCCCGCGACCGTCGCTGTGGCGGCCCACGTCTGCATCGCGGCCGACGCGGAACCACTGGCCGGCAGCAGCACGCAGGCGGCCAGCGTGGCAGTGGCCACTGCATGAACGAGTGGCCGCTTGCCGCTGCTGAGCGTTGTGACGTTGTGCGGCATCAGCACCACGACCCTCTCCGCTCGGCGGATCCGGACACGTCCATCGTGCGCCCCTCGCTCACCCCGCGCATGCCAGGGCCCGTCATCCGGACGGGCTCAGGCCGCTTGGGGGCGTTCCGACCCCGTTGCGGCATCCGGGCCGGGGCGCGGGCCCGACGGATCCACGGGCCTGCCCGCGGAGCGCCCGCCGCAGGCTGCACCACCCGGCACCACAGCTGCCGACGTGCGTCAAGCCCCGCGTATCAGGGGCATGACCGGTCGCGGGTGTGCGGGGCCCAATGGATACACGGAGCCCGCCGCGGGCTCTGCCCGGGGGCCCCGCCCCCGAGGCCCCCTCGCACCACAAGGAGCACCTCATGATCCGCACGACCCTGACCACACGTCTCGCCCTCCTCGGCGCCTCCACCGCCCTCGCCGCAGGTGGCGCGCTGCTGCCCTCCAGCGCCTTCGCCGCACCGGCGGCACCGCAGGTCGCCGCCGTTCAGACGGCGCCCGCCCATCAGACGCACCATTCCGGCAACACGACGACGGTCAGCGAAACGAAGACCGTCGAGCGCACGCTGCCCGACGGCCGGGTCAGGGTCACCACGACCACGACGGTCACCAAGACGACCAAGCGCCACGGCAAGGTGGTCAAGAAGACCATCACGACGACCGTGTCCAAGAAGTTCCTCCCGGCGCCGCAAGGCAACTGAGGCAGCCACACGGAGAGATGGAATGGCCCGCAATTCCCCTACGGGATTGCGGGCCATTCGTGACTGCGGGGAGCGACGGCGCTATCCGCCGGTGCCGGCGTCCGCGAGACCGCGGGGATCGTCGGGTCCGTCGGGTCCGTCGAGGCGGTCGAGGAACGCGGCCAGGGAGCGCATGATTCCGCCGCGCCAGCCGTTGCCCATGAGGGTACGGGCGCGCTGCTGAAGGGGGTGGTCGGGGTCGAAGCCCTCGTGGTCGAGGAGGAGGCGGGTGCCGCGGCCTTCGGGGTGCAGGGTCCAGGTGATGGTCCAGTCGACGTCGATGCCCTGGTCGGGGTCGGCGTCCTGCCAGCCGATACGGAGCATCCGGCCCGGCTCGAAGGCCAGCACCTCGGCGGCGATGGTCCCGGAGAAGCCGGTGGCCGGCATCGGGATCGCCTGCATGGTGTAGCGGTGGCCGACCTCCAGGCGGAAGTCACCCGGCATGAACCAGCGGGCCAGCAGCTCCGGCTCCGTCAGGGCGCGCCACACCTTCGCGGGCGGGTGCGGCAGGAACTGATCGACGTGGACCGCGGTCAGGTCCTCGCGTCGGGTCATGGGACGTACTCGTTTCCGTCGGGCGTGGCGGGCTGGGCGGACGGGACGGATGGGTCAGGCGGGACGGGTGCGGCGACCGTGCCGGGCGCCGCACCGGGTGCGGCCGGCTCGTCCGGCATCTCGTCCAGGAGGCCGGCCAGGGCGGTGAGTTTCTCGCGCCAGAACCTCTCGTAGGGGTGCAGCCACTCCTGGACCTCCAGCAGCGGCTCCGCCCGGAGACGGTAGATCCGCTGGCGGCCCGCCTTCGTCTCGGCGACCAGCCCGCTCTCGCGGAGGACACGCAGCTGCTCGGAGAAGCTCGGGCGTGCCATGTCGAAGTGCGCGGCCAGCTCGGCGACCGGCTGCGGGCCCTGTTCGCGCAACAGTCTGAGGACCTCGCGGCGTATCGGACTGGCGAGGGCCGCGAACACCCGGCTCTCCGCCCCTTGCGCCGTCTCGGCCGCGGCGCCCCCGCCCGCCACGCTCAGAACCCTGCCGGCACGGGTGCGGCGAGGACCCAGGTGTTGCCGTCCGGGTCGGCGAACTTGGCCTGGCGCCCCCAGGGGTAGTCCACGGGGCCGTCGACCTCGACGCCTGCCTGGGCGAGTTCGGCACAGTCGGCGTCCAGGTCGGTGCTCTCCAGCAGGGTCGCGGCCAGGTTCCCCGGGGTGAAGCCCATCTCGGCGGTCGCGAGGACGAAGCTCGTCTGGGCGTCCTTCGGGGCGACCTGGAGCCATCGGACGGGCCCCACCGCACGGTCGGAAACGACCTCGAACCCGAGGGTGTCGACGTAGAAGGCCTGTGCCCGGTCCTGGTCGGAGACGGGCACGGTCACGAAACGGGTGTGGGAGATGTTCATGCACTCCACTATAGGTAGGAGATATCCTACCTATCAAGTCGATCATCCGGGGAGTCCGTGCCGGCCCGCGCCCTGAGCGGCCGCATCTGTCAAGCCACGAATATTCGAGCGAAGACGTACGGCCCTTCGATCAGGCCTAGTGGGACCAGGGCCCCGCTCGGGATGCGTGAGGCTCACCGCCGGACAGACAACGGTTCGCGCCTCTCACGGCAGCCGTGATCCAAGGAAGGGATGAGTCACATGACTTCTGACTGCCGAACGCGATGCATGAGGGCCATGTCCCAGGGTGCCTGCCCCGGAGCAGATGCCGAGAAGATCCCCGGATTTCCGGGTCGCGGAACCTGTACTTCACGCGTGGCCGGCTTCCGGGAGGTCAGCCGCTGGGCGACCGGTGACGGCCTGACACCTGAACTCGACGGGATCTCCCTGGCGCGGGCCGTCACGGAACAGGCGCGGCGCAGAGGAAAGCATTTCCTGCGGACGAAGACTCTTGTCCAACTGAGCGAGATTCGCAGCCGGAACACTTCGGGCCGTCCGTTCCTCGAGGCGTTTCTCCACTGCATGCTGGACAAGCACGAGGGCCGCTTCTGGAACCGGAGTTATCTCGCGCTGCCCCTCCTCGAGCTCCTGCTGGACGAACGGCACTCCGCACTGGGCCCTGACCGGCTGGCCACGCTCCTCATCTCCGACGTCATTCGGTTCGAGATCGAAGCAGCCGCCACGTCACCCGGGGAGCCGGGCCGGGGCCGGCCGGATCCGGCGACGCTGCGGAAGCGGCTGCACCACGCCCTGCGGTTCGTGGGAGACCAACTCGGCGCGACGGATGCCGAGGACGTGCCGCCCCGGCCGGGCCAGGGGCCCGAGTCCCGGATGGAAGACCTCCTCCCCCACCTGCCGCGGCCCCCGGCGACGGACGCGGGCCGCTGGTTCGACGTATCCGTCCAGCCGGTGTACGTGCTCCACGACGAATACTTCTTCATCCGCGCCCTTCAGACTCATGAAATGGTCTTCACCACGATCTCGGCCGACACGCAGGCAGCCGTCAGGGAATTGCGTGACGGGCACCTCGAAGCCGCTGTCGAGCGAGTGGATCACGCGACTGCGATGTTCGAGCGTGCCGCAGCGCTGTTCCGGATCGTCGCCACGATGCGGGCAGAGCAGTTCTTCGCATTCCGGCAGTTCACCCAAGGTGCCAGCGCCATCCAATCCGAGCAGTACAAGCGGTTCGAGATGGGTTGCGGCGCGCCGACCGCATCACGCCTGCAGTCGGATGCCTTCACGAATGTGCCGGCTGTGCGTGCCGAGGCCGAAGAGGCCGGCCATGACAGTCTCGCTCGGGCCTGTCTCGACATCCGCGGCGAGGGCGGATTCAGCCAGGCGCAATGGACCGTTCTCGACGCGGCACTCGGCCGGCTGGAAAGCAGGCACCAGCGCTGGAAGGCCACCCATCGCAGGCTCGCCATGCGCATGCTCGGAGACGCCCACGGATCGGGTTACACCAGCGGCGTTCCCTACCTCACCGAATGCCTGGACAACCGCCTGTTCTGGCAGCTCGGGGACGTCGGCGCGACAGCCTCCGCCACCGACTGACGGTCGGGCACATGGGGTGGGGAAGCGGCTGCCGGGCCTCTGACGAGGTGGGATACGTTGTGGCTCCATTCGGGGGACGATCTACGGAGCTTGTACATGACGCAGAACACAGGGTGGGGCGGCCACGAAGGCGGCTGGGGCGGCACCCCACAGTGGGGCGGCTGGGCGCCGCCCGCACCGCAGCCGGGCGTGATCCCGCTGCGGCCGTTGGCCCTCGGGGAGATACTCGGCGGATCGTTCTCGACCATCCGCCGCCACTGGAAGCAGCTGGCCGGCGTCATGCTGGCCGTTCAGGCCATCGTCCTGCCGGTCATGGCCCTCGCGACGGGCATCGCCGTCGCCGCGGTGTACCAGCACATCGAGCCCGTCTTCGATCCGCCCTTCGGGACGCAGCCCACGGCCGAGCACGTCGTGCCGGTGCTCGTCGCCGGCGGCACGCTGTTCGTGCTGCTGCTGCTCACGGGCGGGCTGGGCGTGGCGGTCCTCACCGCGGTCTGTCCGGCGGTCCTCAAGGAGGCGGTCATGGGCCGCCCCACCACCTTCCGCGCGATGTGGCGCGCCGCCCTCCGGCGCACGCCCGCGGTGGCCGGCACGATGCTGCTCACCCTCCTGATCGCCGGCTCTCCGCTGCTCGCCGTCATGGCGGTGTGGCTGCCGCTGATGTTCTCCGCGGCCTCCGGGGACGTCTCCCCGGCGATGCTCGCCCTCCTGCCGGTGTTCCTGCTGGTCGCCGTCCCCGTGATGGTGTGGCTCAGCACCCGGTTCGCCCTGGCCCCGGCCGTCGTGGTCCTGGAGGGCGCCCGCCCGGTCACTGCGCTGCGCCGCTCGGCCAAGTTGGTCCGGGGCGAGTGGTGGCGGATCTTCGGCATCACCATGCTCGGCGGGCTGATTGCCGCGGCGGTCTCGTATCTGATCCAGTTGCCCTTCAACATCATCGGCATGTTCGGGGTGATTCCCGCCGTGGCGGACCAGCCCGAGGGGAGCGGCCCGACGTCCGGCATGATCACCGCCTTGGTGGTCGCCTTCGTCGCCATGCTCCTCGGCGGCGCCGTCAGCCAGATGTTCCAGATCGGATTCACCCAGCTGGTGAGCGGCGTGCTGTACGTCGACCAGCGGATCCGCCGCGAGGGCCTGGCCGCCGCGATCCTCGCCGAGCTCGCGGCCAACGCACCGAACCCCGGCCCTGCGCCCACGGCACCGTCACCGGCACCGGCCTCGCCCCCGCCCTCGCCCTCGCAGCCCGAGGAGCCGACCGACACCTGAGGGGGCGCGTCTGCCCGGGGTGAGGGTCCGTCAGGGCCGGCGCCCGCTCAGGGAGCCACGCGGCAGGCCGTCACCGCGGTCCCGTTGGTCACACTGGCCTTGGTCAGGCCGGTCACGCACTGGTCGTGGTAGCCGGTCGACCCGACCGTGCACGCTGCGCGGATGGCGGCCGGGACCTCGCCGCCCTGCAGCTCCCGCTCGACCTGGTTGATGCAGGCCGAGACGTCCGCGTGGGCGGCGGGGGCCGTGAAGGCCGCGCCACCGAGTACCAGGGTCAGGCCGGTGAGGACACCTGCCATACGGGTTGACGTGCGCATGCGACGCACCTGCTCTCCGGGATCGTCGCGCGGCCCGGGATCTGCATGTGCCGGATCCGCGTGGGAACGGCGCCGAGCGCACGCGGCCGACGTGCCGCGAACAGCCCGGGCCCCGCACCGGACCGGCTCGGCAGGGCTTCCCCTCCTCGTTCGACGCTAGAGCAGCCCGCTGCCGTACGCACCCGCTGGGCGGGGCAGCGGAGCGTCGGCCTGCCCTGCCCGTCCATCACCTGAAGACCTCGAGGGTGCCTGCGCCCGGCTGTCGCACCATGTAGACGTCGACCGGGTCCTGGACTTCCACGGTGAAGCCGTGGCGCTCGTACAGCCGTCGGGCGGCGCTGCCCTGCAGGACGTTCAGGCGGACACGCACGTCGTCGGCGTCGGCCCGTTCCAGCAGTGTGCGCAGGACGGCCGATCCGAGGCCCCGGCCGTGCAGGGCCGGAGCCAGATAGAAGTGCTCCAGCCACTGCCCCTCCTCGGCCGGGCGTACGGTGACGCAGCCCGCGAAGGCACCGTCGGCGACGATGACCGACGTGTGCCGCGGGGAGAAGGAATCCCGCAGCCGCTGCCGGACCCGATGCTCGTCGAACCGTCCCAGTCGCTCCAGGTCCGGGCGCATCACCGTGGCCCGCAGCTCCGCGATCGCCTCGACATCCGACGGCTCTGCAGGCCGCAGCGTCCATTCCGTGGGACGGCCCGACTCGGCCTCCGCAGCCGTGTGGGCCGGTCGTATCCCGTCCGCCCTCGCACTCGTGTGCATGGCCGGAGTATCTCAACGGCCGCGGGATCGTTCCCTGCCGGGCCCCGGTGATCTCAGGCCCCGGCGAGTCGGGGGAGGAGGAGTTCGGCGTTGCCGCGGTTGATCGCGTGCAACTGTCCGTCCTCCCAGTGGGGGTACATGTCCAGCCCTGCGTCGAACTCGGTGGCCCATTCCTCCGGGAGCATGGGGAAGTCACTGCCGTACAGAACATGCCCGGGCGCCGCGAAGGCGATCAGTGAGGGCAGGGAGGCAGGGCCGGCCGAGATGGCGGTGTCGAAGTAGAAGCGCCGCAGGTCGTCCAGGAGGCCCTCGGGGGTGGCGTCGGGGTGGAGACGGGCGGCGACCGCGAAGCGGTGGGCGGCATAGGGCAGGAAGCCGCCCGCGTGGGGCAGGATCATCTTGATCCCGGGATACCGGCGCGGAACCCCGTGCACGGCCATGTGCAGGGCGGTGCGGGCGGTGTCGAACGGGAAGTCCACCAGGGGTGCGGGCAGACCCGGGACCATCGCGCCGAGCGGCGCGGTGGGGTGCACGAGGACGACGGCGGCACGCGCGTCCAGCTCCGCCCACAGCGGATCGAACTCCGGGTCGCCGAGGTAACGGCCGTTGGCGTTGGACAGCAACATCACACCGGCGGCGTGCAGTTCGTCCAGGGCATGAGCGACCTCGGCGAGCGCTCCGTCCACGTCGGGCAGGGGCAGGGCGGCGAAGTGACCGAAACGGTCGGGGCGGTCCTTGACCACCTCGGCGGTGTACTCGTTCACGCGCCTGGCCCCGGCGCGGGCTCCGGCGGGGTCGTCGGGGGCGGCGAGCGGTGCCGGGTAAGACAGGACGCCGGTGGCGATGGACCTGCGGTCCATCATGGCGATCGCGCCCGGCTTGTCCCACGCGGGTGCGGGCCAGCCGAGCGCCGCGGCGCGCTCGGCCATCCCGCGACTGCGGTCCGGGGGGATGAGGTGCTGGTGGACGTCGATGCGCGCGGGGTCCGTCATTCCTGCCCGTGCCTCCTCTGATGCGGGTGCCTGCCTCGGCGACAGCCTGTCCGTATGAGAAGGGGCAGCGGGTGCCCGACAGACCGGCCCCGCCCGGAACTCACCGGAACAGCCCAACCGCGGCGCTCAGCGGCTGGGGCGCGGGGGGCGGAATTCCCGCAGGTCAGGCCCCGCTCCCGGACCGAATCCGCCTCGCATGCACGTTCGACAGCAGGCTCTATCAAGATCGATGCGCCTCGTCAAGCCACGTATTCGAGTGGCGTGACGCCCGCTCCCCCACACGGTTTATTGGAAGTACGCCCCCACCGGGGAAACCCCGGAAAACAAAAGGCCGAAAAGAATCCCCGGCCCATTCCACAGGGCGATACACAAAACCCCTTATAAAACCCCTTATCCGTTGCCGAATGGAGCATTCCCATGTTCGAGCGTTTCCCGACCCGCCGCATCGTCCTGGCCGGAGCCTCCCTCGCCCTCCTCGGCGGCGGCATCGCCCTCCCCGCCACCGCCATGGCCGCACCCACCACCGCCCCCCAGACCATCACCCTCCCCCAGGACAGCGCCGACGGCATCGGCACCGGCGGCGACGCCAACGCCGAGAACACCACCGTCGGCGGCACCGCCACCGGCGGCAACGCCAACACCGGAGTCGGCACCTGCAAGGGCAAGTGCATCATCAACACCGGCAACGCCACCGGCGGCAACGCCAGCGCCGACGCCATCAACACCGGCGACGCCACCGCCGTAGGCGGCAACGGCACCGGCAACGGCGGCCAGGTCAACAAGCAGAACATCAAGAACCAGGTCAAGAAGGAACTCAAGGCCAAGCTCGGCAAGTGACAACCACCCACCCCCACACAGCAGACGCCGGAGAGGCCCACCGCCCCTCCGGCATCCGCACGCGCCACGAAAACCCACGGGGCGGCGGTCCGAACCGGCCGTCGCCCCACCGGTCAGGGCGCCGGGTGCGGGAGACCCGATCCGATCCCGCGCCGTACGCGGAGCAGGTCCGGCGGCAGCTCGCCCTCGAGGGCGAGGCCCGCGTCCGCGAGCTCCGCGCCGAGCGCCTGCCGCGGCAGCGGCCAGAGCAGGAACGACTCCTGCGCCCGGCGCAGGACCCGGCCGTGACGGCACACCAGGTAGGCGTAGTCGCAGCGGATCCGGTCGCCCTCGGCGCGGGCGGTGACCTGCCCCCGGTAGGTGTCCATGCCCAGCTGTACCTCGCCCAGGGAGCGCCTGGTCGGACGGACGGGCAGCCGGGCCGGCGGGCGGTCGAGGAAGAGCAGGCCGCCCGGAACCAGCAGATCGGCCAGTGCCCGCCACAGCGCGCGCCGCTCGTCCGGAGGCAGGCAGGAGGCCATCCGCAGGCAGACCGCCAGATCGGCCTGCCCGTTGAGCGACAGCTCGACGGCGGAACAGGAGTGCACGGTCACCCGGTCCCCTACGGAGCCCCCGGCGGGCGGGTGCAGCCGGGACAGCAGCACGGCGCGCATCGCCGCCGCCGGCTCGACGGCGTGGACCGGCACGCACGAAGCGCCGATCAGTACGTCGGTGACCAGCCCGGTCCCCGCTCCGACCTCGACGATCCCCAGGCGCGCCGCGGCCGCGGGCCCGGCGAGCGCCAGCGCGTGCCGGTGGTACGACCGGGCGTGCAGCAGATCGTAGAACTCGGCCGACACGGCGTACGCCTGCCCGCGGGCTCCGCTGTCCGGGCGGGCCTCCGGCAGTTCCGCGTACGCCGCCCGCCGCGTGTCCACCCGTCTGTCCATCGGGCCATCATCGCCGTACGAACGTCGTCCCACGACCCAGGATTCGGCCACCACAGGGGAGTTCGGCGTCAGCGCAGGACGGGCTCACCCGCCCGGACGGCGCTCATCACGCGCTCGACGGTCTCCTGCTGCTCACCCACCGGGGCCGCGTAGCCGATGGAGCCGCGCGCGGCGTCCTCGCCGAGCGTCCGGGTCATCACCCATGCGGCGAGGTACTGCGAAGCCAGGCAGCCGCCGGCCGTTGCGATGTTGCCCTCGGCGTGGAACGGAGCGTCCAGCACGGTGACGCCGAAGTCCTCGACGAACGGGCGGCTGGTCATGTCCGCGCAGACCGGCATGCCGCCCAGCAGCCCGAGCCGTGCGAGCACCAGTGCGCCGGAGCACTGGGAACCGATCAGCTGTCGGGCGGGGTCCAGGGGCAGCATGGCGAGCAGCCGGTCATCGGCGATCACGTCGCGGGTCTTCACCCCGCTCCCGATCAGGACGACGTCGGCCTCGGGGATGAACTCCATAGGGCGCTGCCCGCTCACCTCGACGCCGTTCATCGAGGTGACCACGGGCGTCGGTGTGGTGATGAACGCCTCCAGGCCGTCCTTGCGGCAGCGGTTGATCAGCGCGGAGGCGATGAAGCTGTCCAACTCGTTGAATCCGTCGAAGGTGACCACGGCTACCTGCATCGGAACTCCTTGGTTGCGGCGTCGGAGGTCCAGTGTTCCACCGGCCGCGCGCTCACCCCCGGGCCAATCGGCGCCAGGTGGCCTGCTGCTCCCGGGTCATGGCGCACGGTCCCGTGCCGCGGAGAAAGCCGGGCGTCACCCACACGGAAAAGGCTTGGACGGCGCAGACGCGCCCGCGGGACACTGCGAATTCCGTTCTGACACGAGATCACAGGGTTGCGATGGAATCGTCTGCATCACGAGCGGTACCGCCACGCAAGGGCCCCGTCGTCCTCGCACTTCGCCACTACGGACGGGAGTTGGTACGGCTGCGCCGGCTGACAGCGCCCGCCATGCTGATGCCGGCCCTGGGCAACATCGGCATCAACTACATCGCCCCGCTGGTCGTTGCGAAGCTCGTCGGCCGCATCGCCGATGACTCCACCGCCCCCGCCCTCGGCGCGATGCTCCCGTACGTCCTCGGGTTCGCAGGGGTCCTTCTGCTCTCCGAGGCGGCGTGGCGCGTCGGCCTGCACTGTCTGAACCGCCTCGACGCCCTGGGCATCGAGCGCCTGTACGTGATCGGCATGGACGAGCTGTTCGCGAAGGACGCCGCCTTCTTCCACGACAACTTCGCCGGATCACTGACCAAGCGGGTCCTGAGCTTCGCCTCCCGCTTCGAGGAGTTCGTCGACACACTGACCTTCTCGGTCGTGGGCCGGTTCGTACCGCTGCTGTTCGGGTCGGTGGTGCTCTGGCAGTACGAACCGCTGCTCGTCGTGGCGCTCCTGGTCATGATCACGGTGACGGGGGTGTGCGTACTGCCCCTCGTCCGGCGCCGCCAGGCGCTCGTCAACCGGCGGGAAGAGGCGATGGCCCGGGTGTCGGGGCACGTCTCCGACAGCCTGATGAACATGGACACGGTCCGCGCGTTCGCCGCGGAGGAGCGCGAGGCCGCCGAGCACCGGTCCCGGGTGGCGCACTCCCGGGGGCTCATGCTGCGGTCGTGGGACTACGGCAACCTGCGCATCGACACCCTCGTCGCGCCGATGTCCGTGGTGACGAACGCGCTGGGTCTGCTGCTCGCCGTCCTGATCGCCGGGGACGGGCACGGGGTGGAGGCGGTCGTGGTCGCCTTCACGTACTACTCCAACGCCACGCGGATCATGTTCGAGTTCAACCAGATCTACCGTCGCCTGGAGAGCTCGATGACGGAGGCCGCGCAGTTCACGGCACTGCTCCTGACATCGCCGACCGTACTCGACCCGCAGTCGCCGGAGCCGGCACCATCGCCGACCCGGGCCGCCGACGTGCGGTTCGAGAAGGTGACCTTCGCCCACCCGGGCGCGCGGCCGCTCTTCGAAGGGTTGGACCTGGCCGTGCCCGGCGGGGCCAAGTTCGGCCTCGTGGGCCGGTCCGGCGGCGGCAAGACCACCCTCACCCGGCTGCTGCTGCGGATGACGGACATCGACGGGGGCCGGATCCTGATCGGGGGCCAGGACATCAGCAGGCTGCGCCAACGCGACCTGCGCGGCCTGATGGCGTACGTGCCGCAGGACCCGGCGATGTTCCACCGCACCCTGCGGGAGAACATCGCGTTCGCCAGGCCCGGCGCCACCGAGGCCGAGATCCGCCGCGCGGCCGAGGCGGCGCACGTCACGGAGTTCGCCGATGCGCTGCCGGACGGCCTCGACACCATGGTCGGCGAGCGCGGCGTCAAGCTCTCCGGCGGGCAGCGCCAGCGGGTCGCGCTCGCCCGGGCGATCCTGCGCGACGCGCCGATCCTGCTGCTGGACGAGGCGACCAGCGCCCTGGACTCCGAGAGCGAGATCCTCGTCCAGGAGGCATTGTGGCGCCTCATGGAGGGGCGGACCGCCCTCGTGGTGGCGCACCGGCTGAGCACGGTGGCCCACATGGACCGGCTCGTCGTCCTCGACCACGGACGCATCGTCGAACAGGGCACGCACCAGGAACTGCTCGCCACCGAGGGCGCCTACGCAAGACTGTGGCAGCACCAGTCGGGCGGCTTCCTCGACGACAGCCCCACGCGCTCTTCCGACCTGCACTGATAGCGAATCCGGGGCAGCGGCCTGTGTGGCGAGGTCGCGGGCCGGGCCGCCCGGCTGGGGCGGGGCAGGCGTCGCGGCAGCGGAGGGTCGCTACGCGGAGCCGAAGTCCGGGATGGTCAGCGACCCGTCCTCGGCCAGGGGGAAGCCCGGGTTGTGGGCGATCTCCCACAGATGTCCGTCGGGGTCGGCGAAGCACCCCGCGTAGCCGCCGTAGGCCGTTGCCCCGGCGGGCTTGGTCACGGTGGCTCCGGCCTGCTGTGCAGCCGTGAGGAGCGCGTCCACGTCCTTCGGGGAGCGCAGGTTGTGGGCCAGGACGATGCCGCCGAAGCCCGTTCCGCGAGCACTGTCGAGGCCGGAGTCCAGTGCGAGCTTTTCGCGGCCCCACAGGACGAGCCCGAGGCCGCCCGCCTGGAAGAAGACGGTCTCTTCGGCCTCTTGCCCCCGCCAGCCCAGGCTCTCGTAGAAGGCCCGGGAGCGCCCGAGGTCGGCAACACCCAGGGTGATCAGACTGACGCGTTGTTCCATGATCGGAAGCTAGCACGCGCTCCGGCACGTTCGCAGGGTGCCGGACCCGCGCCGCCAGGCTTTTACCAAGATCGATTCTCGGCGTCAAGCCACGTATTCGAGTGGCGTGACGCACGTTCTCCCGTCGGGTTTATTTGAAGTACGCCCTCACCGGGGAAAACCCCGGAGGACAAAGGGCCGGAATACATCCCCGGTCTTGCTGCGGGGCGGAATACAAAACCCTTTTTACACCGAATGGAGAATTACCATGTTCGAGCTCTTCACGACCCGTCGCATCGTTCTGGCCGGAGCTTCCCTGGCGCTGGTCGGTGGTGGCATCGCCCTCCCCGCGACCGCCATGGCCGCGCCCACCGCCGCCCCGCAGCAGGCCGTCAGCCTCCTCCCCCAGGACAGCGCCGACGGAATCGGCACCGGCGGCGACGCCAACGCCGAGAACACCACCGTCGGCGGCGAGGCCACGGGCGGTAACGCGAGCACCGGCGTCGGCAACTGCAAGGGCAAGTGCGAGATCAAGACCGGCAACGCCACCGGTGGCAACGCCAGCGCCGACGCCATCAACACCGGCGACGCCACCGCCGTAGGCGGCGACGGCACCGGCACGGGCGGCCAGGTGAACAAGCAGGACATCAAGCTGCAGGTCAAGGAGAACCTGAAGCAGAAGCTCGGCAAGTGAGGGGGGACGATCGCCCCCACACCGCGGAAGCCGGAGAGGCCCACAGCCTCTCCGGCTTCCGCATGACCCGCTATCCCTGGCGCCAGCCGGTGGGGAGGGTGTAGTGCCAGCCCTCTCGCCACCCGAAGGGGGCGTCGACCAGGTCTTCGATCGATTTTCCGGTCAGCAGGCAGTCGAGTGCCCATTTGTTGGCCGAGTGGGCGATCACGAGGACGCGCCGGCCGTCCCAGCCGGTGGCCAGGTCGTGCAGGAAGTCACTGGTGGCGTCGATGACCTGTCGGTAGCTCTGGCCGCCGGGGAAGGGATCGTCGATGTGCCGCACACGCCGATCCGCCAGGGCGGTGACGGGGCAGCCATTGAGCTCGCCGTAGTTGCACTCGCGCAGTCGCAGGTCCTGATGGATCGGGACCGCTGTGCCGGTGAAGGCGATCCGTGCGGTCTCGACGGCCCGGTGCAGATCGGAAACGAATACGGCTGCGAGCGCGGCGTTCCGACGGCGGACGCCGAGCTCGGCGGCGAACCGTCGTCCCTGCTCGGAGAGCCTGCCCGGCAGCCAGCCGGTCGCGACGCCCTTCTCGTTGTCCTCGGTCAGCGAATGGGTCTCGTAGACGATGTCGACCGCCATGTCCGCTCCGTTCGGCCTTTGACTGAACACATTCAAGCCCGAGTGGGCGGAGGCGGAGCCCCACAGGCCGTCACGGCCCGGCGCAACCCGCACCATCAAAGACCCCTAGCGGGCCCCGAGGACGGCGGTGGCGAACCTCGCCAGCTGATCCCGCATCTCCTCACGGGGCGCGCCCTTCTCGCCCGCCAGGTACGCGACCAGGTCGGCCCGGGTCGCGGCGAGCAGCGCATGGGCGGTGAAGTCGCCGTCCGCCAAGCCCGGGATGCGCTGCAGCAGGTCGCGGAGCAAGGCGTGCCAGTGCTCGTAGTGCTCCGTCCCGTACGGGCTGCCCGTACCGGCCCCCTCCAGGGCCAGCGCCAGATGGCGGTTGTCGAGCTTGAAGCACAGGACTGCGTCGAGCAGGGCCGGTACGCGCTCCAGCGGCGGGGTCGCGGGCCCCAGTGGCGGCGGGCCCTGCTCCACGGCGCTCCACACCGGCTCGAGCCGCGCCTCGTACAGCGCGTGGATCAGCCCGGTGCGATCACCGAAGGCGCGGAAGAGCGTTGCCTTGCCGACGCCGGCCGCTGTCGCGATGTCGGCCATGGTCACTTCTTCGGGACTCCCACAATGGGCGAACAGGGCGTCGGCGGCAGCGAAGACGGCCGCCCGGTTACGGACCGCATCCTTGCGCGGCTTGCGTTCGGTCATGGGGTTCCGCCCTCCGGTTGCAATACGGACCGGCGGTCCGTATCTTTCGCAGGGAGAAGCGGACCGCTGGTCCGTATCGTACGGGACGGAGAACCCTCATGCCCGCAATCACCTCACCCGCAGCGGATCTGTACCGTCGCAGCCTGCGCCTGCTCCTGGACAAGGACATCGCCTCCTGGGTCGGCCTGTGGGCCGAGGACGGCTTCATGGAGTTCCCCTTCGCTCCCCCGGGCTGGCCCGGGCGGCTGGAGGGGCGGGAGGCCATCGCCGCCTACATGCGCGACTACCCCGACCACATCGACCTGCACGACTTCCCCGATCTGCGGATCCACGAGACCACCGACCCGGGGACCATCGTGGTCGAGATGCGCGGCGTGGGCCGGGTGGTCGCGACCGGAAGCCCCTTCGACATGACCTACATCGCCGTCGTGACCGTGCAGGACGGGCGGTTCACCTCCTACCGCGACTACTGGAACCCGCTCGCCGTCCAGGAACCCGGCATCGGCTTCGCCGCGGGCGGTGTTCGATGACCACCGCCCGCGCCACCCTGGTCATCGGCGCCACCGGCACCACCGGCAGCCGCACCGCCGCGCAGCTGATCGCCGCCGGTCGGCGCGTCAAGGCCGCGAGCCGTCGCGCCACCCCGATCCCGGGCGCCGAGCCCGTGCGCTTCGACTGGTACGACCCCGCCGGCTTCGGCGATGCCCTCCGTGATGCCGACCGCGTCTACCTCGTCCCGCCCGTCGGGGACCCGGACCCTGCCGCGGTCATGCTGCCCTTCCTCGAGCAGGCCCGCGCCTGCGGCGTGCGCCGCGCCGTACTCCTCAGCTCCTCGGCCATCGCCGAGGGCGGCCCGGCGGTGGGACAGGTACACCGGGCCCTGCCCGGCCTGTTCGGCGAATGGGCGGTCCTGCGGCCCTCCTGGTTCATGCAGAACTTCACCGGCACTCACGCCCACGCCGACAGCATCCGCAACGACGGCGAGATCCGGACCGCGGCCGGGACGGGCCGGGTCGGCTTCGTCGACGCCGACGACATCGCCGCCGTCGCCGTACGGGCCCTCACCGACGACCGCGCGCCCAATGCCGACCTGGTCCTCACCGGACCGGAGGCACTCAGCCACGACGACATCGCAGCGCTCCTCACGGACGTCACCGGCCGCCCGGTGGTCCATCGCCGGCTGACCTACGACGCCATGCGTGACCGGCTGGCCGCGGTCATTCCGGCGGAGTTCGCCGCGATGCTGGCCGGGATGGACCGGGCCATCGCCGAGGGAGCCGAGGACCGCACCACCGACACCGTCCAACGCCTCACCGGCCGCCCGCCCCACGGCTTCCGCGCAGTCGCCGAACGCGAGCTGTCCGTAGGGGAGCCGTCCGTACGCAAGCTGCCCGCTCAGGCAGCGCCGGAACCCAGCCCGACCTGCTAGGGGGCCCCACGCCCGGCTCCGGCGTCGCCGCGACGCGGCACGGCACGGCACCGGTCGGTTCACGGAGCGGCACTCAGTCGCGGTACGCGGCCGTCGCGATCCGGACGAACGACCGGATCAACGGGTTCGTGCCGCCCTCGCGCCACGCCACCACGACGCGGCTCGGCGCCATGTCGGTCAGCGGTACGACGGCCAGCTCGCCGGGCGGGTGGTGCCCGAGCGGGGTCATCCCGACCGTGCCGTTCCAGAGCACGGCCTGGAGGCATTCCTGGACGGCCCGCACCACCGGACCTTCGCGGGGCTCGCCGCCGTTCCAGTACGACTGCCAGATCGGGTCGGTACCGTCCGGGAACCGGAACCAGCGCCGGCCGGCCAGGTCGGCCAGCGTCAGCCGGTCGCGGCGGGCCAGCCGGTCGTCGGCGCGCAGCACCGCGCCCACCGGATCGGCGCGCAGCTCGTGCACCGTCAGGCCGGTCTCGTCGAACGGTGCTCGGGTCAGGGCGATGTCGACCAGTCCCGCCCGCAGCCCGCAGGTCGGATCGGTCAGGTCGGTCTCGCGGATGCGGACTTCGACGCCGGGGTGCTGCCGGCGGTACGCGGCGGCCAGCCGCGTGGCGCCCCGGTCGGTGCCATCGCCCAGGAGACCGACGGTGATGGTCGCGGCGCCGGCCGCCGCGGCGACGCGTACGCGGGCCTGGTCGGCCTGCTGGAGCAGGGTGCGGGCCTCGTCGAGGAGCGCCGTCCCGGCCGGGGTGAGCGTGACTCCTGCGGCGGAGCGGTGCAACAGGGCGGCGCCGAGGTCGGCCTCCAGCTGCTTGATCGCCCGGCTCAGCGGTGGCTGGCTCATGTGCAGCCGCGCAGCGGCCCGGCCGAAGTGGAGTTCCTCGGCGACGGCCACGAAGTAGCGCAGCGTGCGTAGCTCCATGACCGGGGACGATACCCGCACGGTATCGGCGCGGCACAGCAGGTCTTGGACGGCGGTCGGGCCGCGGCTGTGGAATCTGAGCATGACGGACGAACTGATGCCCGACCCCGCGGTGCAGGTTGCCGGCGCCCAGGAGATCGCCCACGACCTGCTCGTGATCCCGAACCACGGGGTCGGGCTGGTACCCAACATCGGCATCATCGGCGGCACGCAGGCCGTGCTGGTCGTCGAGACGGGCATCGGCACCGCCAACGCCGAGCAGGTGCTGGCCCTCGCGTCCGAGGTGGCCGGGGGGCGGCGCCTGTACCTGACCACGACGCACTTCCACCCCGAGCACGCATTCGGCGCCCAGGTGTTCACCGACCGGGCCACGTACCTCGTCAACCGGGCCCAGGCGGACGACCTGAAGGCGAAGGGGCCGGGGTACCTCGAGATGTTCCGGGGCTTCGGCGGGCCGGTCGCCCGCCGACTGGAGGGCATCCGGGTGCCCACCCCTGACCTGCTCTACGACGACGGCCACGAACTCGACCTCGGCGGCGGCCGGACCGTACGGCTGCGGCCCACGGGGAGGGGCCACACGAGGGGCGACCAGGTGGTCGAGGTGCCGGACGCCGGTGTGCTGTTCACTGGGGACCTCGCCGAGACCGGGCAGTTCGCCATCTTCCCGTGGTTCCCGCCGTACGACACGGACGTCTCCGGCGTGCGCTGGCTCGGGGTGATGGACCGCCTTGCCGCAACCGCACCGCGGGTGGTGGTTCCCGGTCACGGCGAACTCGGCGGCACGCAGGTGCTCACCGGCGTCCGCGACTACCTGCGCGAGCTGCGCGACGAGACCTGGCTGCGGCGTGACTCCGCGATGGGCGAGGCCGAGATCGTCGCCGAGGTCCGGGCGCTCTGATCGAGCGGCATCCGGAGTGGGCCGGACGGGAGTGGATCGAGCGCGGCGTCGGATGCCTGTGCGCCGAGCACGCCGCATGACCCCGTCCGCGGGGCAGCGTCAGTTGCGGGCCGTCAGGGCCCTCGTGAGCATGCCGCCGCCCACGATCAGGACCACGCCCAGCCACCACACGTTGTCGTCGAAGATCAGGACGGCGATCCCGATGGGGACCAGCAGTCCGGCCAGTGGCAGGAACATCCCGGCCAGGTGCGGCGGCTCCGGCCCGGGCCGGCCCGCCGCGCGGAGGGCCCGGGCGCGGGCCACGTCCGGGTACCAGGCGGTGAAGCGCAGCGCCGCCACGATGGCCAGGATCTGGATGATCCATCCGGTCCAGATGTTGTTCGGATTGTGCAGCACGAGGTCCCCGTACGCCCCCGCCACGGCGGCGACCAGGAACGCCAGCCCCCACACCCCGGTGATGAGGTAGTTGGTCCGCAGGAACGTGGGGGTGTGCCAGTACGCCGGATCGACCTGTTCCCGCGCGTACTGCAGGGTGAAGGGCACGCGCACCGCCATGGACCCGAACGCGATCAGGAAGAGGGCGATGTTGGAGACCTCCCCGGCGTACGTCTCCAGCCAGCGGCGGGTGCCGTCGCTCGCGAAGGCGCCGATGACGGCCATGACGGTGAAGAAGACCAGGTCCGCGATCTCCAGCAGTTTCCAGGTGCTGCCCCTGTTGACGATCCGCCCGGCCGCCACGAGCACGACCGTCGCCGCCAGGGCGAGCACGACGGCGATCTCGAACCTGCCGGGACCGACCAGGAGGGAGAAGATGATCCACGGCGCCATGCCGATGACGGGATTCTCGAGGAATCCGGCGACAGCACCGCGGGCCGTGGCGGGCGTCTCGGTCTTCACCTCTCCAGGGTGCGCGTGGGCGGCCGATCGGGCCATTCGGGTGGACTCGGCCCGGGCCCAGAGCGAAATCCCATGACGGGCCGCCGATGATTTTCGGGGTTCCTGTCCGTCTACCTCATGAGAACGCGGACCGAACCCCCGCTCGGCAACCCAGGGAGCCCCCGATGCGCAAGATCACCGCAGGCCTTTTCATCTCCCTCGACGGCGTCGTCGCCGAGCCCCAGAACTGGCACTTCCCTTACTACAACGACGAGATGGGCGCCGCCGTCATGGGCGACATCCAGGCCAGCGACACGTTCCTGTTCGGCCGCACGACGTACGAGGCCTTCGCCGAGTCATGGCCCGAGCGCGAGCGCGCGGGCGGCGACGACGCCGGCCTGGCCAAGGACTTCGGCGACACGCGCAAGGTCGTCGTCTCCAGCCACGACCTCGAGTTCACGTGGCGCAACTCCGAGCAGCTCCAAGGCGACTTCCTCGACGGCGTGAAGGCGCTGAAGGCCGAGGACAGTGACAGGCCCATCGCCGTCACCGGCTCCGTCTCCCTCGTACGCCGGCTCCTCGCCGCCGGCCTCCTCGACGAGCTGCGGCTGCTGGTGCACCCGATCGTCCTCGGCGAGGGCCTGCGGCTGTTCGCGGACGGCGAGGGGCCGTACCCGCTGAAGCTGCTCAAGTCCGAGACCTTCACGACCGGCGTGATGCACCTGCTCTACGCACCGGCCGACGCCCCTCCGACCCCGGCAGCCGGCTGACTCCGTACGCTCCGTACGGCGCCGGCAGCAGCCCCGGCCGGTGACCCGGCGGGCTGAGTGGGTCCCGCCCGTCAGGGCGACTCCTGGAGGTAGGCGGCGATCAGGGCCAGGTCGTTGGCGATCGTCAGGACACCGGCGGGGTCGGCGGTCGGTGTGGACGCGCCGTTGACGCCCGCGTAGAAGGTGTCGAAGCGGCCGCCGCCCTTGTCGAGGTAGCCGGCGATGGTGATGGCGCCGACGGCGAGCCGGTCGTTGAGGGTGTCCCCTCCGACGGCCGCGCCGGTCTTCCCGAACACCTTCCCGCGCGCCGGGCAGCTGCGGCAGTTCTCGGCCAGCAGACCGTCGACGCCGAGGATGGGCAGGGCCTCCCGGAAGCGCTGCGCGTCCGGTGTGCGCTGCCAGTACGCCAGCATCTGTACGAGCGCCTGCGGCGTGGCCCGGTCGGCGGGGTTGCCGCCGCGGCCGTCCATGAGTTCCGCCTGCCTGCGGTCGACGCCCGCCCGGTCCAGGAAGGCGGCGAGCACCGGGAAGCCGTCCTCGCACTGGTTGCTGCCGGACGTGACGGCCATCAGGCATATCCCGAGGTTCGCGCCCAGGTTGTGGCTGACCTTGAGGATCAGCTTGGCGTACTGCTCGTACGGCGGTGAGGTGTACGCGGCCACCCGCGGGCGGCCGTCGTAGTCGCGCGGCAGCCGGGCGACCGGGTTGGGTGCGGTCGCGGCGGCGGAGACCTCCACCCCGGCCCGGGCCAGCGCCTCGATCAGCGCGGTACGGCCGAACGCGGCCGGGTCCGTGACGGGCGAGCTCCGCAGCAGCGGCTCGGAGTCCGCCGCGATCGTGCCGGACAGCCGGATCCGGGTGCCGCCGTCGGTGGCCGTCACCGTGATGTTCGTCGGCTTCCCGGCCGCGACGGTCTTCACCGTGGAAGTGACCTGGTACGGGGCGACCTTCGGCCGCCAGTCCAGCCGGGCGTCCGCGCCCGCCCGGTCGCCGGGCCTGGTCAGGAGGTCGATCAGGTTGTCGTTGATGATCAGGGGGGTCGGCGTGGGGTCGAGGACCGGGTCGGGGGCGAAGAGCCTGCTGTCGACGATCACGTCGCCGTCGACGCGGGTGATGCCGGAGTCGCGGACCTGCCGGGCGAGTTGGTCGATCCCGGCGAGCGGGTTCTCCGGGGTGAGGGTCGCGCCGGGGAAGTCGTTGGCGTAGGTGTGGTCGAGGTCGGTGTAGGCGACCGTGCCGTCGGGGCGCGTCCTGCCGCCCATGGTGAGATCGCCCTGGGCGACGAGATCCAGGTCGCCCGTCAGCGTGGCCCCGGTCCGCTCGCCGACCGCGTATACGGGGGTCACGAAGCGGTGGTCCGTGCCGAGGGTCCGCCACGTGCCGGAGACGGCGAACAGTTTCGCGGTGGAGCCGGGGATGAAGAACTGCCCGGGGAACAGGCTGTGCAGCACCCGCCCGTCGGCCGGTTCGGTCTGCAGCAGCCCCCACTGGGCATGGCGGTACTCCGGCTTCCGCATGATCTCGGTGATGCGCGGGTCGAGCCGGCCCGGATCCCCCACACCGGAGGACCACGGCGACGGGGACGGGGACGGCGAGGGCGCCGGGGAGGGTGACGGGGCTGCCCGGGCACCCGTGCCCGAGGTGAGTGCCACCAACAACAGGGCGGCGAAACCGGCGGCCGCTCGGCGCCTCAGCGACAGCGCGCTGACACGGATCCGATTTCCCACAGCGCGCTCCGTTCGTCGCGGCTGTCATCTACCCCCGGGGCATGTGAACAGGGTGGCACGGCACGATTCGGCGCGCATGTCACCTCCGGTCAGCGGGGCATGCGATACCCGAGCTCTCGCGCCTCTTCGCGTAGGTCGGCACCCGCTAGTCCTGGGCTGTGGGGCGGACGACGATGTCGCCCACGTCGACACCGGCCGGCTGCTCGACGGCGAAGGCGATGGCGCGGGCGACGGCTTGCGGCGGCATCGCGATCCTGTCCATGCGGTCGCGGACCCGGGCCTGCATCTCCGGCGCCATGGAGTCCGCGAACTCCGTACGCGTGACCCCTGGCGAGACGACGGTGACGCGCACGCTGTCCCCGGCCTCCTGCCGCAGGCCTTCGGAGATGGTGCGTACGGCGTTCTTGGTGCCCGCGTACACCGCCTGGAGCGGCACGATGCGCAGTCCGGCCGTGGAGACGGTGTTGACGAAGTGTCCGTACCCCTGCTCCCGGAAGACGGGCAGCGCCGCGGCGATCCCGTACAGGACGCCCTTGAGGTTGACGTCGATCATCTCCTCCCAGTCCTCGACGCGGAGGTCGTCCAGCGGGGAGATCAGGCCGATTCCGGCGTTGCTGACCAGGACGTCGAGCTTGCCGTAGCGGTCGCGTGCCAGCCCGACCAGAGCGGTCAGGTCCTCGCGGCGTTTGACATCCGTGCGCCCGGGGACGGCCTGGCCGCCGGCCTGCTCGATGCGCGCGACCAGCGCCTCGAGGCGTTCCGGCCGGCGCGCCCCGAGCACCACTTTCGCGCCGCGCTCGGCGAGGAGCAGCGCGGTCGCCTCGCCGATCCCGCTGCTGGCACCTGTGATCGCGATGACCTTGCCTTCGATTTCCGACACGACTGGGCCCTTCCGGAGGCGGGACGAGGGCGGCGTCTGACCTACAGTGGAAGTGGAGGCGCCGCCGGTTATCTCGAACCGTAAGTGGAGGCTCCTCCACTTCGCAACCGGGGACGAGGGAGCGGGCAGGCGATGGCAGCGGATACGGGACGCCCACTGAGGGCCGACGCTCAGCGCAACCGGGACAAGATCCTGGCTGCCGCGGTGCGCGTGTTCACCGAGGAGGGACTGGACGCCCACTACGAGCGCATCGCCAAAGAGGCGGGGGTGGGAACCGGAACCCTGTACCGCAATTTCCCGACCCGGGAGACCTTGATCGAGGCGGCCTACCGCAACGAAGTCGCGCGGCTGTGTGATGCGGTTCCCGGGCTCCTGGCAACGCTGCCCCCGCGCGAGGCCCTGCGCGCGTGGATGGGCCGCTTCATCGACTACGCCACCGCCAAACTCGGCATGGCCGACGCGCTGCGAGCCGTCGTCTCCTCGGGAAGCGACCCCTACGGCCACAGCCGCGAGATGATCCAGACCGCGATCACCACCCTCATGGAAGCCGGCACCGCCGCCGGCGCGCTGCGGTCCGACATCCGCTCGACCGACGTCTTCGCCATCCTGGCCGGCATCGCCCTCACCTCGGCCCAGCCGGAGCAACGCGACCAGGCCGAACGCCTCCTCGACCTCACCCTCGACGGACTGAAGCCCGCACAGCCGCAGCCCCCGGCAGGCTGACGGCCCGCGCCGCACGACCAGGCCGTGCTCGCACTGCACCCGGGGCGCCCGTCCTACCGGGGTCCGCACCGCGGGCGGATCACCGTCGGGGGGCGGTCAGCCGTCGAAGTGGGTCGAGACCGCGGATCGGCCTCGGGGCGTCCGCACCGGCCGGGCTTTTATCAAGATCGATTCGCCTCGTCAAGCCACGTATTCGAGTGGCGTGACGCCCGCTCCCCCACACGGTTTATTGGAAGTACGCCCCCACCGGGGAAACCCCGGAAAACAAAAGGCCGAACAGAATCCCCGGCCCATTCCACAGGGCGATACACAAAACCCCTCACCCGTTGCCGAATGGAGCATTCCCATGTTCGAGCGTTTCCCGACCCGCCGCATCGTCCTGGCCGGAGCCTCCCTCGCCCTCCTCGGCGGCGGCATCGCCCTCCCCGCCACCGCCATGGCCGCACCCACCACCGCCCCCCAGACCATCACCCTCCCCCAGGACAGCGCCGACGGCATCGGCACCGGCGGCGACGCCAACGCCGAGAACACCACCGTCGGCGGCACCGCCACCGGCGGCAACGCCAACACCGGAGTCGGCACCTGCAAGGGCAAGTGCATCATCAACACCGGCAACGCCACCGGCGGCAACGCCAGCGCCGACGCCATCAACACCGGCGACGCCACCGCCGTAGGCGGCAACGGCACCGGCAACGGCGGCCAGGTCAACAAGCAGAACATCAAGAACCAGGTCAAGAAGGAACTCAAGGCCAAGCTCGGCAAGTGACAACCACCCACCCACCCCCACACAGCAGACGCCGGAGAGGCCCACCGCCCCTCCGGCATCCGCACGCGCCACGAAAACGACAGGTCCGTCCCGCCGACACCCGAAGAGGGCCCGACCCAAGCGAGACGAAGCAGCCGGAGTACGCACTCCGAAGGCCAACAGAGGACCCGCACAGCCCCGTTGGCGATGACGAAGTACCCCGGACTCACCCAACCGCCCTCCTTGCTCACGAGCCCGGGAGCGTCCTCACGCCAGTAGTGACGCCGCAGGGTGCCCGACTCCGCGCGTGGGCGCATGCTGGTTGGGGTGGGGTGGTGGGGGCTCCGGACGGGACGTGCCGATGAGCGTGGGCAAAGCGGACACCGGGTCGCCCGGCCGGCGACTGTTCTCCGGCCGCGATCGCGCGGTCATCGCGGCCGCCTCGCTGTCCATGCTCCTGGTCCAGATGGACTGGTTCGCCCTGAACCTGATGCTGCCGGTGATCGCCCGGGACTTCTCCACCCCGACCACGAATCTGCAGTGGCTGGTCAGCGGCTACATGCTGACCCTGGGTGCGCTGATGATCACGGGCGGGAGGGCCGCCGACGTCCACGGGCGGCGCACGGTCATCGTGTGGGGGCTGGCCGGCTTCGGCGTGGTGTCCGTCGTGTGCAGCGCCGCGCAGAACGAGGTCTGGCTGGTCGTGGCGCGGGTGGTGCAGGGTGCCACGGCCGCGTTGATCTTTCCCGTGGCCGTGGCGGTCGTCAGCGCCTACTTCCGCGACGACCGGCAGGGCCGCGCGGTCGGCACGGTGCTGGCCTTCAGCGCGATCGGCGTCGCTCTCGGGCCGTTCGTGGGCGGCGTGTTCGCCGAGCACATCAGCTGGCGGGCGGTGTTCCTGCTGAACGTGCCGGTCTGCGCCGTCGCCGCATTCCTGATGCTGCGGTTCGTCACCGACACCCGCGACGAAGAGGCCGGCAACGGCCTTGACCTGCCAGGTGCCGTGACCGTGGCGGGTGGTCTCACCGCGATCATGATCGCCGTCGACCAGGGTGGCCACTGGGGCTGGGCCTCAGCCGCGACGCTGGCCTGCCTCGCCGCCGGAGCGCTGCTGCTGATCCTGTTCGTGGCGATCGAACGCCGGACCGCCGAACCGCTGCTGGACCTCTCCCTGCTGCACAACGTCCCGTTCGTGACCGTCACCCTGGCCGGTTGCGTGTCCAACATCGGGTACTGCCTCGTGGCGGTCCTCTCCGCGCTCTACCTCCAGCAGGTCCGCGGCCTCTCCCCGCTGGACGCGGGGCTGGTGTTCCTCGCGCTGTCCGTCGGTGCCGGGGCAGCCAGCTACTGGTCCGGCCACCTCGCCCAGCGCAGGCGCCCCGAAGCGCTGATGGCTGCCGGGCTGCTGTTGAGCGGAGCCAGCATCCTGGCACTGACCTGGGCGGGCCCGCTCGCCCTCTACACAGCCGTGTTCGCGGTCGTGGGCATCGGGCTCGGACTCGGCTGGGCGCTGACCAACGTGGCCACCCAGTCGTACGTTCCGTCGAGCCGCCTCGCCGCGGCCTCCGGACTGGTGCTGACCTCGCTCGTCCTGCTGGGCGCGGTCGCCGTGGCGGTGGCGGCGACCGTCCTCGAGGTCCTGAGCGGCTCGGAACAGCAGGCGGCCTCGGACGGATCGGCCATCGAAAGCGTGCTGAGGGTCGCGGCGCTGCTGTCGCTCGCGGGCGCGGCTTCCCTGCTCCCGCTGATCCGCACGCCGCGGAAACCCGCCCCGGCGCCGACGACCCACCTGCCCTCGCTCTGACGCCCCGCCCACGGAGCGGCACGGCGAGGTGCCGCCACTGAAACGCGCTCGCCTTCGCACACCAGAACCGTTCACGTGAGCAGGTGCGAAGAAACGGTGGAAGCGGCTGTTACAAGACCCTGAACCCATTCGGCGCAGGAACGAAGGCCGCCCCGAGGAAAGGGCATTGACCAGGGAGAGCCTCCGGCCCCAGGCGTCCCACGGCCCGATGCGCGCGCTCGCGTCGTCCGCGTCAGCGCAGCCATGACACATGTCCGCTACAAGCAAGAGTCACTGGTATATCCGTATTGCGCAACACGCGCTGACTTAGTGGCTTTTGGTGGTGGTTCCGGGCCAGAGTGTGGCTCCTCGGCAGGACGCCGGGAACTGTTCGGAGCCCACCCGGCTCGTACGAGACGGGACGGGCCGCTGTCTGTTGAAGGGGTCATCTCCATGTCTGCTTCTCTCGCCACCCGCCGCGTAGTCGCCACATTCCTGGCAGCAGGCGCCCTGGTCGGCGCCGCCGCCCTCCCGGCTGCCGCCGCCGACGACCACAGGCGTGACCACCGGGCCCCGCATTCCTCGATCGTCATCGGCGACGTCCAGTACGACAGCCCCGGTCGCAACGACCGCTCCGCCCGTGCCCTGAACGGGGAATGGGTCGAGGTGAAGAACACCGGCCGCCACAGCGTCAACCTGCGCGGCTTCACCCTCACCGACCGGCAGGGCAACCGCTACCGCTTCAACGACTTCCGCCTGGACGGCCGCTCCAGCGTCAAGGTCCACACGGGCAGGGGCCGCGACACCCGCCACGACGTCTACCAGGACCGCCGTGAGCAGGTATGGGACGAGCGCGACAGCGCCACGCTCCGCGACAACCGCGGCAACGTCGTCGACAGCGACTCGTGGAACGGCCGCCGGCAGCACCGCCACGGCTGAGGCGGAACTGCTGCCCTGACGGGCTGACCGGGCCGGCAGCCACGCCGAGGGGACTGTGAGCTGCCGGCCTACCGCGAACGGCGTGTCCTGGCGATCCAGCCGGGGCACGCCGTCTTCGTGTGGGGCGGACCGCCGCCTTCGCACGCCGCTATGCACTTCTGACCACCGGGGTCGCCGTCCCGAGTTGGCGGTGCCGGCCGATGCGTCCCCAGGCGCCTGGACCGCAGGGTCATCCGGACTGCTCGCTGTTGCCCTGGTCGTTGCCGCCTTGCTCGCTGTTGCCCTGCTCGCTGTTGCCTTGGTCGTTGTTGCCCTGCTCCTTGTTGCCCTGCTCCTTGCCAGGGTTCTGGCCCGACTCCTTCTCGGAGTTCTGACCGGTCCCCTTCTCAGGGACCTTGTCGGTCTCGTTCTTCGGGACCTCGTTCGTACCCTTCTCAGGGACCTTGTCGGTCTCCTTCTTCGGGACCTCGTTCGTACCCTTCTCAGGGACCTTGTCGGTCTCCTTCTTCGGGACCTCGTTCGTACCCTTCTCGGGAACCTTGTCGGTCTCCTTCTTCGGGACCTCGTTCGTACCCTTCTCGGGAACCTTGTCCGTCTCGTTCTTCGGGACCTCGTTCGTACCCTTCTCGGGAACCTTGTCCGTCTCCTTCTTCGGGACCTCGTTCGTACCCTTCTCGGGAACCTTGTCCGTCTCCTTCTTCGGGACCTCGTTCGTACCCTTCTCAGGGACCTTGTCCGTCCCCTTCTCGGGAACCTTGTCCGTCTCCTTCTGAGGAACCTTGTCGGTCTCCTTCTCAGGGACCTTGTCGGTCTCCTTCTTCGGGACCTCGTTCGTACCCTTCTCAGGAACCTTGTCCGTGCCCTCCTCAGGGTTCACGCGCGTGCCCTTTTCAGGGACTTGGTCCGGCTTCTTCTCGGGCGCCTTGTCCGTGTCCTTCTCGGGGACCTTGTCCGTCTCCTTGTGAGGCACCTGGTTCGTGCCCTCCTCAGGGTTCACGCGCGTGCCCTTTTCAGGGACCTGGTCCGGCTTCTTCTCAGGTGCCTTGTCCCTGTCCTTCTCGGGGACCTTGTCCCTCTCCTTGTGCGGCACCTGGTTCGTGCCCTTTTCAGGGACCTGGTTCGTGCCCTTCTCGGGGTTCTGGCCCGTCTGGGTCCCCTTGTCCGTTTCCTTTTCGTGCTGCCTGCCCTTGTCCTTCTCGGGGAACCTCTCAGCTGATCCCGAATCGGGCGGGGGCAGGACCGGGTACGCCGAGTCGGGGGTTTGGCCCTTCGGGGGCGGAACGACGTGGTCGTGCTTGCCCTGCACGTCGCCGCTCGACCGCTCGTACCAGCCCTTGCGGTCGTGATCGAACATCGTGACCGTCTTCACCGGCTGCTCGGCGGGCTTGACCGCAACGAGGTCGGAGGACTGGAACGACGACCACTCCTTGCCGCTGTACGTCTGCTTGCCCTTGACGGCGACAGGCGGGGCCAGCGGGTTACCGCAAGCACAGCGGACGCGAGGTACGCCGCGGTCGTCGACCAGCACGGGCGTGCCGGCCTGCAGGACCGCCTGATAGCTGGTCGGCGCGGCGTTCTTGTACCCGTGGTTGGTGACCCGGGTGTCCCAGCCGAGCCGGACCGGAGTCAGCGACCGCAGGTAGGAGGGGATCTCGGGCTGCTTGATGCTCAAGGGGGTGGCGAAGGCCTTGCCCTTGTCCGTGTGCTGGGTCAGGAACTGGATCTGCTTCTCGACGTCGCAGCTCGCGAGGTTCCGCGTGCCCCCGTAGAGCCCCGGGTACGCGCCGTTGACCTCGAGGGTGCGGGTACCGGCCGCGCCGCCCTTCGGCTGGGCAGCAGCCACGGGTACGACGCCGGAGTCCGCGGAGGCCGCGGCCGTCGAGGGGGTGAACGGGTCCGGGCCGGCCGCCGAGGCAGCCTGCAGGAAGACCTCTCCGCCGGCAGCCTTGTTCCCGCCCATGACGGTGAAGGCGAGTACCACCGCCGTGGCCATCGCAACGGCCGTTGCGGCACTCAGAACTGTCCTGCGCGACCGCCACCCGTGAGCCGCCCCGCGGCGGCCCCGACCGGGCTCGCCCGGCTCGCCACTGACGGTCGGCGGCCCTGGGGGCCCAGGAGGCGGCGGAGGCCCCGGAGGCGGAGCCTGCTCGTCTGTCGGCCGGCCGGACAGCGGGCCGGACGGGGGCCCGGTGGGGCGCTCGGACGAAGGAGGTAGGGAACTCACGACACACTCCCCCCGACATGGGACATCGGGAAAACAATGGTCATTCGCATGTGCTTGCTCCTATTCGCCAGTATGACCTCCGAGTCCCGGAGGCGTGAATATTGGAAATTTCGCTCCCGCTAAAAAAGGTGAAGAAGAGGCGGCCGGACGGGCCCGTCTCACGTGTTGACGCGGGTGGGACCACCCGGTGCGCGTGAGCCCATGTCTTGAGTAAGCCCTCCGCTTCGGATCGCGTCACGTTCCGAGTTTTCGTGACTTGACGACCGGCGTTCGTGGCCGCCGCGACAGGCGCAGCGGCCCCATCCCCCTCCCCCCACGCAGGAGTAGCCGGAGAGGCTCAGGGCCTCTCCGGCTACTGCTGTGTGGGGGTGGTTCCCGGTGTGGACGGTCAGACCTCACTGACCGAGCTTCTGCTTCAGGTTCTCCTTGACCTGCAGCTTGATGTTCTGCTTGTTCACCTGGCCACCCTTGCCGGTGCCGTCACCACCCACGGCGGTCGCATCGCCCGTGTTGATGGCATCGGCACTGGCGTCACCGCCGCGGGCGTTACCGGTGCTGATCACGCACTTGCCCTTGCATTCGCCGACGCCGGTGCTCGCGTTACCACCCTTGGCCTCGCCGCCGACGGTGGTGTTCTCGGCGTTGGCGTCGCCGCCGGTACCGATTCCGTCGGCGCTGTCCTGGGGGAGGAGGGTGACGGCCTGCTGCGGGGCGGCGACGGGTGCGGCCATCGCGGTCGCCGGCAGTGCGATGCCACCACCGACCAGCGCAACGGAAGCTCCGGCCAGGACGATACGACGGGTCCAAAAACGCTCAGACATGATGATTCTCCATTCGGTGTCAAAAGGGTTTGTATTCCGCCCCGCAGAAAAGGCCCGGGATTATGTTCCGGCCCCGTGTTCTCCGGGAGTTCCCGGTGAGGGCGTACTCCAAATAAACCCTGCAGGGGGGCGTGCGTCACGCCACTCGAATACGTGGCTTGACCCCTGGAACCGATCTTGGTAGAAGCTGCCGCCGGCCGGTGAGGCCCGGCTCGGCCCGACGCCGTCCTCGCCGCCAGGCGAGATGCCCCAGCCGGTGTTGAACACGTTCAAAGGCTCTGACAGTATGGCTCGCGGGAACCCTCCGGAGCAGGGGATATGGATCCGCCTGCCCGTGTGCACGGTTGCCCTGAGAACCGGAGGTCAGCGCAACGTGATCATCGCCCTCTTCATCTTCTTGCTCTTGGGTCTGATCGCGGCCGTCACACCCGGCGCGGCGCTCGGCTTCGCGTTCGTCGCGGTGAGCGGCAGGCTGTCACGTGGGGCCAGGGTCGTGTGGCTGCTGGTCGTGGCAGCAGCTTCGTCAGCGGTGTGGCTCCACCTGGTGGGAGCATCCAACATCTGGCGGCCCGCCGTGGTGGTGCTGTCGTTCACCGCGACAGTCGCCTCGGGAGTCATCTTCCTCGTGCGCGAGGCAAGCAGGCGGCGCGCACCCCGGTACCCCATCCCGGTGTGGCCCGCCTGGACTCCACCGACCGACTCGAGGTGAGCGCCGCACTCAGACGGGCTCCGGGGTGTGCGCGCTTGCCGTACCCCGGGTCCTGCTACTTCAGGCCGATCTCTTCACACGCGGCCTTGAGCTTGTCGGTGCAGATCTCGTCGACCGTGTAGACGCCGTCGTCGACCACGGTGGACTTCACGTTGTTCCTGGTCAGCGCGACGCCCGGGACGAGGACCGATGGCACGCCCTTCGTGGTCGGGCTGTTGACGATCTGGTTGATGATTCCGTCGATCTTCTCGCCCTTGGCGAGGGCGACGGCCATCTCCGCGGCGGCCGCAGCCTCCGGCGCGTACCGCTTGTAGACGGTCATGTACTGCTCGCCCGCGACGATCCGCTGCACACCGGCCAGTTCGGCGTCCTGACCCGTGACCGGGGGCAGGTTGGAGATTCCGGCCGCCTTGAGGGCGGTGATGATGCCGCCGGCCATTCCGTCGTTGGCGGAGTAGACGCCGATGATCTTCCCCTTGCCCAGCGCCGACAGGGCGGCCGCCATGTTGGTATTGGCGTTCTCCGGCTTCCAGTCGACGGTGTCGTACTCCTTGCCGACATTCACCTTGCCGTCGAGGACGGAGTGCGCACCGGACTTGAAGAGTTTGGCGTTCGGGTCGGTGACCGAGCCGTTCACCATGACGATGTGGCCGTCCTTGGCCTTGTCGCCCAGCGCGTCCAGCAGCGCCTTGCCCTGGACCTTGCCCACGTCTTCATTGTCGAAGGAGGTGTAGGCGTCGATCGGGCCTTCCGCCAGGCGGTCGTAGGCGATGACCGGAATGCCCGCATCCTTGGCCTTCTTGACCGAGCCGGCGATGGCCTTGGCGTCCACCGCGTCGACGATGAGGACGTGCACCTTGTGGGCAATCATCGCTTCGACTTGGGCATTCTGGGCGGCCGCGTCCTGCTTGGCGTTGGCATAGACCACTTTGCCCTTGCCTCGCGTGAACTTGGCGACTTCCTTCTCGATCAGCGGCTTGTCGAACTTCTCGTAGCGCGCCGTCTGATCCTCGGGAAGCAGGAGGCCGACCTTGATCGCGTCATCCACGGCCGACCCTCCGGGTCTCCCGTCGGCGTCTTCGTCCGTGCTGCCGCAGGCAGTGAGCGAGACGGTGATCGCGGAAGCAGCGACTGCAACGGCGACTCGACCCAGATATGTGTTCACGATGTAAACCTCCCTGACGAGGCCCTGTACTTGCGGCCGAGGTAGACGCAGTCAACTCGGCGTCGACACCACCGTCAAGAAGTGAACTATTAACGAGATGGCAACGTTGCCATCACGCTCCGCATCCTCACAATCCCGTCATTAGTGAGTCTTTTCAGCAGGATTGACTCGCTGATACCGGTTCAACTTTTGAAAAGACCGCCCCGGACCCTGACCGGCCGTCGTACTCGAACGTCGGGGCGGATCTGTAGAGGCGGTGTGAAAATCCGCCCCCAGGGGCGGCCGATCCGCGACGCCCCGCGCCATGACGGAACCGAACGTGACACCGTGGACACGTCTTGCAGTCGGCCATCACAGCTTGGAGGGGATCCCGTGATGTACGCACGCCAGAAGAGGGACCGGTCGGTGACACCCACGCGCCGCCGCTTGGCGACGGTCGCAGCGGCCCTCGCCGCAGCCTGCGCTTCGGCATTGGTGACCGCAGCACCGGCGAGCGCCGAGGTCAAGTCCACGTGCGGGACCTACATCTGCGTGGCCACCGCCTACCAGGGGCGCGACTACGTCCAGGACATCACCGTCACCACCAGGGATGGACTGCCGGGGACGCTGCGCGCCTTCGTGGGCGACTACCGGGGGAGCAGGGCAGGCGTGTCGCGGGCCCGGTTCGTCGTCAACCGGGAGTTCAGGGCGTATCCGCGGCTGGCCGTCTGCGGTGGCCTGGACCGCAGCGGCAGGGTGATCGAGAACCATTGCGTGATGATCCCCTGACCATTCCCGGTGCGGCGGCTCCGGCTGGAGCCGGGACCCGCCCGGCCCGTCGAAGATCATCGGGTGCAGAATGGCCGGTATGTCGATAACAAACACTCCCAAGACGGCATCGATCGACGACGCTTCACCGATCGGCCGCACCCTGGCCCTCGCCTTCGACGACGACCCGATGATGCGCTGGTTCTTCCCGGACGGCGCCACGCGCGAGGCGGGGCTGGGCCGCTACTTCAGCACGCTCTTCACCCGGCAGTACGGCCGGCACGGCGTATGCGAACGCACCGAGGCGGCGGCGGCCTTCTGGGTGCCGCCGGGCGCACAGGACAAGGCCGTTCCCGACGCGGAGACCATCCGGGAGCTCGAGGAGATCCTGGGCGACCGGGCTCCGCTGTTCCGCGAAGCCGTGGCGGCGGCCGCCGGGAACGGACCCCAGGAGCCGCACTGGTACCTGGCCGTGGTCGGCGCGGACCCGGCCGCGCAGGGTCAGGGGCACGGCGCCGCCCTCCTCCGCTCCGGCCTCGCCAAGGCGGACGCGGCAGGCCTGCCGACGTACCTGGAGTCCTCCAAGCCGTCCAACCTGCCCCTCTACGAGCACTTCGGCTTCACGGTGCTCGGCGAGTTCAGTCTCCCGGGCGGCGGGCCGACCCTGTGGTCGATGCGCCGCGAGCCGCGCCACGCAGCCGACGCCTGAGGCCACTCCAACGGTCCGCGAGGGGCCGCAGCCCGCCGAGCAGGGCCGGGGGCCGGGCCTGGCGGGCCCGGCCCTCCGCGCGGGTGCGTCACATCTCCGCCACGGCCTCCAGCGGGCTCAGGGCGGCGGCTCGGCGGGCCGGGACGGCTGCCGCGATCGCGCCGATCGTGAGGGACAGGAGGCACACGAGGAGCAGCGTCCCCCAGGGCAGGGCCAAGGAGTACTGCGTCATCGCGCCGTTGGCCAGAGCGCCGACCGTCCAGGCTCCGAACAGCCCGCCCGCCAGGCCCAGGAGCGTGCCGAAGGCGGCGACGGTCACCGACTCCAGGCGGATCATCCGCCGGATACCGCTGCGGTCCATGCCTATGGCGCGCAGTACGCCGATCTCCCGGGTGCGTTCCGAAACCGACATGGCGAGGGTGTTGACGATGCCGAGTGCGGAGATGACGGCGCCGATGGCGAGCAGCCCGTACATCAGGGTCAGCAGGTTGCCCAGGGAGCCGGCGGCCTCCTGGACGAGTTCCTTGCGGTCCTTCACCTGTACCAGCGGGCTGTTGCCCACGGCGGTGCGCAGCCGGGCCTCCGTGGCCGCGGAGACGGCGCCGCTGTCGGTGCGGACGAGGATCCGCTGGATGGTGCCGGTCTTGAAGCCGTGCTGCTGGACCTCGGTGCGGTCACCCAGTACCTCCCCGGCGGTGGGGTTGTCCTCGTAGACGCCGACGACGGTGTACTGCTCGAGCTCCTGGCTGCGGCCGATGCGGGCGACGAGCCGGCTGCCGGTTCTCAGGTGCTGTTCGCGGGCGGTGGTGCCGGAGACGGCGATCCGGCCCGGCCCGAGGTCTTCCAGTGAGCCGCTGAGGAAGTCGAGCTTCATGACGGCGTGCACGGTGCCGGGGTCGACGCCGGCGATCCCCTGGACACCGCCGCCGACGGTGAACACGACGGAGTCCGCGACGGCGGCCGCCGTCTTCACCCCGGGAGTGCCGGCCACCCGCTTCTCGGCGGCCGGGTCGATGGACGTCATCGTCGTCCGGCTGCTGATCACGTAGTCGGCCCCGAGGCCGGCTGCGGCCTGCCGGTCGAGGGCCTGTCCGCTGGAGTTGCCGATGACGGCGAGCCCGGAGACCAGCGCCGTACTGATCATCAGGGCGGAGGCGGTGGCCGCGGTACGCCGCGGGTCACGCAGCGCGTTCTCGCGGGCGAGGTGTCCGGTGATCCCGAAGCGGCCGGTCAGCCGTCCGCTCAGCCGGATCACGGGGGCGGCGAGCAGCGGCGCCAGCACGATCATGGCGACGACGAGAAGGGCGCAGCCGAACATCGCGTTCTGCAGGTTCTCCACCGAGGCGTCCTTCGCCCCCATCAGCGAGACCAGCAGCCCGGCGCCGACGGCGAGCAGGGCCAGCCCCACCGCACCGCGGACCCGGGATGCGGTGGCGGTGGCGGTGGGCGGCTGCTCCGCCGAGCGCAGCGCCTCGAGGGGCGCGACCTTCGCCGCCTTGCGGGACGGCAGCCATGCGGCGAGCACCGTGACGCCCACGCCCACGCCGAGCGCTGCCACGACGGGCAGCGGACCGATCACCAGGGGGCCGCGGGGCAGCGCGTCCTGCGAGGTGCTCAGGATGTCGGGCAGTACGGAGGCGATGCCGAGGCCGAGCAGGAACCCTGCCGCCGACGCGGCGAGGCCGACCAGGAACGCCTCCCAGAGGATGGAGCGGACCACCTGGCGGCGCGAGGAGCCGATCGCCCGCAGCAGGGCGATCTCCCGGGTGCGCCGGGAGACGAGCATGGTGAAGGTGTTGACGATGAGGAACGAGCCGATGAACAGCGAGACCCCGGCGAAGATCATCGGCATCTTCTGGTAGCCCCGGGTCAGCGTGTCGAGGTACGTGGCCTGCTGCGCGGCCTGGGCGGCGCCGCTGACGGCCTCGGCCCGGTCGGCCGGGAGCACGGAGGTGACCCGCTCGGAGAGCGTGAACCGGTCGGTGCCGGGCGCGGCGGACAGGTCGATGGAGGTGTACCGGCCCGGGGACGCGAACAGTTGCTGGGCGGTCGCCTTGTCGAACAGGACGAGGGTGCCGCCCGCGGTCACCCGGGTGTCCTGGGTGGTGACGATGCCCACGAGCCGCTTCTTCATGACCGGGCCGTCGGTGGCCAGCGTGAGGGTGTCGCCGATGCCGAACCCGCCTGCGGCGGCGGTGCCGCTGTCCACGGCGACTTCGTCGCCGTTCCGGGGGGCGTGGCCCTTGACCAGCGGATGGCGGCTGTCCTTGCCGTCCTCGCCCGGTACGTAGGCGCCGGCCAGGTTCGCCCACGCCTTGCCGGCGCGCAGCGGAGCGCCGTCCGCGCCGTTCAGGGTCGCCGAGCCGTCGGCGGCGGGCCGTGCGGCGGCGACACCGGGTATCCCGGCCAGCTTCCGTACGAGCGCGTCGTCGAGTGCTCCGGTCTTGTCGTCCGCGGCCCCTGGCGGGGAGTCCTTCGGGGTCACGGTGACCGCGATGTCCGCGAAGTTCTTCGACGCGGCGGCGCGGTAGGCCGCGGCGGAGGACTCCGCGAAGACGAGGGTGCCGCAGACGAACGCGACACCCAGGCAGACCGCGAGGACGGTCATGGCCAGACGGGCCTTGTACGCGAGGACGTTGCGCAGGGCTGTTCTCAGCATGGCAGCTTTCGGGGACGTGGAGGTACGGGGAACGTGTGGACGCAGATGCCGGCGTGAGGCCGGGTCAGCTGGTGCGGGAGCGCGCGTCGAACGCCTTCATCCGGTCCAGGACCCGGTCCGGGGTGGGGTGGGCCATCTCGTCCTCCAGCCGGCCGTCGGAGAGGAAGACCACGCGGTCGGCGTAGCCGGCGGCGACGGGGTCGTGGGTGACCATGACCACGGTCTGGCCGAGCTCGCGCACCGAGTCGCGCAGGAAGCCGAGGACCTCGGCCCCGGCGCGGGAGTCGAGGTTGCCGGTGGGCTCGTCGCCGAAGATGATCGCGGGGCGGGAGACCAGGGCCCGTGCCACGGCGACGCGCTGCTGCTGCCCGCCCGAGAGCTGTCCGGGCCGGTGGGCCAGGCGCTGGGAGAGGCCGACCATGGAGACGACGCGGTCCAGCCACTGCAGGTCGGGACGGCGTCCGGCGATGGTCAGCGGCAGCGTGATGTTCTCCAGCGCGGTCAGCGTCGGCAGCAGGTTGAACGCCTGGAAGATGAAGCCGACGCGGTCGCGGCGCAGCTCGGTGAGCTGCCGGTCGTTCAGCGTGCTCAGTTCGGTGGTGCCGATGCGGACGGAGCCGGAGCTGACCGAGTCGAGCCCGGCGGCGCAGTGCATCAGGGTGGACTTACCGCAGCCGGACGGGCCCATGATCGCGGTGAACTCGCCCTCCCGGAAGGCGATGCTGACCCGGTCCAGGGCGACGACACGGGTGTCGCCGCTGCCGTAGACCTTCGAAAGGTCGCTGGTGGCGGCCGCGGTCCCGGCGGTCGTCGGATACGGCGCGGGGGCGTCGAACGGTGCGGCGGTCACGGGGGACTCCTCTTCGGGTGCCGATGGGTGCACTTCGAAGGGTGTCCGGGGCGTGTATCGGAGCCGGGGCGGCCGTGTATCGGCGGCCGCGTCGCTTCGTATCGGTTCTGTAGGTGGTGGGCGGGCCCGTCAGGACGGGGGCGCCCCTCAGGACGGGGGCAGGCGCAGGGTGGCGACGGCGCCGCCGTCCGGGGCGTTGGCCAGGCGCAGCTCGGCGCCGAGGACCCGGGCCTGGCCCAGGGCGATGGTCAGGCCCAGTCCGTGGCCGGAGCCGCGCTCCGCCGCACCCGTGTGGAAGCGGCGCGGACCGTCGCGCAGCAGGTCCGCGGGGAAGCCCGGGCCGTGGTCGCGTACGACGACCGTACGGCCCTCGACGGCGACCTCGACGGCGACTCCGGCCGGGGTCGCGCCGTGCCGGTGGGCGTTGACGACGAGGTTGCCGACGATCCGTTCGAGGCGGCGCGGGTCGGTCTCCACGGGCTCGGCGGACCCTGCGCCCTGCGCATCGGCGACGATGACCTCCGCGTCGAGTCCGGTCCGGGCCACGGCTTCGCGGACGACCGCGCCGAGCGGCACCTCGGCGCGGACCGGCTGCTCCGCGCCCGCGTCCAGCCGGGAGATCTCCAGCAGGTCCTCGACCAGCCCGCGCAGGTCCCGTACCCGGCTCCGGAGCAGGTCCTCGGTCTCACCGGGCGGCAGCAGGTCGGTGGCGACCAGCAGGCCGCCGACCGGGGTGCGCAGCTCGTGGGCCACGTCCGCGGTGAACTGGCGCTCGGCACGCAGCCGTCGGCCGAGGCTGTCGGCCATGTGGTCGACCGTGGCGGCGATGTCGGCGACCTCGTCGCCGCCCTTGATCGGCCCGGTACGGGCGTCGAGGTCCCCGGCGGAGATCCGGACCGCCGTCTCCGAGACGCGCCGCAGCCGGCGGCCGAGCAACCCGGCCCCGTAGACCGCCAGCGGTACGGCCGCCGCGAGCGAAACCACGGAGGCGACCGCCATGCTCACGTCGAGCCGGCGCAGCCCGTAGAGGTCCGAGTTCATGTTGGACCGGACGGCCAGCACCGGGCTGCCGGGGCCCCCGACCCGCTGGGCGCCCCAGACGCTCGGCCCCAGATTGCCGTTGACGTATCCGTCGTAGGCCGTGTGCCGGTTGCCGTCGGCCGGGTGGCGCAGTGCGTCGGGCAGGCCCGCGGGGTCGAGTTCGGCGCCCTCCGCCAGCGTTCCGGTACGCCGGTAGGTGTCCATGGCCGAGTAGACGGCGTTGAACGCATCCCGTTCGGCCCGGCTGCGGATGTCGCTCGCGGTCCACAGATGGACCAGCACGCCCACCGCCACCGCGACCAGGCAGGCGGTGGCCGCGGCCAGCGCGGCGATCTTCCGGCGCAGGGACGCGCGGGCCGGCCACAACCGGTGGAACGGGGGCACCGTCCTCAGCGCCTGAACTTGTAACCGAAGCCGCGGACCGTCTCGATCCGGTCGCGGCCCAGTTTCCTGCGCAGCCGCTGCACGCACAGGTCCACGACTCGGCTGTCGCCGTCCCAGCCGTACTCCCAGACGTTGCGCAGCAGGGTGTGCCGCTCGAGCACGACGCCCGGGTGGGCGGCGAACTCCAGCAGCAGCTTCAGCTCGGTCGGGGTGAGCGCCACCGGGCTTCCGGAGACGAACACCTCGAGGCCGCCGGTGTCGATGGCCAGGTCCCCGAAGACGAGCCGGTCTCCGTCGGACGACGGCTCCGCCCCGCTCTCGGGCTGCCCGGTTCCGGCAGCGGGCGCGTAGGTGGCGCGGCGCAGCAGCGAGCGGATGCGTGCCACGAGTACGTAGGTGTCCACGGGCTTGACGACGTAGTCGTCCGCTCCGGCCTCCAGACCCGCGACGACGTCGAGTCCGTCGCCGCGCGCGGACATCATCAAGATCGGCACCAGGCTGGTTTCCCGGACCCTGCGGCACAGACCGATCCCGTCCAGAGCGGGCAGCATCACGTCCAGGATCAGCAGGTCGAAGCCGTCGTCGCGGAAGAGCTCCAGCCCCGCGAGCCCGTCGGCCGCCGCCTTCACCGCGTAGCCGTAGCGCTCGAGGGCGACGGCGAAGGAGCGGCGCATCAGCTCGTCGTCCTCCACCAGCAGCACCCGGACGGGGCGCGGGGAGGCCGGAGCCGGGGTGGGCGAGGACACGGGGACGACTCCTGTTCGGGCAGGCCGGATGAGGCATCGGTCCCGTGTGCGCTCACGCACGGCCGGCGACCTGAAAGGAACGATACGGCAGGCAACGGACGCGGCGACCGCGTCGCACGCCGGACACGCACCGCCCTCCCGGACGCCGCCTCTACCCGAGAACACGCAGGTCAGAAGGGGTGGTCGGGCTCGGGCGGCAGCCGACTCCCGGGCCGTCCGGCGCTCTGGGGGCCTTCATCGCCCCGGCCCTGTCCACCGTTTCGATGGGCAACCAAGCACTGCCTGATACGCCCTGGATACAAATCCCGGACGCGGGCAGCGGGGCGCCAGGGGGTGCCGGTTGACATGGAGCGCACTCCAACACCTAGCGTCCTCGGCAGATGATCCCTAGATCAGGAGGCAGCACCATGACCGATGTCCCCACCCGGCACCTGGGCAACCTGGCGGTCTCCGCGCAAGGCCTGGGGTGCATGGGCATGAGCCACGGCTACGGCGCCTCGGACGACACGCAGTCGATCGCGACGCTGCACCATGCCCTCGACCTCGGGGTGACCTTCCTGGACACCGCCGACTTCTACGGCGCCGGGCACAACGAGGAGCTGATCGGACGGGCCGTGGCCGGGCGCCGCGACGAGGTGGTGCTGGCCACGAAGTTCGGCTTCGCCAGCCGGCTGGGCGAGCCGGTCCGGGTCCGCGGCGACGCCGCCTACGTACGGCAGGCGTGCGAGGCGTCGCTGCGCCGGCTCGGGGTCGACCACATCGACCTCTACTACCAGCACCGGGTCGATCCGCAGGTGCCGATCGAGGAGACCGTCGGCGCCATGGCCGAGCTGGTGCAGGCCGGCAAGGTCCGTCACCTCGGGCTGTCGGAGGCCGGCGCGGCCACCGTCCGGCGGGCGCACGCGGTGCACCCGATCACCGCGCTGCAGAGCGAGTGGTCTCTGTGGACCCGCGACCTGGAGGCGGAGATCGCCCCGGTCTGCCGCGAGCTCGGCATCGGCCTGGTCCCGTTCTCGCCGTTGGGGCGCGGTTTTCTGACCGGCCGGTACAGCTCGGTGGAGGGGCTGGCCGAGAACGACGTACGGCGCACGCAGCCGCGGTTCGCCGACGGCAACCTCGAGCGGAACCTGGCGATCGTCGCGAAGCTGAACGAGCTGGCCGCGGCGAAGGGTGTCACCGCCGGCCAGCTCGCCCTGGCCTGGGTGCAGCACCGGGGCGACGACGTGGTGCCGATCCCCGGCACGCGGCGCCGGCGGTACCTGGAGGAGAACCTCGCGGCCCTGGCCGTCGAGCTGTCCCCCGAGGACCTCGCCGCCATCGAAGCCGCGGCCCCGCCCTCGGAGATCGCGGGCACCCGCTACGACGCGACCAGCCTCACCTTCGTCAACAACTGAACCCGCAGCGGGTTGAGCGCCTGACGGGTCACCGTACGGGCCAGGGCGGGTCCGGCGTGGGGTCAGGCGAGCTGGCGGCCGAAGAAGTCCAGCATCCGGTCCGCCGCGACGGTCCAGTAGGGCCAGCCGTGGCCGCCCGGTGCCAGGACCACCTCGGCGGGCACGCCGCGGGCCGCGAACACGGTGCGCAGGTCTTCGGTCCCCGGCAGGTAGTTGGCGTCCTCGGTCCCGCAGCCGAGGTGGTAGCGGGCGCGCCGGAGCCGGTCGGGCGCAGTGCGCCGGATGATGTCGGCCAGGTCGTACTCCCGGGCCCGGACGGTCAGCCGGGCGGATCCTGCCAGGTCCCGGCCGAAGGCATGGCCGTAGAAGCGGTTCCACTCCCCCATCGGCATCTCGCGGTAGCCCTCGGCGGTGAAGTGCGCCGTGCTCAGCCCGGCGGCGGCGCCGAACAGGCCCGGGTACCGCAGGGCGTACATCAGCGCGCCGTAACCGCCCATGGAGAGCCCGGCTACGGCCCTCTTCTCCGCCCGGCCGCCCAGCCCGTGGGTCTGTTCCACCGCCGGGACGAACTCCTTGACGAACATGTCCTCGTAGCGCAGGGCGCCGCCGCCGGATCCGGCGTCGTTGATGTAGAACGTCTCGTCCTGGCCTCCCCCCGGCGTGCCGGGGTCGCGCCGGGCGTCGGGCATGACGAGGGCGCACGCCGGGATCCGGCCCGCCGCGACGGCCCGTTCCAGGGTCGGCACGATGCCGCCCTTGACGACCCAGTCGGTGTGCTTCCCGCTCGCTCCGTGCAGCAGGAAGAGGGCCGGGATCCCGTCGCCGGACCGGCCGCCCGGGGACGCGGGGCTCACGTCGGCGGGCAGGTAGAGGCTGTACGGGACCTCCCGGCCGAGCAGCCGGCTGCGCAGGGTCAGGTCGGTGCGCAGCGAGGCGCTCGCGGAGGCGGACGGAACGGGCGGGGTGGCGGACGGCTCCCGTGCGGGCACCCCGGGGCCGCCCCGCAGCAGGAAGGCCGCTGATACGGCAGCGAACGTTCCGCCGGCCCCGGCCGCGAGCAGGGAACGGCGCGCAGGAAGTTTCACCATGGTTCCCTCACGTGGCCGGGTCGTTCACGGGACCAGGCACATGACACGGACCCCACACATGACACGCCGGGCATCCGCATCGGGGCAAGCGGCCACGCCGGGGGAGCCACCCGGGTCACCACCGCGCGGGCTACCGGCTCCGGCTGAGCGGGGACCCGTACGACGCCCTCGGGCCCTCCGGGTCAGTGGTTGCGGGTCAGGGCAGCGGGGGCTCCGGCCGACTGCGCGCCTTCCGACTGGAGCGTCAGCCGGTCCGGCTGGTCCAGGGTCAGCACGTAGAGGTTGCCCCGGGGGCATTCGAAGGAGGCGGCGCGGTCGGTCGGATGGCTGGTCGCTGCCGCCAGGACCGCGGTGTTCCCCTTGATCTGCCGCAGCTCGAGGGCCTCCGTGCACCCCAGGTTGCGGCCGCTGGAGACCTCCTTGACCTCGCTGACCTGCCGGCCCACGATCTCGCCCGCGGCTCCCGCCTGCAGGGTGACCGTGACGGCGAACTCACCCGTCCGCGCCCGGGTGAGGCCGTCCGCGTCCGGCGTGCCGGGCCCGACCCCGGACCACGTGCCGACCCACGAAGCCGGCAACGCCGCCGCGGAGGAGCCCGGTACGGACGGGGTGAGCGAGGCGGTGGGGGACGCGGCCTCGCCACTGTCGTCCGTGCCCCCGGGAAGCCGGATGGCGAGCGTGACGACCGCCGCGAGCGCGGCGGCGCCGACGGCAGCGCCGATCACCAGGGGCTGCCGGGACGGGGGCGGAGCCCCGGGAGCCGTGGCCGGCGGCACGGGCGCGGCGGGAGGGAGCAGGGCCGGGGACTGCGGCGTCGCAACCGGCGAAGTCCCGAGACCCGCAGGGGCGTACGCAGGCGGCTGCGGCACGGTCAGGAGTCGCGTGAGCTCGGCCTCCCTGCGGCCGACGTCGGCGACGAGGGCCGCCGGCGCCGCGGTGCTCCAGTCCTCCTCCTCTGCGGCGCCGAGCCGCGCCCGTACGTCCTCGGCGGTCGGGCGCCGGCCGGGGTCCTTGGCCAGGCACTCCCGCACCAGTGGGAGGAGCGCTTCGGGCACGCCGTCGAGCAGGGGCTCGTCGTGGACGATCCGGTACAGGAGGCCCGGGAGTTGCAGCTCCTCGCCGCGCGCCAGGAAGGGACTGCGGCCGGTCGCCGCGTACACGAGGACCGCGGCGAGGGAGAACACGTCGGCCGGCGCACCGGCCACGGCGCCCGTCGCCTGCTCCGGTGCGAGGAAGCCAGGCGTACCGATGACCGCGCCCGTCCGGGTGTGGCGCGGGTCGCGTACGGCGCGGGCGATGCCGAAGTCGATGAGGAAGGGCCGCTCCGGGCCGAGCAGTACGTTCGCCGGTTTGATGTCGCGGTGGACGACCCCTGCCGCTCGTACGGCGACGAGCGCGCAGGACAGCTCCCGGGCCAGGCACCACACGGCCGCCGCCGACAGCGGCCCGTGCCGGTGCACCCAGTCGCCCAGCGACGGCGCGGCGACGTACTCCGTCGCCAGCCACTGCGGCAGTACGCCCGGCGGGCTGAAGTCCACCACCGAGACCGTCCACGCACTGCGCACGCGGTCGTTGGTGCGTATCTCCCGGGCGAACCGTTCGGCGAAGTCCGGCTCCAGACTCAGCTCCCGGTGGACGGTCTTCAGGGCCAGCGGCCGGCCGGACGGCGTCCGGGCCAGGAACACCTCGCCCATTCCTCCCTCACCGAGCCGCGCCAGCAGGCGGTACCCGCCGATCTCCGGCAGGTCATCGGGCCGCAAAGACTCCACCGGTTCCCCCGTCCCCGTGACCGTTCGCCGACCCGCGGTGAACGGACCGTCCGGTGCGCCAATTTATCGGACGATCTCATGGAGCGGAGGGCCGGCGCAGGCGGTGTCCGGCGCGACCGCGGCCGGACACCGCCCCTGCGGTTCAGGAGATGGTGACGAACTTCGCGATGCTCGGTACCCCCTGGGCGTCGAGGGCGAACAGCATGTAGTTCCCCGGCAGGACCACACCGGTGTCAGCAGGGACGGACACCGTGTACGCGCCGGTTCCCGTGGCCGTGGACGCGAGGGGGACCCGCCGCTGGTCGTTGTCGGTGGAGTGGGTGGCGGCCGCGGCCCGCATCAGGACGAAGGACGCCACCGGGGCCTGGGTGCTCACCGTGAGCGAGGTGCCGGGTGCCGCCCTGGAGGGCACGCCTGCGGTGATGACGGGACGCGGCTTCGGCGATCCGTCCGCGTTGAGCAGGTACGGCGGTGTGAAGACGGCTCCGTCGGCGTGGTTTGTCGCGCAGTCACCGCACAGGCCCCCGCCGCCGGAGAAGATCCGCCCGTCCGGCAGCAGGTTGGCCACGCTGTGGTAGTTGCGCGGGACGGCCATGGTGGCGAGCGGGGTGAAGCCGCCGGTCGACGGGTCCCACAGCTCGGGGGCCAGCACCGAGGTCGCGTCGCTGAAGGGCACCGGATAGGCCTGTCCCCCGAAGACGGCCACCTTGCCGTCGGGCAGCACGACGCTGTTGCTGAAGGCGCGGGCGTACTCCATGTCACCCGTACGGGCCGCCCGTACCTCCTGGTTGCCCGAGATGCTCACCGTGTAGGCGCGCCGCGTGGCCGGGATCTTCTCGTAGGCGGGCGAGCCGCCCAGGGTGAGCAGTTTGCCGATGTCGTAGGAGACGGCGTTGCCGGTCATGGCGTCCTGACTGTCGGCCCGGGTGCCGGCGGGCGTGATGCTGCCCTGGCCGCTCGTCGAGATCCAGTTCATCTGCCGGCTCGGGCCCAGTTGCAGTACCTTGCCGCCCGAAGTGGCGTGCAGCCACATGTGGTTGTCGGCCCGGTACGGGCCTGCCGGGTCGGCGGTCAGCGCCGGGACGGCCGAGACCCCGGGGAGCCTGCGCCACGTACGGGTGTCCGGCGACCAGGCCTCACCGGCCTTGTCCCCTGCGCCTCCGCTCCAGGATCCGCCGAGGACGAAGGCCTCTCCGGTGGAGAGCAGCGTCATCGCCTGGTAGCCGCGGGCGATGTTCATGCTGGTGGTGGCGGACCAGGTGTCGGTGGCCGGATCGTAGATGCTGGCCTTCTCCGCGTTGCTTCCGCCGGTGACCAGCACCCGGCCGTCGGCCAGCATGGCGATGCCGGGGCAGAACATGTCGTGGCCGGTGTTGTCGATGCGGCGCTGCGTGACCTTGCCGGTCTTCAGGTCCAGGATCGCGGTCTGGGTGTAGCCGTTGCTGCCGCCGAAGCGGTCGACGGCGTACGCGGACCAGGCGAGCAGCTTGTCGCCGGGCAGGGCGGCGGTGGCCACGGGTACCAGCGGGAAGCCTGTGATCCGGTCCCACACGCCGTGGGCGGCCGGGCTGGCCGGTCCGCTCAGGCGTATTTCACCGGCCGAGGTCCAGGGGCCGCGGCCGCCGGCCTCGGTGGTCACGGTCAGGCGTATGAAGCGGGCGGTCTCGGTGCGGGTGAAGGTGGCGGTCTTGACCGTGTCGTCGTCGCGCCAGGTGCCCGCGGCGACCGGTGCGGCGAAGGCCGTGCCGTCGGTGCTGGTGGTGACGGTGTACGCGCCTGCCCGGCCGTTGGGTCCGTCCACGCGGGGGTGGTAGACGAGGGCGGAGACGGCCGTCGTGCGGTGCATGTCGATGGTGATGCTGTGCGGCAAGGGGGCGGGAGTTCCTGCCCACTTGCTGTGCCAGATGGTGCTGTCGTTGCCGTCGAGCACATTCGCCGCGCGGCCGTTCTCACCGCCGGTCTCCTCGTCGCTCGCCGTGGCCGTCCAGCCGGTCCGGGACAGGTCGACGGTGGCTGCGGGGGTGCCGGGGTCGCCCAGCAGGTTGATCTCGGCGGCGGAGGTCCAGGGGCCTCGGCCGCCGGCCTCGGTCAGCGCCGTCAGCCGTACGAACCGGGCCCCTTGCGGGGCGAACCCGAGCGTCTTGGCGCCGGCGTCGTCGGCCAGCGTGCCCGAGGCGACCGGGCTCGCCCAGGCCTGTCCGTCCGTACTGACACTGATGCTGTACTCGCCGACGCGCCCGTTGGCTCCGTCGGCGCGGGGGCGGTAGAGGAGGGCGGAGACGACGGCCGTGCGGTGCATGTCGATGGTGATGCTGTGCGGCAAGGGGGCGGGCGTACCGGCCCACTTGCTGTGCCAGATGGTGCTGTCGTTGCCGTCGAGCACATTGGCTGCGCGGCCGTTCTCACCGGTGGTCTCCTCGTCGCTCGCCGTGGCCGTCCAGCCGGTCCGGTCGAGGAGGGGAGCCGTGGGTTCCATGGCGTTCGCCGGCGCGATGCCGTGGTGCGGTGACTGCTTCGCCGTCTGCTGGTCGAACGGAACGGGTACGGGCCGGGGCGCCGGGGCACGGCCGGCCGCTGCCGGCCCCTCGACCCCGAGCCACGGCATCAGACCGACCAGCAGCGAGCCGAGGCCGAGGGCGATGAGCAGGTGGGAACGGCGTAACACGCGGAAAGAGGCGAGGAAGCGTCGCCTGTACTGCAATCTGACCTCCTGGGGCGAACCGGTGGACCCCTGGAACATAGGTCCACACAGCCGCAACCTGCCTGAAATGGAAGAGAGTTGGCGCGAAACCGCACTGCCGGATGCTGCCGCGCTCAGGGTGCCGGCCACGGCCGCCGAGAAATTTCTCCAAGAAGCACCAATCCACGGACGCCGGCGCTCCGAAGTAGCGGCGAGACCCTCTCCGGGAGCTCACGTCAAACCCGTACGATCTGCGATTCCCCACCCGGGGAAAGCGCGGAACAGGAGCGAATGTGATAGCCAAGCGCACTGGTCGCCTCGTGGTGGTCGCCGCCGTGCCCGCCGCCGTGTTCCTGACCGTAGGGCTTTCCGGCCCGGCTCTCGCGGAGGGCGGGAAGGCGTACCAGATCGATCTGGCGCAGCTCAACAGCTCCGGTTCCCGGGGTACGGCCATGCTCAGCCTCAAGGGCAATCAGCTGACCGTGCAGATCGAGTCCGAGGGCATGGTGCCCGGGTCGCCGTCGGCCCAGCATCTGCACGGCTCGACCAACGGGCACGACTTCCAGTGCCCCGACGCCAGTGACGACACCAATGGCGACGGGATCCTCAGCAACACCGAGGCCACCGTCGACTACGGCGACATCAACATCTCGCTCACCACGTCCGGGGACACCCAGGCGACCAGCGGCCTCGCCGTGGAACGCATGCCCGTCGCGAACAAGCAGGGCAAGGTCTCGTACAAGCGGACGATCACCGTTTCGCAGGCCGTGGTCGACCACATCAAGGACCTGCACATCGTGCAGCACGGCATCGACCGCAACAAGAACGGCAAGTACGACTTCGAGGGCGCCGGCAAGAGCGAGCTCGACCCGAAGCTGCCCCAGGAGGCCACGGCTCCGACCAACTGCGGCATGGTCATGGGCGCGTCCGTGGGTTCCCTCCCGGTCGGCGGCATCGAGACCGGCGGTGGTGCTCCGCAGAGCGCGGCGACGCCGGATACGGCGATCACCGGGTCCGCACTCGCCCTGTCCGCGGCGGTCGCCGGCGCTGCGTCCGGCGCGTTGTTCGTCGCGCGGAGGCGGGCCGCCTCGGTCCGCGTCCGTACGGAGGGCATGGGGGCCGCCGCGTGAAGGCCGGGCGGACCTCCGCACCGGCCGTGCGCCGTGCACCCGCCGCATCCACCGTGCGGCCCGCCCGCCGCCGGGCCGCAGCCCTGGCCGCCGCAGCCCTCGCCACGTTGTTTCTCGCGGCGTGCGGGGGCCAGGATTCGGCGGCCCCCGCCGCCCCTCGAGGTCAGGCCCCGCAGGGCGGGGCGCAGAGCGGTGCGGGTGCGGGTGCGGGTGCGGGTGCGGGCCAGGTCAAGCCCGCCCTCGCCCGCTCGGAGCCGCAGAGCATCTCGATCCCGTCCCTCGGGCTCTCCAGCTCCTTGGAGACGCTGCGGCAGAACGCGGACGGAACGATGCAGACCCCCAAGGACCCCGGTCGCGCGGGCTGGTACGAGCCGGGGCCGACGCCCGGCTCCCAGGGGCCCGCCGTGATCGCCGGCCATGTCACGTGGAACGGCGCGGCGGCGGTGTTCGAGAAGCTCAAGACGATGAAGGCCGGCGACACGATCAAGGTGACCCGGCGGGACAACAAGACGGCCACGTTCACGGTGGACCGGGTCGCCGAGTACCCGAAGGCCGAGTTCCCGACGCTCGAGGTCTACAAGAACCTCGACCACGCAGGCCTTCGCCTGGTCACGTGCGGCGGCGAGTTCGACCCGAAGAAGCACTACTACAACAGCAACGTGGTCGTGTTCGCCAGCATGACGGGCACCACGTAGCCACTCGCGGCCTATCGGACCGACGTGCCGGCGAGACACCCCGTACGGACAGCGGGAGACCTCGGACTTCCCCCCGAGGTCTCCCGCTGTCACGGATCTCCCGGTTTCCGAAGATGACGGGATCAACCGGGGTGCGGTACGAAGTCCCTCGTGAACGAAGAGATCCAGCCCGCGACCGTCCGTGTGTTCATCGCCCTCGCCCCGCCCGACGAGGCCAAGGAGGAACTGGCCCGGGAGCTGCGGCCCGCCTACCACGCGTACCCGGGCTTGCGCTGGAACCGCATCGAGGACTGGCACATCACCCTGGCCTTCCTCGGTGAACTCCCGGTCACCGCGGTCCCGCTGCTGCAGCCGCCGCTCGCCGCCCTCGCCGCAGCGCACCGGCCCCTGGAGCTGGCGCTGCGCGGCAGCGGACACTTCGACCACCGGGTGCTCTGGAGCGGTATCGACGGGGAGGTCGACGGACTGCACGGGCTCACCGCGCAGGTGCGCAGCGTCGTCAAGGACTGCGGTATCGCCTTCGAAGACCGGCCGCTGCGCCCCCACCTGACGCTGGCCCGCTCCCGCCGCAGCGACACCTCCAGCACGGTGGAAGTCGCCGCCGCACTCACCGGGTTCACCGGCCGCCCGTGGCAGGCCGAACGCCTCCACCTGGTCGGCAGCAACATAGGCCGCGGCCCCGGCCCGATCCACTACCGCGACATCCAGGCCTGGGAATTCACCGGCCGGCGCTGAAGCCCTTCAGCGGCATGCCCTCGGCCGAGACCCTTCAGCACACATCACAGCGCTCGCGGAGCCGCCCTCCCGCACAATGGAGGCCTGCGAGCGGGAGGGTGCGGCATGGTGGACGAGCAGGCCTCGGTACGGGTGGAACGGGACGGCCCGGTGTTCACGGTGATCCTGAGCAGGCCGGAGGTCCGCAACGCCGTGGACGGCCCGACGGCGGCGCAGCTCGCCGATGCCTTCCGCCGGTTCGAGGCCGACGAGGACGCGGCCGTCGCCGTGCTGTGGGGCGAGGGCGGGACCTTCTGCGCGGGCGCGGACCTCAAGGCCATCGGCACCGAGCGCGGCAACCAGGTGCTCGCGTCGGGGGACGGGCCCATGGGCCCGACCCGGATGCGGCTCGGCAAGCCGGTGATCGCGGCCGTCGCGGGGCACGCGGTGGCCGGGGGCCTGGAGCTGGCCCTCTGGTGCGATCTGCGGGTGGTGGAGGAGGACGCGGTTTTCGGGGTGTTCTGCCGCCGCTGGGGCGTGCCGCTGATCGACGGCGGTACGGTACGGCTGCCCCGCCTGATCGGCGAGAGCCGCGCCATGGACCTGATCCTGACGGGTCGTCCGGTCGCCGCCGCCGAGGCGCACGACATCGGCCTCGCCAACCGTGTGGTCCCCACGGGGCACTCCCGGCAGGCCGCGGAGGCGCTGGCCCGCGAGATCGCCGCGTTCCCCCAGCTGTGCCTGCGCCACGATCGGCTGTCCGTCCTGGAACAGCACGGGCTGGACGAAGCCGAGGCACTGGCGGGCGAGTACCGGCACGGTCTGGTGCCGCTGACCGCGGGCGAGACCCGGGCGGGAGCGGGCCGGTTCGCCTCGGGCGAGGGGCGGCACGGCGCGTTCGGGGAGTGAGCGGCCCGCTGCCGGACCCGGCAGCGGGCCGCACCCGGCGGGGCGGGCGGGCGGGCTCAGACGACTGGCTCGCCCATGCCCAGCAGGTTTCCCTCGCTGTCACGGAACCAGGCGCCACGTTCTCCCCGCGCGCCCTTGCTCGGGTAGTTCCCCTCGATCTCGGCGATCCCGTCCTTCGTCCGGAACCCCGGTACGTCGACCTCTTCGAAGACCACTCCGCGCTGCTTGAGTGCCGACACCGCGGCCTCGATGTCGTCCACCTCCAACGCCATCTGGGTGAAGGTGCCGGGCGAGGCGCCCGTCGACTTGAACAGGACGAACTCCGTGCCTGCGCACCGGTACAGCAGCCCGCCGGGCCGTTCGTCCACGGGCTCCAGACCGAGCGTCTCGGCGTAGAAACGCCGCGCCCGGTCCAGGTCCTGGGCCGGAAGCCTGGTCGACACGCGTGCCAGGGCGAGAGGGTTCCTGTCGTCAGCGCTCATGGCTCCACTGTGCCGTGAGTCGTGGCCGAACGGACCGGCCACAGGCGCGTGTCACCGTGCGAATCCCGTACGCCGGTCGGCCGCGTCGAAGCGGACCAGGGACAGCGCTCCGGCGTGCAGGGCGCCCTCCAGAGCGTGTCGCGTGACCCCGTCCAGCCCGCCCAGCGCCTCCTCGGTCTCGTCCGCGGCGTCGCGGGCGATCTCGGCGGCCACCTCCCCCTCCGGGGTACGGGGCCCCAGCTTGCTCACCGCCGACGCGGCCCGGGCCGGTGTGAGGAGTCCGGTCGCGTGGGCCAGCAGCCAGCCGGGGACGCCGGCCGCGCCCTCGGCGGGCGCCCGGAAGGGGCGGGACCCGGCGAAGCGCTCGTCCTCGGCGAAGGCGGGCTGCTTGAGCTTGGCCATCGGCGGGGTGGCCGTCCATGACTCCCCCGCGGGTTTGACGACGATGCCCTCGGCGCGGTTGTCCGGCAGGGCGGGCAGACCCAGCAGCGCGGGCAGCCGGGTAGGGAACACCACCGGCAGCTGCCCGACCCGGGCGAGGGTGCCCCGTGCCAGCAGGGGCGCGCCGTGCAGACCGGCCGCGTCCGCCGCGGCCCGCAGCGCCTGGTCGGAGACCCAGCACAGGCCGTCGCCGGTGGCGACGGTCGCGTCGAACGGCAGCCACAGCAGTTCCGGTGCGTACCAGACGCCGGTCTGCACGGGCTCGGCTCCCGGCACCGGGGGGATGTCGGGGTGCGGATAGCGGCCGCCCGCGAGTTCGCCGTAGACGGTCACGACGGCCGAGGCCGCGGCCCCGTACCGCTCCCGCAGCAGCGCGGCGCACCGGCCCGCGGCGACCGCCAGGGCCGGCCAGATGCGGCCGACGCCGAAGAAGTCGTCGAGGCCGCCGTCCGCGAGGAGTTCGCGGCGTTTGGCCGGGCGCGGGCCGGTGCCGTCGCAGACGACGGCGAAGTTGGCACCGTGGATCTTCTCCTGGGCGACCCAGTCCCGCCCGCCCGTCTCGCCCAGCCTGCGGCCTGCGGGGATCTTCGGATACGGGGACCAGGGGCGGGATTCGGCGTGCACCGGCCGATGCTATGCCGTCTCTTTCGGATCGCGCCTCGCCAGGGGCGGGGGATTTTCCTCCCCGAGCGCCCGGGCGGGGTGTCCGGGGTGCGTCGTCCGCCGGCTGAGCACCGCGGTCTGCGGCCCGTACGCGAGCACCAGCGCTCCGCCCGGCGCGGCGGCGAGCGCTCCGACGGGGAGCGGGAGCACGTACTCGGCCCCCACCTCGCAGCCGGTGGCGAGATCCCAGAACTCCACCGTCCGCTCCTGGCCGACGGCCACCACGGTCCGCCCCGCGACACCGGTGACGGCCATGGCCCGGCCCGGGCCCGTGTGGCGTGCCGGGGCGCTGCCGGTCTGCCGCCCGGTGGCCAGGTCCCACAGGCGCACGGTGTCGTCCCGGCTTCTGGTGACCGCGACGGGCTGCCCGGCCACCATCGAGGTCGCCACCGAGGTCACCCAGTCGGTGTGGCCGGTCAGGGGTTCGCCGAGCTGCGCTCCGGTGGCGAGGTCCCACACCCGGACCGTCCGGTCCCAGCTCCCCGTGACCGCGACGGGCCGGCCCGCCAGTTCGGTGGTCGCCACGGCGAGGATCCGGCTGGAGTGGCCGACGAGGGGTTCGCCGACCTGGCGCCCGGTGGCGAGGTCCCAGATGCACACGGTGCGGTCGGCGCCTGCGGTGACGGCGACGGGCCGGCCGTTCAGCACGGCGGTGGCCAGGGCCAGCACCCTGCCCTGGTGACTGGGAAACGGCTCATGGACGTACTGGCCGCCCACCAGTTCCCGGACGTGCACCCTGGCGTCCGGCGCCGCGGTGACGACGACGACCCGGCCGTCCACCACCGCAGTGGCCAGGGCGGACACCTCGCCCTCGAAGCCGGTGAGGGCCTCGGCGGCCTGCCGCCCCGTGGCCAGGTCCCAGGCCCGCACGGTCTGGTCGGCTCCTGCCGTCACGGCGACGGGCCGTCCTTCGAGCACCGCGGTGGCGACCGCCAGGACCGAACCGGCGTTCCCTGGCAGGGGTTGGCCGCCCTGGGGCGTGCGGGTGAGGTCCCAGGTCTTCACCGTGTGGTCGGCGCCCGCCGTGACGGCCACGGGCCGGCCGTCCAGGACCGCGGTGGCCACGTCCCAGACCTGACCCGTGTGGCCGGTGAGCGGTGCGCCCTCCTGCTGCCGGGTCGTCATGTCCCATACCCGTACCGTCCGGTCGAGGCCGGCGGTGACGGCGAGCGTGCGCCCATCGGCGTTCGCGGCGGTGACGGCCCAGACGCGATCGGTGTGGCCGCTGAGCGGCAGGCCCACGGGCTGCCCGGTGGCCGCGTCCCGTACCCGCACCGGCCCGTCGTCCTCGGCGGTGAGGATGACCGGTCGCCCGTCCAGCACCGCGTTCGCCGCGGCACCGGCCGGGTCGGCTGCGCCGGTGCTGCTGCCCAGGTGCGACCGGGTGTCGCGGTGGCCGGTGATCAGCTCCCAGACGCGTGCCTCCCGGTCGGCCCCGACGGCGAGGGCGAGTTGCCGTCCGCTCGGCACGAGGGTCTCCACGACACGTACGCCGTCCGCTCCTCGATGAGCGGCGGCCAGGTCCCAGATGCGCAGGGTCCCGTCGGCACCGGCCACGAGCGCGACGGGCCGGCCGTCGATCACGGCGGTCTCCACCCCGTGCGCGGCCGCGCCGATCCTGCGACCGGTCGTCACTTCTTCGAGGAGCGTCTCCTCTCCGGTGTCGACCGTGAGGGCGACGACCTGCCCGTTCAGCACCGTCACCGCGGATATGTACGGGATGCCCTCGGCGCCCGGGCCCTCCAGGGCCGCAGGGGCGGTCCCGGGGTCGTCGACGGGGTGGCCGGTGGTCAGGTCCCACAGCCGCGGCGCCCGGTCCGCCCCCGCGGTGAGGGCTAGCGAGCGCCCGTCGAGCGATGCGGCGCTCACCACCTCCAGGGACTCCCCCACCTCGCGGCCGGTGGCCACGTCCCACACATGGATCGCACCGTCCGCTGCGCAGGTGAGCACCACGCGGCGCCCGTCCAGCTCCGCCGTGTCCGTCACGTGCGCGAATGCGCCGACCTGGCGGCCCGTGGCCAGGTCCCACAGGCAGGCGGTCCGGTCCACCCCGATCGTGAGGACGCCGCTGCGGCCATCCACCGTCGTGCTCTCCAGTACCCGGACGAACTCCCCGGCCTGACGGCCGGTCGCCAGGTCGAACAGGAGCACCGAGGTGTCGGTGTTCAGCGTGACGGCCACGGGCTGCCGGCCCGCCACTGCCGTGGTCACGGATATGACCTCTGCCGTCATCGACGACACCGGGTCGGTGCGGCCGGTCACCGGCTCGTGGAGTGGGCGGCCCGCGGCCAGGTCCCACACGCGCACGGTCTTGTCCCGGCTGCCGGTGACGGCGACGGGCCGGCCGTCGACCACCGCCGTCGCCACGGCCAGCACCGGGCCGCCGTGACCGGTCAGGGAGCGCAGGAGCCGATGGTCCGCCGGAGAGCCGCCGGCCCAGTCCACCGCCCACTGCGCAGGGGTTTCCCCGGGCACCTCGGCGGCAGCGAGCCACGCCGCCGCGTCGCGGTCACCCAACCGGGCCGCATCCAGGGCCAGTACCTGCCGGCGGCGGGCGGCGTCGACGTGCCGGTGCACGTCTGCCGAAGCCCGGTACACCTCTGCCAGGAACCGGGCGCGCGCACCACGTGCCCGGTCCAACAGCCCCAGGATCCGGTCGGGTTCGGCGGAGACGAGACGCCCCGGATCCGAGAACAACTCATCCACGTCACAGGGCAAGCCCTCGGAAGACTCGATCATGGCCGGAAGACTAGTCCCGGCCACTGACACCCACCTCCGGGCGCCGTTGCCCGGGCCTCAGAGCGTCTCGCTCAACGAGTCCGCCAGCCTGCGCCGCGCCGTCCGTGTCGCCGGTACCAGCGCCGCCGCCACCGCGCCTAGGACCGCCGCGGCGACCACCGTCAACAGCACGGGCAGCGGCGGCAGTTGGGCGATGCCCGCGCCGATCCCGCTCGACGCGCCCTGGGTGTCCACCAGCCAACCGCCGGACAGCGCCCCCACCGTCGTCCCCACCAGGGCGGAGGCCAGCGCGGTCAGTCCGGCGGCGGTCACGATCATCGCGCCGATCTGCCGGGGCGTCAGCCCGATCGCCTTCAGCGCGAGCAGGTCCCGGCCCCGGTCGCGTACGCCCGTGCTGATCAACGTCAGCAGTTCGATCAGCCCGATCAGCGCCAGCACCGCGATCAGGGCGGCGATCACTCCGCGCGCCGGTTCCAGCCGGTCCACCGGATTGGGCGTCTCCCGGACCTCCAGCGTTCCGCCCGCCGCCACGGCGAGCGCGGCGCTCACCGCCCTCGGGTCCGCGCCCTTGCGCAGTACCAGGGCGTGGTGGTCGGGCCGCAGCCCCGGATCGCGCTCCCGCAGTGCGTCGATGGTCGTGGTGATCACGCGGCCCCCGGATTCGGGTTCGATGGTGCGGCCGACGAGGTGCAGGATCTGCGGCCGTCCCTCGACCGTCATCCGCACCCACGCCCCGACCCGCACCCCGAGGAGGTCGAGCAGCCCCTGCCCGGCCACCGCCTCGTCCGGACCGCCGACCGCACGCCCTTCCACCACCTTGGAGGGGTACGGGTCCCGGGCCGTGCCCAGCCCGCGGAGCGTGATCGTGCCGGTCTGTCCCGGCACGAGCGCCGCCATCTCGGCGCCCGGATGGACCGCGGCGATGCCGGGGATCTCCGCGAGGGTCTGCTCCAGTTCCGCGTCGGACGACGCGGCGGGCTGTTCGGCCCGTACGGTCAGCGCCGCGGGCAGTCCCATCTGGGCGGGCCGGCTGCGGAACTGGTCCAGCGTCGACCAGGCGACGAGGGCGACCGTGATGAGGACCAGCGGCAGGGCGAGCCGGGCCACCGGTACGAGCGTCCGGCCCCGGCGCGGGAACGCCGCCCGCCACCCCAGGACCAGGGCCGCAGGCACCCGCATCCCGAGGGCCCGCCGCCCGAGCGCGGTGATCGGCGCGGCGGACGGCAGCGCGGCGCGGGCCACCGGCACCGGTGGCACCCGTCCGGCCCGCCAGGCCGAGAGCCCGGTGGCGGCCGCGATCAGCAGCACCGCGCCGCAGGGGACACCGATCATGATCGCGGTGTGGCCCGGCAGGTCCTGCCAGACCGCCGCCGCCTCCCCGATCCGGCCGGGTATCCGAGCGCCGAGCAGGGCGATCGCCGCCGTGCCGAGGGCCACGCCGAGGAGCGCGAAGGCCAGGTGCTGCACGAGGAAACCGCGGGTCACCTGACCCGGGGTGAAGCCGACGGCCTTGAGGACGGCGATGTCCCTCAGCTGGCCCCGCACCCGCGCGCCGATCGCACCGGCCGCGGCGAGCGCCGCCGCGAGCAGGGCGCCGAGCCCGAAGACGGCGAACATCTGGCCCAGGAGCCGGTCGTCGCCGCCCGCCTCGGCCCGCGCCTGCTGCCATTTGGTGACCTGGGCCACCCGGTCGGCGCCGAGTACGGTCACCGCGCGCTGGACGATGAAGTCGGTGTCGTCCGGATCCTCCAGGCGCAGGCCCACGCTCTGCCCGGTGTCTCCGCGGGCGATCCCGTCGAGGGTGGCGGAGAGCACCCAGCCGATGCCGGGCCCACCGCCCGGGTGGTAGCGGGGCTCTGCCACCTCGGCGATCCCGCTCACCTGCAGAGCGTGCGGGGCGCCGTCCGGGCCGGTGACCCGTACGGTGTCGCCCGGCTCGGCCCAGAGCGCCCGCGCGACCGAGGCTTCCAGTACGACGGTGCCGGTGCCGCTGTGGCCGCTCACGCGGTCGTCCGGCCGCGGGAACCAGCTGCCGGCGGTGACGAGCGGCCGACCCGTTTCCGGGGGCGCCGCCGGGGTCGCGCGCAGCGTCACCCCGACCCGCGCGCCGCGCGACTCGACCGTCGTCGCCGCGGTGCGGTAGGGCCCGGAGAGGGCTGCGACCCCGTCCACGCCGGACAGGGCGTCCGTGTCGGCCCCGGCGCGGGTCTGCAGCCAGATGTGCGCGCCGTGGGACTGGTTGAAGATCCGCTGCCAGGGGTTGGCGGCGTAGCTGAACAGTGCGCCGGCCAGCAGGAGCGAGGCGATGATCCCGGCGCTGGCCAGCACCACGAAGAGGGCTTCGCCTCGGTGTGCGCGGAAATCGGCGTGCGCCCAGCGCAGAGTGGCCCGCACGGTCACCGCTTCGGTTCCGGGTCCAGGTCCAGTACGCCGGACACGCCGCGGGCGGGCCCGCGCCGGCCGCCCCCGGCGAGCTGTGCGTCGTCGGCAATGCGCCCGTCGAAGAAGCTGATGACGCGGTCGGCGGCACTGGCCATCCGGGCGTCGTGGGTGACCATCATGATCGTCTGGCCGCGCTGGTGGAACCGGGAGAGCAGCCGCAGCACCTCGCGGGTGCCCTTGCTGTCGAGGCTGCCGGCCGGTTCGTCGGCGAGCAGCAGCGTGGGGTGGTTGACCAGGGCGCGGGCGAGTGCGACCCGCTGCTGTTCGCCGCCGGACAGCTCGCCGGGCATCGAGCGCTCGCGGCCTTCGAGGCCGAGTTCGGCCAGCAGTTCGGCGCGGGATGCGCGGGCGGCCTTCGGGGAGGCCCCCGCCAGCAGGGCGGGCAGTTCGACGTTGTCGGCGACGGTGAGGTTCGAGACGAGGTTGAAGAACTGGAAGACGACGCCGATGCTGCGGCGCCTGAGGACCGCCCAGCGGGCCTCGCGGTACTCGTCGACCCGCTCTCCGCCGAGCCACAGCTTCCCGCTGTCGGGCCGCTGGAGGCCGCCGATCAGATGCAGCAGCGTGGACTTGCCGGCTCCCGAAGGCCCGGTGACCGCGACGAACTCGCCGGGCTGCACGGACAGGTCCACCCCGCGCACGGCATGCACCGGTACGCCCTCGCCGTGGTGCGACTTGGTCAGACCCTCGGCGCGCACGATGGGCGGGGCGGGCACGGCAGGAGCGGTGGTGGCGTCGGTGGTGGCGTCGTCGCTCATTCCAGCTCCTCCTGACAGCGTTCCAGCCAGTCGAGGTCGGCCTGCAGGTGCAGCATGGCGCCCTCGATCAGCAGTTGGGAGATCTTGTTGTCGCGGTCCTCGGCCGCCGCCAGCTTGGACAGGTCCCGCATGGTGTTGAGGTACTGCCGCCGCTGCTTGTTGATCAGCGCGATCGGGTCGGCCAGACCCGACTGCGGTGCCAGGGCGAGCTTCATGAAGAACTCGTCCCGTACCCGGGGTTCCTCGGCGGTCTCCTCGAACCAGGCCACCACGGCCTCGCGCCCGGCGTCCGTCAGCCGGTACGTGCGCTTGTTGGGCCGGCCCGACTGCTCGACGTCCTCGCCCTCGATGAGGCCGCTCTTCTCCAGCCTGCCGAGGGTGACGTAGATCTGGCCGACGTTGGGCTGAGGGTACGCGGCGCCCAGGAGCTTCTCAAGGTCCTGCTTCAGCTCGTAACCGTGCGCAGGGCTACGGGTGAGGAGCGCAAGGAGCGCCAGCCGCACTCGCTCCCCCTCCTTCCCGCTCCGTAGTCAACGGTTCACTCGGCAGCGGACCGGATGCTGCCGCCCTACCCCTCGTCTGCCTGGACGTCTAGTATCGCCCATGCCTAACGGGTATATATAGGCCCCGATGGTCGGCAGCGCAGCCGGATCGTGCACTGGGAGGAATCTATGCGGTGGATGCGTGCCGCGGGTAGAGCTCTCCTGGTCGGTGCGGTGGTGCTGGCGGGGTACGCCGGTTTCGGTGTGCGCGCCGACGCGGGCGCCGCCTCCGGGAGCCGCGGTCCCCTGACGCTCGTGACCGCGGGCGATCTGACCGACTACCTCTCCCCGCTCCTGGACGACTGGAACGACGGCCATCCCGGCGAACGCGTCACGCTCGTCGAGCTGCCCGATTCGGCGGACGAGACCCGGGCCCAGATGATCAGCGAACTGCGGTCGGGCCGCGACCGGTTCGACGTACTGAACATCGACGTCGCCTGGACGTCCGAGTTCGCGGCGGCCGGGTGGATCTCGCCGCTCGAGCGCGATCGCTTCCCCCTGGACGCCTTCCTGCGGCCGGTCGTCGACACCGCGACCTTCGACGGCCGGCTGTACGCGGTCCCGTACGTCACGAACGCGGGGCTGCTCTACTACCGCAAGGACGTCCTGGACCGGGAGGGCGAGCAACCGCCGCGCACCTGGGCCGAACTGGTCCGCCAGGCGCGCACGATCGCCCCGAAGTACGGACTGGACGGCTATGCCGGTCAGTTCCTGCCCTACGAGGGGCTCACCGTCAACGTCACCGAGGCCGTGCACTCGGCGGGCGGTTCGATCCTGCGCGACGACGGCGCACGCGTGACGGTGGACTCGGATGCGGCGCGCGCCGGGCTGCGGTTCCTCGCGGACGGGGTGCGGGACGGCTGGATCTCCCGCGAGGCGCTCGGCTACAAGGAGGAGGAGTCGCGGCAGGCGTTCCAGGACGGCCGGCTGCTCTTCCTGCGGAACTGGCCGTACGTGTACGCGGACGCGGGCGCGAGCGGGTCGAAGGTCGCGGGCAGGTTCGGCGCCGTGCCGCTGCCCGGACCCGACGGGCCGGGCACCAGCGTGCTGGGCGGCTCCAACCTCGCCGTGAGCAGCCATGCGCGGCATCCGGCGTCGGCGGCCGATCTGATCTCCTACCTCACCAGTGAACGGGTGCAGCGGAAGGTGCTCACCGAGGGCTCGCTGCCGCCGGTGCGCGCCGCGCTGTACGAGGATCCCGAGCTGATCCGCGCGTATCCGTACCTGCCCACGCTCCGCGAGAGCGTGCTGTCGGCCGTGCCACGCCCGAAGAGCCCGCGCTACGACCAGGTGAGCCTCGCCGTGCAGGCCGTGGCGCAGGACGTGATGGCGCTGCGCCAGACGCCCGAGCAGGCGACGGCGCGGCTTGCGCGCGAGCTCGGACCCCTGTCCCGCAAGGGCTGACCGCACCACTCCGCTTCCTCCACTCCTCCACTCCCCCGAGGGCCTCTACTTACATGTTAAGTAGAGGCCCTTCGTCGTGCATGTAGCTATTTAGGTACAAACCACCCCAGCTTTTCGCTGTTTCTGGACACATCGTTGACACCTTCCCGTCGCTGCTACTTAACATGCATGCATAACAGCGCACCCGATCCGGGACGCTCTCGCATTCAGCAGAACAGGTCGACGCGAGATGCTCAGCACCCTTCCGGCCGACACCGGCCACCCCTCCCGCACCACCACCCCGGCTGCCCCCTGGTGGCGCGACGCGGTGATCTACCAGGTCTACGTCCGCAGCTTCCTCGACAGCACCGGGGACGGCATCGGCGACCTGGCCGGCGTCCGGGCCGGGCTCCCCTACCTGCGGAAGCTCGGTGTCGACGGCATCTGGCTCAGCCCCTTCTACCCGTCCCCGCAGCACGACCACGGCTACGACGTCGCCGACTACTGCGGTGTCGATCCCGTCTACGGCGACCTCGCCGAGTTCGACCGGCTGGTGGCCGACGCTCGCCGGCTCGGGCTCAAGCTGCTGCTCGACATCGTCCCCAACCACTGTTCGAGCGAGCACCCGTGGTTCCTGGAGGCGCTCGCCGCCGCGCCGGGCAGTGCGCCGCGCTCCCGTTTCCACTTCGCGCCCGGCCGCGGCCCGAGCGGGGCCGAGCCGCCCAACAACTGGCGCGCCATGTTCGGCGGTCCCGCCTGGAGCCGGACCACCGGGCCCGACGGCACCCCCGGCGAGTGGTACCTGCACCTCTTCACGCCCGAGCAGCCCGACCTGAACTGGCGCGACCCGGCCGTGGGCGACGAGTTCGAGCAGGTGCTGCGCTTCTGGCTGGACCGTGGTGTCGACGGCTTCCGCATCGACGTCGCGGCCGGACTGTTCAAGCACCCCGAGCTGCCCGATTCGGACGACCCCGGAGCCGACGAGCGCGCCCGCGACGCCGTCAACCAGCTGGCCTGGAACCAGCCCGAGGTGCACGACGTGTGGCGCCGCTGGCGCGCGGTGTGCGAGGAGTACACCGCGCGGGACGGCCACGAGCGGCTGCTGGTCGGGGAGGTGTCCGTGCCCACCGCACGCGAACACGCCGCGTACGTCCGCCCCGACGAACTGCACCAGGCGTTCTTCTTCGACCTGCTCAGCGCGCCCTGGGACGCAGACGCCTTCCGCGCGACGATCACCGAGGCGATACGCGACATCGCCGGCACCGGCTCCACCGTCACCTGGGTGCTCAACAACCACGACCAGGTCCGTACGGTCACCCGGTACGCGGGCGAACCCGGGGTGGGAGGCAGCGGACTGGGAGCCGCCCGGGCCCGCGCCGCCGCCCTTCTGATGCTCGCGCTGCCCGGCGCCGCGTACGTCTACCAGGGCGAGGAGCTCGGCCTGCCCGAGGTGCTCGACCTGCCGGACGAGGTCCTCACCGACCCGATCTTCCACCGCACCGGCAGCCGCAGACACGTCCGGGACGGCTGCCGCGTGCCGCTGCCCTGGTCGGGACACGCCTCCCCGTTCGGCTTCAGCCAGGGCGTGGCCGACGCCAGACCGTGGCTGCCGCAGCCCGAGTGGTTCGCCGAGCACGCCACCGACCGTGCCCTGGCCGACACCCGTTCCTTCTGGCACCTCTACCGTGACGGCCTCCAGCTGCGGCGCAGCCTGCCACAGCTCGGCGAGGGCGCTCTGCGCTGGCTGGACGCACCCCCGCAGGTGCTGGCCATCGCCCGCGGCGACGGCCTGATCTGCGCGGTCAACTTCGGCACGGAGCCGGTGCCCGCGCCGGTCGCCGGGACCCCGCTGCTCGCGAGCGGCCCCTGCCCCGACGGTGTCCTCCCCGCGGCGACCGCCGCCTGGTGGACGGCCGAGTGCCCGAACCCCTGACCCCACCCGCCGGCTTCCCCACCCGCCTGCCTCCCACCTGCCGACCTCCCGACCTCCCGACCTCCAGAAACGGACCTCATCATGCGACGACCCGGCAAGACGACCCGACGGACCGCGGCCACCGCATCGGCGGCCCTCGCCCTCGCCCTCGGCGCCACCGCCTGCGGCGGCGCAACCACCGGACCCGCGAGCGGCGGCGAACTGAGCGGCCAGACCGTGACCGTGGCCGGTGTCTGGACCGGCAGCGAGCAGAAGAACTTCAAGAAGGTCCTGGACGCCTTCACCGAGAAGACCGGCGCCAAGACGGTCTTCGTGCCCTCCGGCGACAACGTCTCCACCTTCGTCGGAAGCAAGATCGAGGGCGGCAACGCGCCCGACGTGGTGATGGTTCCCCAGGTGGGCGTGCTCCGGCAGTTCGCCAAGGAGGGCTGGCTGCTGCCCCTGTCCGACCAGGCCGCCAAGACGGCCGGCTCCTCCCTCGCCCCGGTGTGGAAGGACTACGGCACCGTCGACGGCCAGTACTACGGCCTGTACTTCAAAGCCGCCCACAAGTCGACGGTCTGGTACGCCCCGGACGCCTTCGCCCAGGCCGGCGTCAGCGAGCCCAAGAGCTACACCGACCTGCTGAAGGCCGGCCGCACCCTCGCCGATTCCGGCCGCCCGGCCTTCGCCATAGCCGGCGAGGACGGCTGGACCCTCACCGACTGGTTCGAGAACATCTACCTCTCGCAGGCCGGCCCGGAGAAGTACGACCAGCTCGCCCAGCACAAGCTCAAGTGGACCGACGACAGCGTCGTCAAGGCGCTGACCACCCTCGGTGAACTGTTCAAGGACAAGCAGCTCGTCGCCGGCGGCGCCCAGAGCGCGCTCGGCACCGACTTCCCCTCGTCGGTCGAGCAGGTCTTCGGCCCCGAGCCCAAGGCGGGCATGGTCTACGAGGGTGACTTCGTCGGCGGGGTCGCCAAGGACCAGTTCGGCAAGAAGCTCGGGGAGGACGCCAAGTTCTTCCCGTTCCCCGCGGTCGACGGCGGCACGACGCCGGTGGTCAGCGGCGGTGACGCGGCCGTCGTCCTCAAAGACGCCAAGAACGGCAAGGCCGGCATGAAGCTGCTCGAATTCCTGGCCGGCCCCGAGGCCGCCGAGGTCTGGGCCGGCGCCGGCGGCTTCCTGTCCCCGAACACCCGGGTCGACCTCGCCGCGTACGGCGACGACACCACCCGCAGCACCGCCAAGTCGCTGGTCGCGGCGGGCAACTCGGTCCGCTTCGACATGTCGGACCAGGCGCCGGCCGCGTTCGGCGGCACCAAGGGCGCGGGCGAATGGAAGCTCCTCCAGGACTTCCTGCGCGACCCGTCGAACCCGCAGGGCACGGCCGCGGAGCTCGAGGCCGCTGCCGCCAAGGCGTACGGGAACTGAGGCGGCCCACCATGGCTGACACCCTGACCGCCCCCATCCGGAGCACCCGCGCCGCGGCGAACCCGCGGCGTCTGGCCCAGCGAAGGAAACGCCGCCTCGCGATCGTCTTCGTGCTGCCGGCCCTGCTGCTGCTCGGCGCGCTGGTCGTCTACCCGGTCGTCTTCTCCATCGGCCGCAGTCTCTTCGACGCCAGCGGCGACCGCTTCGTCGGCGCCGGGAACTACGCGGCGATCATCGACGACCCGGCCACCCTCAAGGCGATCCGCAACAGCACCATCTGGGTCGTCGTCGCCCCTCTCCTGCTGACCGGACTCGGGCTGATGCTCGCCGTGCTCACCGAGAAGGTGCGCTGGGCGACCGCGTTCAAGCTGGTCCTCTTCCTGCCGATGGCCGTGTCCTTCCTCGCCGCGGGCATCGTCTTCCGGCTCGCCTACGAGCAGGACCCGAACCGGGGCGTGCTCAACGCCGTCGTCGTCGGCGTCCACGACACCTTCGACGACACCGCCGCCTACCCGACGGCCCGGGCCCGCGAGGGCCAGGGCCTGACGGGCCGGGCTGGCGGCCCGTACAGCACCGAGCAGACCGTACGCCCCGGCAGTTCGGTCAACCTCGGCTTCGTCGGGGTGGCACCCGGCGCGATACCCGCCGACGCGAAGGCCGCGGCCACCGCGACGCCCGGTGCGGACGGGATCGGGGGCGTCGTCTACCTCGACTTCGCCCCCGGCGGCGCCGGTACGCCGGGCAAGGTCGACCCGGGCGAGAAGGGCCTGCCCGGCATGACGGTCGAGGCCGTACGGGACGACGGCCGGGTGGCCGCGACCACGACCGCCGCCGCCGACGGGTCGTTCCGCTTCACCGGGCTGGCCGACGGCGCGTACACCGTACGACTGCCCGCGGCCAACTTCGCGGCGCCCTACCAGGGTGTGAACTGGCTCGGCCCGGCGCTGGTGACGCCGGCCATCATCGGTGCGTACCTGTGGGTGTGGACCGGCTTCGCGATGGTCCTGATCGGCGCCGGGCTTGCGGCGATCCCGCGCGATGCGCTGGAGGCGGCGCGGATGGACGGTGCTACCGAGGGCCAGATCTTCCGCAGGATCACCGTGCCGCTGCTCGCGCCCGTGCTCACCGTGGTGTTCGTGACCCTGGTGATCAACGTGATGAAGGTCTTCGACCTCGTCTACATCATCGCGCCGGGACCGGTCCAGGAGGAGGCGAACGTACTGGCCACACGGATGTGGCTGGTCTCCTTCGGCGGCGGCAACGACCAGGGGCTCGGCAGCGCGCTGAGCGTGGTGCTCCTGCTGCTGGTCGTCCCGGCGATGGTCTTCAACATCCGGCGTTTCCGAAGGAGCGGAGCATGAGCAGCCACAGCACCATCGAGCGCCGCAGGCCCCGGCGGGTCACACCACCGGTGAGGCCCGTCCCGGCCCCGTCCGCGCACGGACCGCGCCGCAGGAGCCGGCTGTCGCGCCTGCTGGGCAGCTCGGTCGTCCAGGGCCTGCTGATCCTGGTCGCCCTGGTGTGGATCACCCCGCTGGCGGGCCTGTTCCTGTCCTCGATGCGCTCCGAGCGGGACAACGCCTCCGACGGCTGGTGGACCGCGCTGACCGATCCGTCGCAGCTGTCCCTGGACAACTACGGCGCCCTGCTGAAGGACTCCGGCATCGCGGAGGCGTTCGGGAACACCGTCCTGATCTCGGTCCCCACCACCGTCCTCGTGGTCGGCATCGCGGCACTCGCCGGATACGCCTTCGCTTGGCTGGACTTCCCCGGCCGGGACGGCATCTTTCTCGTGGTCGTCGGGCTGCTGGTCGTCCCCGTGCAGATCGGGCTGCTGCCCGTGGCCAAACTCTTCGGCGCGGTCGGACTGTTCGGCACGATCGCCGGCGTCGTCCTGTTCCACGTCGCGTACGGGCTGCCCTTCGCGGTCTTCCTGCTGCGCAACTACTTCGCCGAGATACCGCGCGAGATGCTCGAAGCCGCCCGGATGGACGGCGGCTCCGAGTGGCGCATCTTCTCGCGGCTCGTGCTGCCGCTGGGCCGGCCGGCCATCGCGAGCCTGGCCATCTTCCAGTTCCTCTGGGTCTGGAACGACATGCTCGTGGCGCTGCTCTTCGCGGACAGCGGGTCCCAGCCGCTCACGGTCGCACTGCAGTCCCAGATGCGGCAGTTCGGCAGCAACATCGGCGTCCTCGCGCCGGGAGCGTTCCTGTCGCTGGTGGTCCCGCTCGTCGTCTTCTTCGCCTTCCAGCGGCACTTCGTCCAGGGCGTGATGGCCGGCTCGGTGAAGTAACGGACGGGGTGCGGCTACGGAGTGGCCGGGGCGGGGGTGCGGGGCATGATGCGCATGCGGTCCCCGTCGAACGACACCGTCTCGCCCGGCAGGATCAGCAGGCCGGATTCGCCGTCCTGGCAGGCGCGGCCGATGCGGCGGACCTGGACCGCCGGGCCCAGCACCCCGGCCATGAAGACGGTCGGGTCGACCTCCCACCCCCGTGCGTCCAGCCAGCGCTCCAGCGCCTCGCTGTCCGCACTCTCCGCTCCGCGCGGCCAGTCGTACGTGCTCGCCATGCCTACCCCCTGTAGCCGGACTGATCACCGCGCCAGATGGTGCCACCCGCCTCCGACAGCCGCACGGCAATACCAGGGCCCCCGTACGTCGCCGTACCGGCGCAGCCTGCGGGATCCATGGCGGAAGCCGGGGCTCCTCTGGGGATCGAAGGCGGATGCCCGCTACGCCTTGAATCCGTCAACGACCCCTGTGAGCGACACCACTGACGCTCTGAAAGGCATCCCCCTGGTGGCGCTGGTGGTCGCACGGTTCGCGGACCGCATCCCGCTCGGCGGCTCCTCCCCTCCATGGGCCTCGAGGCGGGCCGGCTCCGGGGGCGGTCAGCCGAGGAAGAGCGGCAGTTTCGCCGCCGACTCGCCGAGTTCGGCCCGCTCCGCTTCGGTCGGGGCCCGGCGGCCGGTGCCGATCAGGAGGGCGTCCTTGTCGGTGAACGACGCGGGGAAGGGGGCGCCGGCGATCTCCTCCAGCATCGCGCGGGACCGGGCCGACCCCTCCGGGGGCGGTTCCGCCGCGTCCGGGAGGTGCGCGATCAGGTCGAGGTGGTGCAGCGTCCATTCCAGGACGTACGCGGTGAGGTAGTCGCCCACGGTGAGCACCTCGCCTCGGGTGCTCACCCGTGCGCCCGGGTCGGCCAGTTCCGCGGCGCGTCCGGCGGCGGAGCCGACGTCGTCGAGGTGGAACGTGAGCAGGCGAGGTTCCTCGTACGCGGCGGCCAACCGGACGATCAGCGCGTCGAGCGGGTCCTCGCCGGTCGGCGGCCGGTCCTCGACGTTCCAGTAGGTCACCGCGTCGACGGTCGGTTCCGCTTCGGCGGGGGTGGCGAGGGTGATCAGGACGTCCTGGGCGTCGATGATCAGGTGGCACACCAGGTCCCGTACGAGCCAGCCGGTGCAGCCGGAAGGCTGCTCGAAGGCCTTGTCCGGGAGCGCGGCGACCGTCGCGTGCAACGCCGTCCAAGAGCGTGAGAAGAGGTCCACACCGGCACGGTAGTGCGGAGCCGGAACGCCGGACAAGCCGCACTCCGTCGGACGCTACCCGCCGATCAGCGGCAGCACGGGGATGGTGTGGTCCTGCCAGATGAGCCGGGAGGCGTCCTCCGGGTAGGCGGTGACGGCCGGTCGGGTGTCGAACAGCCGGGCAAGGCGTCGACCGGTGTCGTACACGGGCCACCCGGGGTCGCCGTGGGCGGCGAACGAGGTCCATGCAGCGCGCATGCGGGCGGACAGGGCCTCCGCCTCCGGGGACGGCGCCTGGCCGATCAGCATGGCCGGCTGACCCCGGTCCAGGTTGCCGAAGACGAGCGGTACGTCGAGGCCGTGGCAGGCGCCGAACGCGCCGCCCATGCCGGGGGCGGGCCAGGTCAGTTCGTAGACGTGTGCCCGGCCGCCGGCCGCCGTCTGGGCCTCGGCGAGGTGCAGCGTCGGCATGCGGAACAGCCAGTCCGAATGCACCAGCTCGTACAGCTCGTCCGGGCCCGCGGCCGGGAAGGCCTCGCGGTAGCGGCGCGCGCCGTCCGGGCCCGGGGCGAAGAGGCGGAGGGCGCTCGCCGCCTGCTCCTCGGTCACCTGGCCCAGCAGACCGTCGAGGGCGGTGAACAGGCGCTGCTCCTCGCGGGTATGGCCGACGAGGAGTTCGACATCGCGGCCGGCGCCGTCGGTCAGGGCCTGCCACGGGGTGACGGCCAGGACGTCACCGTCGACGACGGGTGAGAAGGGGATCGACCGGTGCGCGGCCGGTCCCCAGCGATCCGCCCACCGGTCCATCTTGGCGCTGACCGCATCACCGGCGGTGGACAGGCGGTGCGGAGCAACACCGGACAGGTCGGCCACCGTGGGCCGCAGCCCCAGCTCGGCGGCGCAGGCGGCGGTGATGTCCGCGGCGAGCTCGCGCGAGAAGTACGTGCCCTGCGCGCTCTGTGCAACGGCCCGGCGGAAGAGCCCCGTTGCGCGGTCCGTCGCCAGCAGCGCGGCAACCGAACCGCCGCCCGCCGACTGGCCGAAGACCGTGACCCGGTCCGGGTCGCCGCCGAACGCCCGGATGTTGTCGCGCACCCACTCGAGAGCGGCGACCTGGTCGAGCAGCCCCCGGTTTGCCGGAGCCCCCTCGATCTGCGCGAAACCCTCGATGCCCACACGGTAGTTGAAGGTCACCACGACGACGCCGCCGTCCCGCGCGAGCCGGCCGCCGTCGTACTCGGGGAGGCCGGACATGCCGATCACGTAGGCACCGCCGTGGATCCACACCATCGCCGGCAGGCCGGCGTCCGGGCCGGGGTCGGGCGACCAGACGTTGACCGTGAGCCAGTCGTCGCCCGCCGTGTCCTGCGCCAGCGCATCCATGCCGAACACACCGGCCTGCGGGGGTGGTGGACCGTACGAGACCGCCTCCCGCACCCCGCTCCAGCCCTCCGCCTGCCGTGGCGCGGCGAAGCGCAGCGCGCCGACCGGGGGCGTGGCGTACGGGATGCCGCGGAAGACCGCCACGCCCGCTTCCCGGGTCCCGCGCAGCGCGCCGGCGGCCGCGCGGACTTCGGGCCCGGGCTCGGAGGACTCGTACGCGGCAGCGGTCATCACGGTTCCCCTCGGACGGGTCGACGGGGCTCACGGCGGCCCCGGACCCTGCGCATCATCCGCCGTCCCCGGATGCGGCGCCAACCATTTACGGCTGCCTCCCACACCGGCACGGGGTGCTGCCGGCACGGTCGAAAGGATCACTGTGTGAGGGCAACGCCCCTGGTGATCGATGGGTAACGCCTGCCCGGAGCGAGCCGGTGGATCACCCCTCCGGACGTTTGTCTGGAATGTCATCCATTACTACAAATTCGGACAATTTTACCCAACTGAGATACTTGGAGCCGTGTCCGGTGGTCGCAACTTCCGGTTTGTCGGAGAAAACTGGTCCGCCATCGAGAGCCAATACGCATGTCACCGACGCAGAACCTCACCCGGGACTGTTTCAGCAAACCAATGCGGAGGTATCACGATTGAGCTGCACCAGGACGGACAACCGAAAACCTGCAAACGGCCACTTGACGAACCGTCGCATCGCCGCGGCGTTCACGTTCTTCCTCATAATCTCGCTGGCCGTCTTCACCGGACCCGCCGCCCAAGCCGAGGCGGCCTCACCGTACGGCGCCAAGGCCGTCGAAATCGCAGCCTCCAAGCGGGGCGCGCCGTACGTCTACGGGGCCACGGGGCCGAGGGAATTCGATTGCTCGGGCCTCACGCTCTACGCCTTTAAAGAAGCCGGCCGGAAGCTTCCCCGTACGGCCGACGAACAATACGAAGGTACGCGCCACATCCCACGCGTTCAGCGCGTGCCGGGCGATCTCGTCTTCTTCCCCGCAGGCGCGACCATAGGACATGTGGGAATCTACGCCGGTCACGACAAGATCTGGCACGCCCCGCGGCCGGGCACGCGCGTCCGGCTCGAGCGCATCTGGAGCGGCAACGTCCGCTATACCCGTGCCACCTGAGCAGGAGGCAGAGCGATGACCGATGCACCCGCGCCCCAGCACTACTCACCCCGGTGGAACGGGGACACCCGCACGGCTCCGCCTGACGTGGGCGGCGAGCGGGAAACGCTGAGCGCGGTCCTGGACTGGCAGCGGGCCACCTTCGAGCTCAAGTGCGCCGGCCTGTCCCCCGAGCAGCTGTCCGAGAAGGCCGTGGCGGCGTCCGCGCTCTCCCTGCACGGCCTGCTCCGGCACCTGTCCGGCGTCGAGCGCTGGTGGTTCCGTATCCAGTTCGCCCACGAGGACGTCCCGCTGCTCTACTACTCCGACGACGACCCCGACCAGGACTTCGAGAGCCTGGACGGTGACGTCGAGGAGGCCTTCGCCGTGTGGCGGGCGGAATGCGAACGATCCCGGCAGATCACTGCCGCCGCAGCCTCGCTGGACGAAACGGGGATCCGCAAGAGGACCGGCGAGCCGATCTCACTGCGCAGGATCATGGTCGACATGATCGCGGAGTACGCCCGGCACAACGGTCATGCGGACCTCCTCCGCGAAGGGATCGACGGCGCGACGGGGATTTGACCCGGCAGGCTGTCCCGGTCGGGATGCCGCGAGGCATCCCGGCGACGGGAGGGAGGTCACGCTCCTCAGTGCACGGCCCGCCGGGATCGCGGCCCCGCCCCCGCCGGGCGCCTCACGTACGGCTGATGCCGTGCCCGATCTCCGCGGCGACCTCGGCGTGGGCGAGGTACTCCTCGATGCTGTGCGCCCGGCCGTGGGCGTTCTCCACGGCCATGTCGGTGAGCTTGCCCCAGGTCTCCCCCAGCGGACAGCCCAGGGCGACCGTGTCGGTGGGACACCAGGCATTGATCCAACGGCGCACCCGGGCCGACAGGTTGGGTCCGGGAGGCTGCAGCCGGCTGTACACCGTGTCCATACCGAGAGGGCTGCCGGTGCTGACGAGCAGTGAAACCTCCAGCCGCTCCGGGAGCCGGTGGACGAGGTCCATCCCGACGACCGTGCCGAGGCTGTGGGTGACGAGGACGATTTCACCGGAGGGCGGCAGGGTGTCGAGCACACTGGTCAGGACTGCGTCGCGGACGGCGCGGTCGTCCAGGTACGCGTCGACGTCGCGGAACCGCGTGGCGATGGCCAGCGCGTCCATGTCGGTCGTGGCGGCGAGCCAGCTCACCGCTCGGCGCAGTCGTCCGGCCAGTGCGCTCCCGATGCTTTCGTCGGTCGTACCGCCGTCCTGCGGCATTCCCGCTTTCGCCGCCGCTTGCAGGAGGAGCTGCTCGTACAGGCCCGTCGTCGACTCTGCGGCGAAGGCCTCGGCTGCCGAGTGGCCGTTCAGCTCCTCGAACGGGCCGGAGGCCGAGACGGCCTCGCGGCTTCCGTCGCTCTCCCTTCGCCTGATGGCCTCGATGATCCGGTCCGCGTAGAAGGGGAACCACACGTCCGCCGGGTCCACGGTGGGGAGGCCGGCGCGGGTGAGTCCGTGGTTCAGGCCTGCCGTCCAGCCACGGCGGAGCTCCTCGGGTTCGTGCTCGTGCTGGCTGCGGCCGTGGAGGAAGACCAGGTGCCGTCCGCCGACGGCGGGAGTGCCGCGGGCGGGCAGGCCGCTGCGGATCACCGCGGTTCCGGCCGGGCCGGCGGCTTCGTGCAGGGAGCCCGCGGCGGGGAGCGGGGACGGGGCCGCCACCGGGGCCGCCACAGGGGCCGCCACCGGGGGCGGGATCGGGGCGGAGATCGGACCGGGGACCGGAGCGGAGACGGGCGCGGCGACCGCGGGGCCTTGCTGGAGGCCGGACTCCGGGCCCATCTCGGCGAGCAGCGCACGCTGTTCGGGTTCCGGCTGCAACGTGGCGAGATATTTGAGGATCGAGCTGACGCGCGCGCCCTCGTTCGCGATGTAGTCGATGGCGTCGTCGGGGTCGCCGGGGCGTGCGATGCCTCCGTTCTTGAGCAGCCTGTTGCCTTGGGCGTCCTCCCTCGCCACGCCGCTGTGATGGAGGGCCACGACCTCCCACTGGTCGTTGAAGACCGGCGATCCGGAGTTTCCGCGCTCGGTGTCGGTCGTGTAATGGAGGAACTCGGGCAACCGGTCCTGGACCGTGTTGTCCCTGAACGCGACCTCCTTGAACCGGCCTCCCGGGTGGCCGATGACGTTCACCCGCTCGCCCAGAAGCACCTTGCCCTGCTGGATGCTCAGCCGGTTCCAGCCGAAGACCTCACCAGGGTGGCGGCCGTCGGCTGCCGGGGCGACCGCCACCAGCGCGAAGTCGAGGTGCTTGTCCATGACGAAGAAGGCCGCAGGATCGAGTGCGAAGCGGACGGCCGCGTCGGGTGTGTTGTCGACGGTGTTCTGGACGTTGAACTCGACGAAGCAGCGCCGGCTGAACGCCTCGTCTAGCAGGACGTGCTGATTGGTCATCAGCAGTCGGGGGGAGACCATGAAACCGGTGCCGTGCGGCTGCTCGCGGCCCTCCGTGCGGACGGAGATCCGGGCTACGGTGGCGGCGGCGCGGGCGCCCCGCGGCAGGAAGCTCCACGGCTGGGACTCGTTGGCGATGTTGATGATGCGCTCGTTGGCGGCGGCCTCCGTGAGCGCCGTCGAGCGAACGCCGTCCACCAAGGCCGAGGCCGGGACCCCGCCTCTGTCGATGAGCCTGCCGGCCCGGGCGGCCACGTGCTCGGCCGAGTCCGGGAAGCGCGTCCCCTCGGCCTGTCGTTCCTCCACGGTCCGGCGCGTGCCGGTCGCGTCGCGGTAGCGCCGGCTCGCCGCAGTCTGCTGCACTTCGAGCGCCTCGCGTACTTCGTCCAGCTCCGGCAGCTCGGACATGGGATCCACCGTTCCGTCGTCGAAGAGGTCTCCTTCCAGGGAGCAGCCGGAGGACCGCGCCCGCAACAAGTACGGGGCCACTTGAGTCTTCGGACCGGAAGGCGTCTCATGCGTACGGACCACCCCGGATGCGGCACGTGCCCACAGCCCGCCATGCTGGCCGGGACCCCACGGCAGGCAGTCCGCTGCCGCGCAGCAGGCGGAGGAGGAGTCTTGGCACCTCTGGCTCGGATTCCGTTGGACGGCGGTGGCAGCCTTCTGATCGAGGGCCCGGCCGCCTTGGCGGGACCGGTGCAGGCCGGTGCCCTCGGCGATGCCGTTCACGATCTGCCGGGCAGCCTGCAGGAGGCCCTGGAGCCGATCACGGAGGCGGCGCGCGCCACCCTGGAGCAGCTGCGCAAGGTCCGCCCCGATGCGATCACCGTCGAGTTCGGCGTCGACCTCGCGGTCCGGGCCGGGGCCGTGATCACCAGGACCGGAGCCAACTGCCACTTGAAGGTGACGGTCCGGTGGACGGACAAGGGCCCGTCCTCCGCGATGTGACCGGCACGCTCACCGGGACGTTCCGTCACCGGGCCGGGGAGTCCGCCCCGGGGGATCGGGCTGCGCCGAGGGGCCGGACCCGGAGTGCCAGTGGACTGCGCCCGTTCCCAGGGCGATCGTGACGCGGGGCCGCATGGGCTCGTCGCCGCGGCGGGAGAGCAGCACGATCTCCTCGACCCGGGCCGGCGTGCTGCCCAGCCGGGCAGCGCATTCCTCGGCCAGACGCCGAGGCTCGTGGGTGCGGCCCAGTGACAGGTGCGGCGTGAAGGTCGGGAATCGCCCGCCGCACAGCGGGAACGGCTCCGTCAGGGCCTCCTGGAGCGCCGTCCAGGGCGCGAGGCCGGCCGCGGCCGGATCGAGCCACACGGTGGAGTAGGCGCGGTGCCGGAAGGTGCGCACCCCGCTCAGCCGGATCGCGAACGGCTCCGTCTCCGCGACGGCCGCGGCCAGCAGGGGGGCCGCCGCCGGGAAGTCGGCCTCCGGGACGAAGCCGAAGACCAGGTTGACATGGGGCGGCCAGCGGCGGATCTGGGGGTCGTGCACCTCACGGATGCTCTGGATGACGGGCCACGACCCGGCCGGGGGCAGCCACACCACGGCGGACCGTGGTGTGGGGGGCACCTCCATCGATGCGCTGATCAGCCGCGGCCTGCCTCGGAGGGGCCGCGCACCGGGGCCGGGCGCCAGGGTGCGAATGCGCTCGCCGTACGCGGCAGCAGGCCCGCCAGCTCCGGGCAGTGCCGTAGGACGATGCTCGTCATGCCGTTGCGTTCGATCCAGTCCATGCCCAGCGGTGTGTAGACCTCGGGCCGGAAGTCGACCGTGAGGAAGCGGTCGCTCTGCAGCCGCCGGCTGGCCATCAGGATGAAGATGCGGAAGGCCGTGTCGCTGAAGCCGAAGCCCTGGGGCGGATTCTCGGCGAACAGCCCCACCATGGTGTCGATCTGGTCCACGTCACGGTAGACCGCCTTCAGCCGCGCGACCGTGTCCGGATCGGAGGAGAGGTCCTCGAAGCGGCGCAAGCGCGGCTTGTGGAGTCCGGCCCGGAAGTCGTTGTACCGGGGCACACCGCGCCGCCGGGTGCGCACCAGGTCGACCACGGACAGGTCGATCACCTCGCCGTCCCGCTCGAACGCCTGGAGGGCGCGCGGGTAGTTGTGCAGGGTGATCGCGCCGGGATGGGCGATGCCGAGTGAGTACAGCGAGTTGGTCAGACCGGTCTTGCGGATGAGCGGTTCCGCCGCGGTGCCCTGCAGGTCGTTGAACCCGAGGGTGTCGAGCCTCCGGCCGAGCCGGTGGTCCACGATCTCGAAGTCGTCCGGCAGCAGCGGGTGCATGCGGTAGACGGTGACGAAGTCCTCCGTGAGGGAGTACGGCGCGGCGTGGTGGTCCGGCAGGGTCTTCGGGATACCGGTCAGCGAGTGCGCCTCGAACAGCCACAGCCCCAGCTGTGTGAGCCAGTTCTTCGGCGGGCCCTGCCAGTTGGTCTTCAGCCCGATGTCGATCGTCTCGGTGGCGAGGATCGCGGGGGTCCACTCGACCGTGTGGATCTTGGCGATGAGAGCGGACACCACGAGCCGCGCCGTGTGGTAGATGCGGTCCTCGTCCAGCCGTGGGTACTCCTGCCGCAGCGCCTCGCACACCGCGTTGTGCTCCCGGGCGAACAGCGTGTGCATGGCGCTCAGGCCGAGCCACCAGCTCTCCGCAAAGCCGGTGAGGGGGAAGCCGTTCGGGCTGAACGGCAGGTGCCCGTTCTCCAGGCGCAGCCCGGCCCCGCCGTCCGGCTCGCGCAGGGCCGTTCCGGCGTCCTTGGTGCCGCCGTAGACCTCCGAGCCGTCCCACCAGTGCGAGGCCGAGTTGCCGAACAGGATGGGCGGCGTTGCGCCGTCCGCGGCGATCAGGCTCTCGTTCTCGGCGAAGCGCATCACGGTTTCGGGCCGGCCGCCGGGGGTGTTGCTCCAGGTGACACCGGGCGGGAGCGGCACCTCCACGCTCTTCGTACCGGTCGGGTAGCGCTTGTGGTTGACCCAGTCGTGCACCTGGAACTGGATCCAGGCGGCGGCCAGGATGTTCAGCGACCGCGCGGGGATGAACGCGTCGCGCTGCAGCAGCTCCCTGCTGACGGTGACCGGGTTGGGCGTGTCGAACAGGTCGGGCCGGTAGACGGGTGGGAGGTTGCGGCCGAAGGTGGATCCGACGGCCCCCATCTTCGGCGCGGACAGGTCGTTGTAGGTGCCGTCGTAGCTGCGCGCGGTCCGCATCTGCTCGTCGACGGGCGCCGGCACCGGCCGGGCCCTGGGCGGAGCCTCGTGGATCTCGGTGTCGATGAGGTTGTGCCGGCGCAGCGCCTGCCGCAGCGTGACGAGGTTGAGCAAGCCGAGCCGGGTGGGCAGCCGATGCCAGGGGACGAACCGGTTGAGGGCCCGGAAAGCGGCGTCGAGCGGCACCCCCAGCACGGCGTTGCGGTGCGGCTCGGTGGTGACGAAGCGGTGGCCCAGGCGGTGGGCGCTGCTGGCTTCGTAGGCCGCCTTGCGGGCACGGTTGAGGTTGCCCAGGGGCCGGAACTCCTCGGTCGTGTTCCACGGGTTGAAGACCAGCTGGTCGACCCGCACCGCGGCGGCCCGTGCCTGCGCGCTGTCGATGTCCTGGCGCGGGATCGTCAGCGTCGCGACCGGGACGACGGGCGCGTCCTCCTGCGTCCACTCGGCCGCACCGTCCTCGATGGGCGTCCGGCGGGCATCCACGTAGCGCTGGACGCACAGCTCGAAGACGACGTCCGCCTTCTTCAGGCGCTGTGCCAGCTCGTGGTACAGGTGGTCGGGGTCGGTACGGGAGGGGTCCGGGGCCGGTGACGCGTTCGCGGCGGGGCGCAACTGGTAGCGCACGGGTCCCTGTTCGCCCCACAGGATGGCGCCGCGGCTCCAGTACGTCTCCAGCGCGAGGCTGCGTACGGTGCGGCTCGTTCCGGCGCGTACGTTGCGCCGCATGCGCGCGGCCGTGGACCAGCCGACCGCGAGGGGCAGGGTGAGGAACAGTGCGGATGCCTTGCGGAGCGTCGTATCGGCACCTGCCATGGCCTTCGCGAATTCGACGAACTCGCGTGCGTTGCGGGCATGGGAGACCGGGAAGCTCGTCATGAGGAGGTCGTGGGCCTCCTCCGGCCCCACCTCGATGCGCAGTGCCGCTCCCCGCAGGTCGGGGGCGTGGTCGGGCATGCGGGCGCCGTTGGCATTGGACAGCCGGACGGTCACCGGGTATTCGGCGGCAGGTCTCGCGAAGCCGGTCCGCAGGTCCTGCGGCAGGTCCCGGACGAACGCCAGCCGGGCGTTCTCCACGCCGAGGACGGCCTTCGCGTGGAACGCCCGCTCGATGCCCGCCGCGCCGCTGCGCTTCCTGGCCTTGAGCTGGACCCGCATGAGCTCACGGGCGAGCCGCTCGAAGACGAGGCGTTCCGCTTCGGGGTCGCCGCCCACGTAGCGCTCGTACTGCCCGATCTCGTGCATCTGTGCCCCTTCGAACGGCTGCCCATGTCGGTGGCTGCGGGCATCTTCGTCACACGCAGCAACTTTGACCCACGGGCGGGGCCGCGTCGCGCGGAGCAATGCAGACGGGTTCATCGGGGTCGCGGGGCGACCGTCGCGCTGCGTTCCCGCTCACGGGGCCCCTTCACCCGAACGGACCCGTGCGATCAGCCCGAACGGGTCTGCCCGGGGAGACTGACAGGCAGGATGACGGCACAGCACGGCATCGGATCGTCGTCCTCGCCCGATGCGGCAGGGCACGGATTGAGGGAGTGCCGATGAGAGTCTACGAAGCCATCGTCAAGGGGCTGGAGGGCATCGGGGTCCAGGCCGCATTCGGCGGGGCCGGCGAGAACGCCGCCGGCCTGATGCTGGCGCTGAAGCATTCGCAACAGATCCGGCCGGTCATCACGCGGCACGAGCAGGCCGCGTCCTTCATGGCCTGCGGTTACGCGATGTACACGAACCGGCTGGGCTTCTGTTTCGCGACGGCCGGGCCCGGTGCGTTCAACCTGTTCTCCGGACTGGCCGTGGCGATGTCCGACTCCTACCCGGTCCTCGCCGTCTCCGGTTACGCCTCGATGAAATGGCAGGGGTGGGGTTCGCTCAACGAGACCTCGGGCCTGAACCGCACGCCCGACTCCCGGGCCATGTTCGCGGCGACGACGAAGAAGTCCTTCCTGCTCACGGATGCCGCCGACACGTGCGACGTCCTCGAGGAGGCGGTCAACACCGCGTTCGAGGGGCGCCCGGGGCCGGTCCACATCCACGTACCCGAGAACCTCACCGAGCGCGGCATCGAGGTCACGGACTTCCGGCACATCCGGCTCGACGTCAAGCCGGTCGCACCCGATCCGGCCCTCGTGGGGGAGATCGCCTCGGTGCTGGCGGACGCCCTCACCGGGCGCAAACGGATCGTGGCCCTCGTCGGCTTCGGCGCCGTCCGCAGCGGAGCGGGAGCGGAGGTCAAACGGCTGATCGAGCGGTTCCAGATTCCGCTGCTGACCACGCTGGACGGGAAGGGCATCGTGTCCGAGGGGCATCCGCTCTCGGTCGGCGTCTTCGCCGACAGCGGCCACGCGAGCGCGTGGAAGGCCTTCCGCGAGGCGGACGTCGTGCTGTGCATCGGCAACTCCCTCAACCAGCACGCCACGTTCAACTACCGCGAGGACCTCTTCGAGAACAAGGTGCTCATCCATGTGAACATCTCCGAGGCCGAGTTCCACAAGGCCTACCGGCCCGACCACGCTCTGCTGTCCGACGCGCGCCTGGGCGTGGCAGCGCTCCTCGAGGCGCTGGAGAAGAAGGTCGGCGAGGTCCCGAGGGCCGAAGTCGACGGCCGGGACTACGAGGCCCGGCACATCACCCACCTGACGGGGCACATCCACCCCGGGGAGCTCGCCCAGGCGATCGGCCGGATGCTGCCGCCACAAGCCGTCCTGCTCGCCGACGCGGGCGCGCACCTGGCCTGGCTCGGCTACTACGTGGAACTCGAAGAGGGGCAGCACTTCCGCAAGGCCGGTTCGTTCGGACCGATGGCCGGCCATGTCAACGGCGCCATCGGCCTGAAGGTCGCGCACCCGGACCGGACGGTCGTCGTCGGCTGCGGCGACGGATGCTACTCGCTGTCCGGGTTCGAGCTGATGACGGCCGTCGAGAACGAGATCCCCGTCATCTGGGTCATCTTCGACGACCGGGAGTTCAAACTGATCAAACTCTTCCAGCTCACCACCTACGGGGAGACGGGGCTGGTCGAGTTCCAGAACCCGGACTTCGCCGCCTACGCGCAGGCGTGCGGCGCCGACGGCTACCGCGTCAAGACGCTGGAGGAGTTCGAGAAGGCGTTCCGTGCGGCGCTGGCCTCCGGCCGGCCCACCGTCATCGACGCCAGGATCACGCGGTGGGCCGTCCCGCACTACAGCCCCTCACCGGACGGCGTCATCGCCGGTCTCGTCGAGACCGTCGAAGCACGTCTGCGCGACTGACCGCCGGCCGGCCCGGCTGCCACCGGAAGGGGCAGGAGCATGACAGACCTGACGAACACGCACCGCCACACCGGGCTCGACGCCCTCCTGAACCGCCCGCTGATCACGTCGATCTGGCGCCGCCGCACCCACCGCGTCAGCCGCGGAAGCTCCGTCGAAGCCGGCTCGATGAGCTGGTCCTCCACCGAGGCACGCGCACCGCTGACGGAGCTGGAGGAGGCAGTTCTCATCTCCATGACGGGGTGCACCGGCCTCACCATGCCGGACCGCCCCTTCGCCGATCCCCGCGACGGCAAACCGATCATGGCCAAGCCGAACCTCAACATGGCCGGACGGACCGCGGGCAGCCCCGACAACGCCCAGGGCACCCACTTCTTCCTGATCAACGACACCGGCACCTACTTCCTGCGCAAGCTGCCTCCTCCCGCCGACGGCTCACCGGCCACCTTCGACGCGGAGACCCTGTGCTCGCGCGCCGCCCAGGCCAAGGTGCAGCTGCTCGACCACCGCATCGACGTACCGGACGGGAAGCGCGACTTCCCCGCCTACCTGGACTCCAACCGGTTCCTCTCGAACCTCCCGGGCACCACCGTCCTGTTTCCGGTGGTGGACCTGTCGCGGCAGTACATCAACGGCATGATGTACCTGCTCACGCAGCCCGAGGGCGCACGGCCGGCCATCGTCGACGACCGGAACCTCTACCGCTCGGCGGGCGTGGGCAAGTGGGTCAAGTCGGGGTTCCTGAACAAGGACATCAAACTCCCGCTGGGCGCGATCTGGGCGATGCGCACGCAGATCGAGGCCGACCTGCTGCTGCAGAACATCATGCTCACCGCCGACGCCATGGGGCTCGGGGCATGGATCCACGCCTCGCTCGCCCCGCCGATCATGCTGGGCGACCCGAAGTTCCGTCCCACGTACGGTCCGATGCTCGGCTTCGACTGGACCACGCCCCGGTGGCGGCCGGCCGACCTCCTGCGCTGGCAGGTGCCCCTGCCGCGCTATTCCGCGCTGCGGGCGACCACCGTCGGCCTGCGCCACAACGGGGAGCACCTGATCAAGGCGATGTGCCCGCCGAACTACGCCACGATGAACGACGCGGTCGACGCGGTCGTGGCGGACAAGTTCGGGCCGCAGGGCATCTACACCGACGAGGGCTTGTTCCAGCGCATCTACCGGGGTGAGTTCGGCGCCCAGTACCTGCGCGAGGCCAGCAACTACTCGGCCGACGTCATCGCCTGCACGCGCGACATCTGCACGTACATCTACGAGACCCACGGGCGGTTCCCCGCCCACTGTGACACGATCCACGTCCCTGGAGTCTGGCTGCAGGCCCACCACGTCGAGACCGCCTACTACGAGCGGTTCTTCCGCGACGGCCTGACCGAGGCCCACCGGCTGCACGATCGCCAATGGCACGGCTGAGCAGCCGGTAGGACGGCCGCGCAGGCGGCAACTCCCCGCCATATAGCACCCTTGGCGCGGTGTGCCGTCGCGGTCGTCGTGGGCGGACTAGGGCTCGCTGTACGACTGCAACGGGGCGCCGGCCCAGCGGTCCAGCTGTACACGGCCAACACCAACAAGCGGCAGGTCTGGGTGACCCCAAGTAGCCGACCGGCCGTCAGTAGGCCGCACCGCGCTCGTACGAGAGGTGGTGCGGGGCCAGTGAGCGCAGGAACGCGTGCGCGTCGAAGATCTCGCCGGGCGCGACCACCCCGGCCTTCCCGGCCCCTCCCGCGAGGATTCGGCTGACGGCCTCCACAACGAGAGGCGCGCTGACGGCGTAGATGTCCTGTCCGCGGGCGACCGCACGGCGCCGGGTGCCGCCCGCACGGACGACGACCTCGACGAGGAAGGTCTGTGCCGAGCGGCCCCGCTCGTCGACCGGCTTCGGGGGTTCCGCGTCCGCGGCCAGGACGTCCTTGACGGCCTCGAGCGTCATGCAGGTGTGGATGTCCGGGGCGGACAGGTGGTGTGCGATGGTCACGCTGTCGGTGGTGGTGAACTCGCCGATCACGGGCCGGTCCCCGACCGGAGCGGGAAACGTCCACCGGCCCGTGGGCGCCTCGTCGGTACGCAGCTCCAGACGGCCCTTCGCGTAGACGAGCCGCCGGCCCTCGCGCCGGCTCCGGGAGACCTGGCTGGACCCGCGCGTCCCGGCCGTGGGCCGCCAGCTGCTCAGGGCGAACGCGAGGTGCACCTCGTCGGCCTCCGGGGCGGTGTCCAGCGCGGCGGTGGCGAGCAGGTCGCCGAGACCCCCGTAGAACGCCATCGCGGGAACGACCACGATGCCGGCGTCGCGGGCCCGGTCCGCGAAGTGCGCGAACGTATCGGCGACGGCCTCCACCTCCCCCGCGACGTCCAGGTACGCGATCCGAGCGCGCAGCGCCGCCTCGATGACCGGCGCGGCCGTCACGGCGAACGGACCGGCGCAGTTGATCACGGCTGCCGCGCCGGCCAGTGCGCGGTCGAGCGAGCCCGGATCGTCGGCCGCGGCCGGCCGGACGTCGAGTCCGGGAAAGTCGTCGGCCAGCGCCCGCAGCTTGCCGGGGTCGCGGCCGGACAGGATCGGGACCAGCCCCCGCTCCAGCAGTTCGGACACGACGAAGCGTCCGGTGTGCCCGTAGGCGCCGAACACCACTACCGCTGCCGCTCGACTCGTTCCCATGAGGTTCCCCCGTCTCGTGCGCTCGCGCTTCTCGGGCTCGTGCGCGAATGATCAACAGATGCCATGGTGCCGCCGGCGGCCCGGCGGCCGGGAGTGGCAGGAACGCCACGCCCCGTACACTTTCGGACATGAGCCTTGTCGCGCTGGCCGTCACACCCGGGGTACCGCATTTCGAACTCGCCGCCGCCTGCGACGTGTTCGGCGTCGACCGGTCGGATCTCGTCGATCCCTGGTACGAGTTCACCGTGTGCGCCCCGGGCACCGTGCCGGTCGGCGACCGCTTCCGGCTCGAGCCCGACGCGGGACTCGACCGGCTCGTGCATGCGGACACCGTGATCGTCCCGGCGTGCGCCGATCCGGACGCGGACCCGCCCGCCGAACTCGTCGATGCCGTGCGCGCGGCACACGATGCGGGCGCCCGGGTCGCCTCGCTGTGCACGGGCGCGTTCGTACTGGCCGCCGCGGGTCTGCTGGACGGGCGCCGCGCGACCACGCACTGGCTGCACGCGGCCGCGCTGGCCGAGAGGCATCCCGAGGTGGTCGTCGATCCGGACGTGCTCTACGTGGACCACGGCACCGTGCTGACCTCGGCCGGCAAGGCCGCCGCGATGGACCTGTGTCTACATCTGGTCCGCCTCGACCACGGCTCGGCGGTCGCGAACGAGGTCGCGCGCCGCCTCGTCGTACCGCCCCATCGGGCCGGCGGCCAGGCCCAGTTCGTCGCCACCCCGCTGCCCGAGCGCCCCGACCACCCCCTCGGCGCGCTGCTGGTGTGGGCGATGGAGCGCCTCGACCAGCCGCTCACCGTGGAGGACCTGGCGCGCCGGGCGAACATGAGCTCACGCCACCTGGCGCGCGTCTTCACGGACATCGCCGGCACCACTCCCCTGCGCTGGCTGCTGACGCAACGCATCCACCGTGCCCAGGAGCTCCTGGAAACCACCGACGACACCATCGGCTCGATCGCCGCGGCCACCGGCATGGGTACGGACGCCACCTTGCGGCGCCACTTCAACCGCACGGTCGGCGTGCCACCGGACACCTACCGACGCACCTTCCGCAGTGCTCGTCCGGACCGCGTCGGCTGACCGCCCGTGGTCACCCCGGGGGCAGGGCCTTCTTCAGCTGGTCGTGCAGGTGTTTGGCGAGTTCCGCGTCGGAGGGCGGCTTGTCGCCCTGGAGCCGGGCCAGTTGGGCGGCGAACGTCTGGCTGAAGGCGCCGTAGAGCGGGGTGCGCGGCCGCTGGACGGCGTTCTCCAGTGCCGGCAGCAGGGTGCCGCGCGCGTAACCGGGACGGCCGTACGCGTCCCGTGGCATGTGGTCGGTGCGCTCGCTCGTCGGAGCCGCGGTGGGCTGGCCGGGTGGCTTCGCCGCCTCGCACTTCAGTTTGTCGTCCACGTACGCGGAGATCCGGGTGGCCGCGAACCCCGCGTCGAGCAGGCAGCGTTCGTTCTGCCTGCTGGTGAGGAACTCGATGAGCTCACGGGCGGCGTTGCTCCGCGGCGACCCCGTGGCCACGGCCAGGTTCTGGCCGCCCAGCACGGCCCGGCCGGGCAGCGGGGCCACGCCGAGCTTCTCTTCGGACAGGGACTGGTGGAGCGTGCGGTAGGCGTACGGCCAGTGGCGCAGGAAGCCGGTACGGCCGGCCGCGAAGTCGGTGAGCGTGTCCGCCTCGTCGGACTGGGCGGCGGCCGCCAGGGTGTAGGCCGCCTCGGTGCGGTTGCCCAGCTCGTCCAGCCCCGCCTTCAGGTCGTCCACGGAACCGGCGTAGCGGCCCTCCTTGTCCGTGAGGGTGAAGCCGTCGGAGGCCGAAGCGGAGGCGAAGGCCTCGATGCCGTTGACGGTGAGCCCTTCGTACGACGCGTCGAGCTGCGAGGTCCAGCCCTTCTCGTAGGCCTCGGGCAGGCTCTTGCGCGCCGCGTCGAGGGCGCGGATCAGCTGCTGGACGACGGACCAGCCGCCGCCGGTGCCCTTGCTCAGGTCGGTCTCCTTGACGCCCGCGCTCTGCAGGTAGTCGCGGCGGTAGAACAGCAGCCCGACATCGCTGTTGAAGGGGACCGCGTAGAGCTTGTCCCCCCAGCGGGCGGTGGCGGCGACGGACTTGATGACATCGGAGTCGACCAGCTTGCCCGGGAGCGGCTGGACGAGGCCCGCGGCGGCGAACTCCGGCACCCAGGTCACATCGAGGTTGACCACGTCGTACTCCGCGCTGCCGGACTGCAGCGCGCCGAGCAGCTGGCTGCGCTGCTGGTCCGCCGAGCCGGGCAGCTCGACGAGGCGGGCCCGGTGGCCGGAGCCCTTGCCCTCCTGCTGCGCGTTCCACGCATCGATCAGCTGCTGGCGGATGCCGCCCTTGCCGGTCACGTCCCGGCCGCTGGCCAGCACGATGTCGCCCGGCTGGTCGGGGGCGCCCGCAGCGCCGCTCTGTCCGCCGCCGGCCGCCCCGCCACCGCCGGCGTCGCACCCTGCGGTGAGCAGCACGGCGAGGAGCAGTGCGGACGCGGCGCGCCCTGTGGGCCCGAGCCTCATCCCTGATCCCCCGTTCCGGTCCTCGCGACCTCGTCCCGCAGCCGCGCGACGAGATCGCTCTTGGTGTCCAGGCAGCGGCCGCCGCTCGCCTCGGAGACGAGCGCGTCCGGTTTGCCCTTGTCACAGCCCCCGCTGTCCAGGGAGGCCATCACCACCGGGATCCTCTTCCCCGTCCGCACGGACAGGAGCAGGGTGTCGAGCCGGCCGCCCTCGTTCAGCCGGTTGTTGTCCTCGTCGTCCGTCAGGTAGACGATCAGCTGCGGCCCCCGGCCGTCGGTACCGCGCTGCCTCATGAAGTCCAGGGCCGCCATCAGCGCCTTGTCGGGATCGGCTTCGAGGTCCTTGACCTGGGCCTTGGCGGTGATGGTCTGCTTCCCCTCCTCGCGCGAGTGCGTGCCGAACGGCAGCACTTCGCTGTACGGACGGGAGCTGCCCGGCTCCTCCGTGGCCACCGCCCAGACCCCGTACTCGTCCAGCTGGCCGAGCCCGGCGAGGGACTGGGAGATGATGCCGGGGGCGCCGCCGGGGCCCTGCCAGAGGCTGCCCATGGATCCGGACGAGTCGAGCAGGAAGAGCACCCGGCCCGGACCGTTGGCCTCCCGATAGCCCTTCAGCGCCGCGGTCATCGCGGGCGGGAGGGCGGGCGCGCCGAGCGGGCCGGGGTCGTCCAGGGCCCCGAAGTTGCTGAACACGACACCGGTGTCGGCGGACGGTGCGCTGCCGTTGCCGAGGGGCCTGCGAGGACCCGATGCGCTGCGGAAGCCGTCGTTCCCGAATACGGCGAGTCCGCCTCGGACCGCCGGCGCGGTGGTGTTCGCTCCGTTCTTCGCGCCCGCTCCCTTGCCGGTGAGCCACGCGCGGAACCGCTCCGCGGCGCTGTCCCGTAAGGCTTTGTCCCGTTCGGGTCCCAGCCAGCGCACGCGTACGAACGTCGGGTTGAGGCCCGGGACGTCGGTGGGGTACTCGGCCATCCGGCGGACACGGGTCCTGCTGTCGCAGCCCACGCCGGTTCTGAGCAGGAACTCCGGCACCAGCGCGGTGGTGCGCTTGTCCGCGGTGTGGTCGTCGGGCAGGGTGCACAAGAGGTCCCCGCCGGTGCGCGACGGCGGTCCCGGCTGGCTCACGCTGTGTTCGGCGGCGGCCGGATCCTGCGCTCCCGCGCCGTACAGGCCGACGGTGGCGAGCAGGCCGGAGTCGCTGTTCTCCGGGTCCGTACGCCGTATTTCGGACTTCGGCTCGCGCTTCCTGAGCGCCTCCGTCAAGGCTGCGAGACCACCGACCCGGGCGGCGACCGCCTCCTCCGCCAGGTCCTGCGGTACGGCGAGCACGACCGGCGAGTACGCGAAGGGCTCGGGGTCCGCCTCCAGTGCGACATAGGTCCGCTCGCTGGACGCCGTACGGGCCCGGTCGACGCTCGCGGACGAGCCCGGGATCCAGATGTCCGGCTGCGGGCCGATGTCGCGCTGCGGGTTGGTTTCGTCGGTCACCGGCCGCTGCCAGGGGTCGGACTGCCGGCTGAACGCGGCGACGGCCGCGGCGGCGCCGGCGCTGTAGACGGTGATGCCCGTGCGCCTGCACCCGCCTTCCGACGTGTTCTCCGCCGACGTCAGGTACGCCTCCGCGGCCTTGCGGACGGTGGGTTCCAGTTCGGGGTCGGTGAGCAGCCGGAGTTCGAGCGGCGGCTTGCAGGGGCCGCCGTCCCCTCCGTCGAGCGCGGCGATGCCGGTGGCGAGGAGTCCGGCGATCGCCGCGGACACGCCGATGGCGATCGCGAGCCTCCGGCCGGTGAGGGGTCGGAGCCGGCCCGGCCGCACCGCCCGGCCCAGCCGGCCCGCCCGGACCGCCCGGCCCAGCCGGCCCAGGACTCCTGGTCTTCGGTCGGGGCGGGGGCCGGGGCCCGGCGACTGCGGCGTGGCCGGCCGGTTGCCGGACCCGCCCGGGGCGGAGTCGAGTTCCGGCGAGGACGGCGCGTCCTGCGAGCGGGCGGGAGGTGCTGCGAGCAGTACGTCGGCGCCCGAGGTGGCCGCGTGGCTCTGCGGCTCCCACGGCTCGGCGGGCCCGCGCAGCGTCGTGTGGTGCTTGGACATGTGGGCCCACAGCTTCTGGGCCAGTTCGGCGAAACCGACTTCGCCGCCCTGGCCGCCCAGGCCCTCGTGGAGGAGGTATACGAGCTGGGCGGTGTAGGGCGTGGGCGAGTCACCGTCACCCGCGTCGATGCGGTTGTTGGCCTGGACGCTCATCAGCAGCGAGGTCCGCTGACGCTGGGCGGTACCGAGCGCGTTCCATGCCGCCGAGGCGTTACCCGCGTAGCAGCAGTCGAGGATGACGACCACCTGCTCCGCCCGGGCCCGGGACAGCACGGTGAGGACGCTCTTCCAGGGCACGGCGCCGCGGAACACGGACTCGTCGCCCGGGACGATCGTCGCCCGCCGCATCAGCAGCCAGAGCTCGTCCCCCGTACTGGGCACGGCGCCGTGGCCGGAGAAGTAGAGCAGGAGCAGCCCTTCGGCCTCCTCCACCGCGGTGTCCAACTGCCGGTCGAACTCGTCCACGGTGCCCGGCCTGGTGACGGTGATCCCGTCCTCGGCGAACACACCGCCCCCGCGGAGGGCCCGCTCCAGTGCGGCGAGGTTCTGGCCGACCGCGCCGAGGTCGCCCGACACTCCGAAGGGGTGCTCGGGCTGCTTGAAGTCGTATTCGGGGACTCCGACGAGCAGCGCCCGGTTCACCTTCCCACGCGGGTCGAAGCGCGCCACCGGGCTATCTCCCGTCGCTCTCCGGCGCGACCTCGACCTCCGGGGGTTCACCGCGTTCGACGGACCGGCGGTTCTCCCGCCATGCACGGACCCCGCTCTTCACCTGCTCCAGCACTTCGTCGAACAACGTGTTGGCGGCTGCTCCGATCAGCACCAGCACGATCTCCATCCCGGCCCCCATCGGGCTGGTGGACCCGTCCTCCGTCCCCGCGCGCTCGTGGATCTCCAGTTCGCCGCTTTCCCTGCGGGCTTCGAGCTTCCGCTCCCGCTCGAGCCACGCCTTCAGCGCCGCGATGTCGCTCTCGCTCGCGCCCTGCGTCAGGCGCACGCGGATAGCCGTATTCGCCATAGCCTCCCCCTCAGCCACAACTCAGCATCATGACATGCGAGTTGTACAGAGGGGCACCCTTTGGTCACGAACGGGGTCAGGCCCCGGTGCCGACGGCTTCAGCCGGCCGCCGCCGACCGGTAAGGGCGGAAGAACTCGCGCAGTTCCGCCGCGTAGAGCTCGGGCTCCTCGAACGGTGCGAAATGGCCGCCGCGCGGGGGTTCGGTCGCGTACACGACGTTCGCCGTGCGCTCCAGCCACGCCCGGGGCGGGCGGACCACGTCGCCGCCGAAGATCGAGAAGCCGGAGGGCACCTCGACCCGGCGGGCGTGCTGCTCGGGCGCGACCGCGGCGTTCGCGCGGTACATGCGCATCGACGGGCCGATCGTCTCCGTCAGCCAGTAGAGCGTGACGTTCGTGAGGATCTCGTCCTTCGTGAAGCTCCGCTCGACGTCGCCGTCGCAGTCGCTCCACGCCCGGAGCTTCTCGACGATCCATGCGGCGAGCCCGGCCGGCGAGTCCGTGAGCCCGAAGGCGGCGGTGTGGGGCTTCGTGCGCTGCAGGGCGGCGTACGCTCCCTCGGTCGCGCCCCAGGCCGCCGCGTCCCCGAGCCAGGCGCGCTCCTCGGGCGCGAGGTCCGCCGGGTCTCCGGTGAACAGGGGCAGGCCCGCGTCGGTGCGGTGGACGGCCACGACCCGGTCGGGGTGGTCGAGCCCGAGGTAGCGGCTCACGTGGCTGCCCATGTCCCCGCCCGCCGCACCGAATCGCGGGTAGCCGAGGACTGCCATGAGCTCGGCCCACAGGCCGGCGACGGCGATGTAGTCGAGGGGCGGTCCGGTGGGGCGGTCGGAGTACCCGAAGCCCGGCATGTCCGGCACGACCACGTCGAACGCGTCGGCGGGATCGGCGCCGTGGGCGCCGGGGTCGGTGAGGAGCGGGATCACCTTCGCGTAGCGCCAGAACGAGTCCGGCCAGCCGTGACTGAGTACGAGCGGCAGCACGGGCCCGGCCTGAGCGGCGGCCCGGACGTGCACGAAGTGGATCCCGAGGCCGCCGAGGGTGACGCGGAAGCGGGGGAAGCGGGCCAGCTCCGCCTCCTGCGCCGGCCAGTCGAAGCCGTCCGCCCAGTAGGCGACGAGCTCGCGCAGGTAGCCGAGGTCGGTCCCGAGCGACCAGCCGGCATCCTCCGGCAGGTCCGGCCAGCGCGTCGCGCGCAGCCGTGCGCGGAGGTCCTCGAGCGCCGCGGGGGCGGTCTTCGGAGTGAACGGCTCGGGGCGGGGAGAGACGTCCGGCATGGGACGCATCCTAAGCGGTCCCACGCCCGACGAGCCGCCCCCGACGCGGTGTCGGGGGCGGCTCGTCGGGCACGGCCGGTCATTCAGTCATTCGGCAATTCGGTTCGGCCGGTCAGCTGGTCGGCCGGTCAGTCGGTGCCGGACTCCATCGCCGCGCGGTCCAGCAGCTCGTCCTCGGCGGAGACCTCGCCGCGGGAGGCGATGGCCTCGGCGCCGCCCTCGGGCATGGCCCCGATCAGCCCGGTCGCCGCCGCCTGCGCGGCGCCGACCAGTTCGGGGTGGGCGGTGCCGACGATGCCGAGGCCGGCGTACTGCTCGAGCCGGGCGCGCGAGTCGGCGATGTCGAGGTTGCGCATGGTGAGCTGGCCGATCCGGTCCACCGGGCCGAACGCCGAGTCCTCGGTCCGCTCCATGGACAGCTTGTCCGGGTGGTAGCTGAAGGCCGGGCCGGTGGTGTTCAGGATCGAGTAGTCCTCACCGCGCCGCAGCCGCAGCGTCACCTCGCCGGTGACCGCCGAGCCGACCCAGCGCTGCAGCGACTCGCGGACCATCAGGGCCTGCGGGTCCAGCCAGCGGCCCTCGTACATCAGCCGGCCGAGGCGCCGTCCCTCGTTGTGGTAGTGGGCGAGGGTGTCCTCGTTGTGGATCGCGTTGACGAGGCGCTCGTACGCGGCGTGCAGCAGCGCCATGCCGGGCGCCTCGTAGATGCCGCGGCTCTTCGCCTCGATGATCCGGTTCTCGATCTGGTCCGACATGCCCATGCCGTGGCGGCCGCCGATGGCGTTGGCCTCCATCACCAGGTCGACCGGGGAGTGGAACTCCTTGCCGTTGATCGTCACCGGGCGGCCCTGGTCGAAGCCGATCGTCACGTCCTCGGCGGCGATCTCGACCGACGGGTCCCAGAACCGCACGCCCATGATCGGCTGCACGGTCTCCACGCCGGTGTCGAGGTGCTCCAGCGTCTTGGCCTCGTGGGTGGCGCCCCAGATGTTGGCGTCGGTCGAGTACGCCTTCTCGGTGCTGTCGCGGTACGGCAGCCCGTGGGTGACCAGCCACTCCGACATCTCCTTGCGGCCACCGAGCTCGGTGACGAAGTCGGCGTCGAGCCACGGCTTGTAGATGCGCAGGTGCGGGTTGGCGAGCAGGCCGTAGCGGTAGAACCGCTCGATGTCGTTGCCCTTGAACGTCGAGCCGTCGCCCCAGATCTGGACGTCGTCCTCGAGCATCGCCCTGACCAGCAGGGTGCCGGTGACGGCACGGCCGAGCGGCGTGGTGTTGAAGTACGCACGCCCGCCCGAGCGGATGTGGAACGCGCCGCAGGCGAGTGCGGCCAGGCCCTCCTCGACCAGAGCCGCCCGGCAGTCGACCAGGCGCGCGATCTCGGCACCGTAGGTCTTCGCACGGCCGGGCACCGACGCGATGTCGGGCTCGTCGTACTGGCCGATGTCGGCGGTGTAGGTGCACGGGACGGCACCCTTGTCGCGCATCCACGCGACCGCGACGGAGGTGTCGAGGCCGCCCGAGAAGGCGATGCCGACGCGCTCGCCGGTGGGCAGGGAGGTGAGAACCTTAGACATGGGAAGAGTATGCACTTAAACGCATGTCTATGCAAACGCGCCCTGCCCCTCCGCGCCGCCGGAGCGGCGCAGGCCGTGCGGCGGGCGGGCCGGGAGCATGATCGCCGCGATATCGCGAGCACGGCGGAGCCCGGGCAGCGGCCGCGCACTGATCCCGTACGAGGAGAGGACTGCATGATGGCGCGACGCCGGGACGTTCTGCGGTGGGGTGCCGGGGAGGCGGCGGGCGCGGCGAGCGCCCTGGCCGGCGGCCTGACCGGCGGGAACGGTGCCGCAGCGGCTGCCGTCACGCCCCTGCCCCGCCGACCGGGCCGGGTCCCCGGCGGGTCCCCGGCGGAGGCCGGAGCCTGGCAGCAGCTGCGCCGCAGCCTCAGCCCGGCCGCCGGTCTGTACCGGCCGGGCAGTGACGGCTTCGGCCTGCTGGCGGCGCCGGACAACCTGCGCTACGCCCATGTGCTGCCGGCCGGCATCGTGGCGTGCGCGACGGCGGGCGACGTACAGCGGCGGTGCAGGAGATCCTCGCCGACGACGACGCGGGCGACTTCGACGTGCGCATCGGATTCAAGAACGCCGGCGACGGACAGGCCGCCTCCGTCGCGCTGCTGGGCCAGTTGCCGGGCGACGAGACGGCGCTGCGCAGGATCTTCGCTCCGGTACTGGAACTGCGGCCTGCGCGTGAGTTCATCGAGCAGCGGCAGTTCTGGGCGGCGCAGGACCACCAGCTGGAGAAGCCCGGGACGCCGGACGACTACGCGTCCAAGTCACTCGTGCCGGACCGGTGTCTGAGCCCGGGGACGGTCGAATCGGTGGTCGAGTGGGTGCGTGACCGGCAGCCGGGCGCTCCCGGCCACGCCGGCTACGTCACCCTTTTCGCCATGGGCGGCGCCAGCGGCCGCCCTGAGCCGGGCGAAACGGCCTACCCGCACCGTGACGCCACGTTCGTCATCGACATCGGCACCCACTGCATGGCCGACACCCCGCAGGCCGGCGTCCGCCGGCAGCTGGCCCGGACCCGCGCCCTGCACCGTACGCTCTCCCGCGACCTGGAGACGCGCGCCGCATACGTCAACTTCCCCGACCCGGACCTGCACGACTGGCAGTCGGCGTACTACGGCGACAACTACGCCCGCCTGCTCGACGTCAAGCGCCGGTACGACCCCAGCGGGCTGTTCCACTACGCCCAGGCGATCGGTACATGACGCGTACGAGGCACCGCCGGCGGGCGGGGTCGGCGTGGTCCTCGTAGGACGTACGGCCGTGCAGGACGCGCCGGTCGTCGATCACGAGGCAGTCGCCGTCCTCGAGCAGGGCAGTGACCCGGAGCTCCGGGCGGGCCAGCAGCCGACCGAGGGCGTCGAGGGCGGCGCGCCTCTCGGGCGGGAGAGGTTCTGCGGACAGCTCCGCGCCGGTCTCGAGCCGCTTGACGTTGCACCGCACCCGGACCCGGCCGTCCACCTGCTCGAACACCGGCGCCCACACCACGGGCGACTCCCCGGGCGGCGTGACATGACGACGGTCGAAGGCGAACGGGGTGCTGAGCGGGGCCAGTAGGCCGGGGAACTCCGCGCGGACCAGGCGGTACAGCGTCCAGCCGTCCACCAGCACCGACGCGCCGCCCTGCCGCGCCCTGCGGTGGGTGAACAGGGCGATGACGTCGGGTTCCTGACCGAAGGGCCGCACCGCCCGGTCGTTGTGCAGGTGCAGGTAGCCGCGCGACTTCGACGTGTAGGCGTCCTCGTGGAAACGGCGGGAGTCGGTGTGCGCCGAGACGCCCTCGTCCCTGACCAGCCATCCGAGGGCCGTCTCCGCGCCCCGGCCCTGCGGGAGCGGCTCCCCGAGGTGCCGGAGCATCGTGACGCCGAACTCCTGGGCTTCCGCCGTGCTCATGGCGGCAACGGGCGTGCCCGTGACCAGGGCGAAGCCGGGGCCGTCCAGCAGCGCGTCACGCACCCGGCGGGTGAGCACCTCGTGGTCGCGCACGTAGGGGAGACGGAATTCCCGGGAGGAGGCGAAGCTCTCCCGCACCCAGCCGTCCGTGACACCTCCGGGCATGAGCACCATCCTTCTACGGGCGCCAACTCGCACTCGGAGCTTAGGAGTCGGGGACAATCGCCGGGAAGACCGCCTTCCGCGCGCGCAGCACGACCGGAGACGGAGGACCGGGGAAGGGGAAAGGATGCAGAAGCTTCTGGGGCATGACGGCCCGCTCGTATCGGCGATGGGCCTGGGCTGCATGGGCATGTCCGACTTCTACGGGTCCGCCGACGAGGCGGAGTCGGTCGCGACGATCCACGAGGCGCTCGAGCGGGGTGTGACCTTCCTCGACACGGCCGACATGTACGGCCCTTTCACCAACGAGGAGTTGGTGAGCCGGGCCATCGCGGGTCGCCGCGACCGCGTGTTCCTCGCGACCAAGTTCGGCGTGGTGCGAGGTGAGGACCCACGGGCGCGACGGGCCGACTCGAGCCCGGCCTACGCCAAGCGCGCCTGCGAAGCATCACTGCGGCGCCTGAACGTCGACCACATCGATCTGTACTACCTCCACCGCCGCAACCCCGACGTCCCCATCGAAGACACCGTCGGCGCCCTGAGTCGGCTGGTCTGCGAGGGGAAGGTACGCCACATCGGCCTGTCGGAGGTGAGCGCCGACACCTTGCGCAGAGCGCATGCGACCGCCCCGATCGCCGCGCTGCAGAGCGAGTACTCCCTGTGGACGCGCGGCCTGGACCGGGAGATCCTGCCCGCGGCGCGGGCGCTCGGTGTCGCGCTGGTGGCGTACTCGCCGCTGGGCCGCGGCCTGCTCACCGGAGCCCTGAACTCCGTGGGGGCCCTGGCTGCGGATGACATCCGCCGCGACCAGCCCCGCTTCCAGGGGGACAACCTCGCTGCCAACCTGCGTCTCGTGCACCTCCTGCGGGCTCTCGCCACGGGCGTGGGCTGCACACCGGCGCAGCTGGCGATCGCCTGGATGCTGGCTCAGCCGGACACCGTCATCCCCCTGCCCGGCATGCGCCGCCGCGCCCATCTTGCCGAGAACCTCGGGGCGTTGACTCTCCGTCTCTCCCCCGAGCAACTGGAGGCGATCGGCGAGACGATCCCCGAGGCCTCGGGCGCCCGCGCACCCGACCTGTCCCGTCTGGAGCAGTAGCGTGGTGGCCGACAGGTACGGTTTGGCCATGGATCTTTCCCCCAGCGCTACCGATGAGAACTCCCCGCAGTCGGCGGTCGTCAAGGCCACCGCACGCCAACTGCTGGTGAAACTGGGCGCCTCAGGGCTGTCGCCGGATGCCGTTGCCGAGGCCGGCGGTCTTGCCGTCGGCGAAGTGGCGGGCATCTTCCCGCACCGGGACGACCTGCTGACCGCACTGGTCATCGACGCCTACGACGACTCCGCCGCCGCGATGGAGCAGGCCGACCAGGCCGCCGGCGCCGCCGGTGCGACGGCCGGCGCGCGGCTCCTCGCGGTGACCCGCGCACTGCGGCAGTGGTCCTTCGACCACCCCGCCGAGTTCACGCTGATCTACGGCTCCCCCGTCCCGGGCTACCACGCCCCGCAGGACACCGTCCCGGCCGCCTCGCGCACGCCCGCCGTGCTGGCCGGCATCGTACGTTCGGCGCTCGCGGCCGGTGAACTCACCCCGCCCCGGCGGACGGTGCCGGGGCCGCCCCTGCTCCGGCCGGAGGCCGTGGAGCTCTTCGGCGGTGTGCCCGAGGCCCCGTTCTCGGACCTCATCGAGCGCGGCATCGTACTGTGGAGCAACCTGATCGGGCTGCTGGTGTTCCAGGTCTTCAGCCGTACCCACGACAGCGTGCGGGACGAGGCCGCGTACTTCGACTTCGCCATCGCCGTGGCGGCCGAGGGCATCGGCCTGACGGTGCCGCTGGAGGAGAACAAGACCGCCGGCTAGCCCGTCTGCCCGCGCGCGCCCGGACCTTCGCCGTCTCGGACGTCACCGGGTACCGGACGTCTGCATGCCGGCCGCGGCATCCGTCGGGGTACGCGGCCGGTAGCGGGACACCGCCACGCCGGCCAGGCACAGCATCCCGCCGAGCAGGGTCAGCCAGGCGGGGACCTCGCCGAGGAGGGCCCAGCTCAGCAGGACGACGATGGCCGGGACGGCATAGGTCGTCGCGCCCAGCTTCCCGGCCGGCATGCGCGCCAGGGCATAGGTCCACGTGGTGAAAGCGAGGGCGGTCGGCACCACGCCCAGGTAGACCATGTTGAGCGTCGCGGACACCGGCGCCCTCGGCAGCTCCGCGACCAGCTGCCCCGTGAACGGCAGGCAGGCCACGGTTCCGGTCAGGCAGCTGTAGGCGGTGATCTGCAGGGGCGTCCCGAAGGACAGCGCGGGCTTCTGCGCGATGACGCCGCTCGCGTAGGCCACTGCCGCGAGCAGGCACAGGACGACGCCGAGCACCGAGGTCGAGCCGTCGCCGCCGGACGACATGGACAGGCCGACGACCACCGCCCCGACGAACGAGACGGCCATGCCGGCCAGGAGCCGTGGCGGCAGCGCCTCGCCGAGCAGCCGGGCCGCGAGCAGGGCCATGAGGATGGGCCCGGTGTTCACGAGCAGCGCCGCCGTACCCGCGTCGACCAGCCGTTCGCCCCAGTTCAGCGCGACCGTGTAGCCGCCGAACCAGACCACCCCGGATACCAGGATTCCGCGCCAGGCCCCCCGCGGGGGCAGGCCTTGGCGGCGGATCACGAGCAGGGCGGCGAGCACCAGCGAGGCGGCCAGCAACCTGCCGAGGGCCAGGGCACCGGGTGAATAGGCGTCACCCGCGCTGCGGATGGACACGAAGGCCGACGCCCAGGCGAACACGGTGAAGGAGACGGCGCCGACCGTGAGGACGCCGGGCGGAATGGAGTGCAGGCGGAACGTCATGGGCAACACCTTACGAGGACAACACTTCGGCGTCTACCGAAATATTGCGCCGGACGCTCCGGCTCAGCTCCAAGCCTCCGCGCCGATCCCCAGCAGGTCACCGAAGGCCCGTTCCCCGGCCTCGGTCACCTCCAGCCCCCGCCCGCCGGCCGCCGGCCGCACCACCCACTCCTCGTCGAGCGCCCGCGCGCACAGCCGCGCCCCGGCCAGGCCCCCCAGGTGGCGACGCCGCTCGGTCCAGTCCAGGCAGGAGCTGGCGAGCGGCCTGCGTCCCTCGTGGACAAGGCTGACCCCGGCCCCGGCGCACCACTCGCGCCCCGCCTCCGTCAGCTCGAAGACCCCGTCGGTGCGGAGCAGCCCGCGCCGCTCCATGGCGTCGGTCACCGCCATCCCGAGCCGCCCCGCGAAATGGTCGTAGCAGGTCCGGGCCCGGGCCAGCGGGTCGGGCGCAGCCACCACGGGTACCGCATGCGCCGCGTCCCGGTCGGGGACCGCGTACGAGGCCAGCTCGTCGACGAGGCGGGCCGTCGCGGCGTCGGCGATCCGCACGTAGCTGTGGCGGCCCTGCCGCTCGGTGACGCACAGGCCCGCATCGAGCAGGCGCGTCAGATGGCCGCTCACGGTCGACGGCGCGACCCCGGTGATCCTGGCCAGCTCACCCGCCGTCCAGGCACGCCCCTCGAGCAGCGTCATGCAGATGGCGGCCCGGGTCTCATCGGCCAGGGCCGCGGCGAAGGCGGCGAGGCGCGCTGCGGGGGCGACGCCGTCGGCCGGCGTCTCGGGATGCAAGGCGTTCATGCTTCCAGGATGCCTCAAGAGTTCGGTGGGAAGCGAACGATCGGGCCGCGCATCTCGGCCCGCACGGGGTACAGGCCGAGGGCGGCAGCCGACTCACGGCGGGCCGGACGCTTCGACTAGGGTCGGCGGGACAGCGCACGACGATCAACCATCGACCACGAGGAGCAGCCGTGAGCCGGCCGGCGTCCACCGTTCTGCAGCAGGAGATCGCCCGGGAACTCCAGGTGTCGGAAACCTTCGAGGCACCCCGGGAGATCGAGCGCCGGGTGGCCTTCCTGGCGGACCGGCTCACCTCCACCGGCCTGCGCTCCCTCGTACTCGGGATCAGCGGCGGCGTGGACTCCACCACGGCCGGACGGCTCTGCCAGCTCGCCGTGGAGCGGGCCCGGGAGAGCGGCCACGAGGCGACGTTCTACGCGATGCGGCTGCCGTACGGGGTCCAGGCCGACGAGCAGGACGCGCAGCTCGCGCTCGGCTTCATCAAGGCGGACCGGGTGCTGACGGTGGACGTCAAGCCCGCCAGCGACGCCGCGCTGGAGGCCGCCCTCGCCGGCGGCACCGTCTTCCGCGACGCCCACCACCAGGACTTCGTGCAGGGCAACATCAAGGCCCGCCAGCGCATGATCGCCCAGTACGCGGTGGCCGGCGCCCACGACGGCCTGGTCGTCGGCACCGACCACGCTGCGGAGGCCGTCTCCGGCTTCTTCACCAAGTTCGGCGATGGCGCGGCCGACCTGGTCCCGCTGACCGGCCTGACCAAGCGCCGGGTACGCGCCGTGGCAGACGCCCTGGGCGCCCCTGCTGAGCTCGTCTGGAAGACCCCGACGGCAGACCTGGAGACCCTGGACCCGGGCAAGGCCGACGAGGACGCCCTCGGTGTCACGTACGACGACATCGACGACTTCCTCGAGGGCAAGCCCGTCGACGAGCGCGCCTTCGACACGATCGTCCGCCGCTACCGCCAGACCGACCACAAGCGCCGGCTGCCGATCGCGCCGTAATGCCGCGACGGGTCCTGCGTCGGGTCCCGGCGGGCCGGGCCGCCCGCGTACTGGCCGGCGGAGCAGGCTGCCCGCCGCCCACCCGGCGAATCGCGACGGGCGGGCGGCGCTCCTACGCTTGATGGAGCCGCTCGGGGGTTCGGGGAATTCGTCTTCGTCGAACCTGGGCAGAGGTGACCGGTCATGGGCAGGTGTCGTTCGTTGCGTGGGCGCCGGGTCCGGCGGGCGGGTGCGCCCGCCGCCGTGGCGCTGCTGATGGCCGCCCTGTGCGCGGGCACCGGCCCCGACGCGTCCGCCTCCGTCCGCACGGACTTCGATCCCGCCACCGTGCAGAAGCTGGACGCGGCGATCACGAAGATCATGAAGCAGACCGGTATGCCGGGCCTCGACATCGGCATGTGGGTGCCCGGCCGCGGCGTGTACGAGAAGTCCTTCGGTGTCGCGGACAAGCAGACCGGCACGCCCATGAAGTCCGACCTCTACTCGAGGATCGGCAGCGTCACCAAGACCTTCACCGTCACCGGCGTCCTCCAGCTCGTCGATCAGGGCAAGGTCGGACTCGACGACCCCATCTCCCGGTACGTCTCCGGCGTCCCCGGCGGGGACGGCATCACCCTGCGCCAGCTGGCCGAAATGCGCAGCGGCCTCTTCGACTACACCGTGGACGAGAAGTGGATGGCCGGCGTGCGCGCCGACCCGCACCGCGCGTACACCCCGCGCCAGCTCGTGGACGTCGCCTTCCGGCATCCCCCGAACTTCAAGCCCGGTGCCAGGTGGGAGTACTGCAACACGAACACCGTCCTCCTCGGGATGCTGGTCGAGAAGGTCAGCGGGCAGAACCTCGACGTCTACCTCCGGGACCACGTGTTCGCGCCGCTGAAACTGAACGCCACCTCGCTTCCCGGTAACGGCGCCATGCCCGACCCGCATGCCCACGGGTACACCGATTTCACCCCGAAGGGCACCGTCGCCGACGCCACCCATTGGAACCCCAGCTGGGCCTGGGCCGCCGGCGCCATGATCTCCGACCTCGACGACCTGCACACCTGGGCCCCGGCGCTCGCGGACGGCCGGCTGCTGACCAAGAAGACGCAGGCCGAACGGCTCCGGACGCTCCCGATCGGGGTCATCCCCGGCGCCTCGTACGGCCTCGGCATCCTCGACTTCAACGGCTGGCTCGGCCACAACGGGGAGCTGCCCGGCTACGAGACCATCGCCGCCCAGCTCCCCGCCGAGAAGGCCACCCTGGTCGTGCTCGTCAACAGCGACATCGACTACCAGGGCAAGAACCTGTCCGGCCTGATCGGGAACGCGGTCACCTCCATCGTGACGCCCGATCACCTCTGGCCCGCCCCGGTGGGCGCCGCGAAGAAGTAGTCCCCCCCCGGTCCGGCACCGCGACCTGAGCGTGTGACACGACCGGCGGGGCCGTCGTGCGCGCGTTACCGGACCTCGCCCGGGGAGCGGGCGAGTGCCCGTGTGACCATGGCTCCTTGGCACATCTGCACCTCATGGGGGGACCATGCGCACCCGTACCACCACCGTCTCGACCGGCATCGCCGCGGCACTCGCGGCACTGCTCGTCCTGACCGGCTGCACCTCGCCCGGTGGGAGCCCGAAGGAGAAGCCGAGCAGCGCGGTCGCCACCGCTCCTGCTCCCGTCGCGCCGGGCAGCGGCTCCGGGTACGAGGGACCCCGGCCCCAGGACCAGAACCTCCTCGCCTGGACCGGTGACCCCAACGACGCGGGGCACGTCACCGCCCAGTCCGCCGCCGGGGTCGGCGGACGCGTCACCCTGGTGCGGATCGTGCTGCGCGAGCAGATCACCTGGTCCAACGTGTGGCTGGGGCTGGCCGGCATCGACCCCAACGCCCAGCTCTCCCAGTGCTACCTCGGCGTCTACGACGCCACCGGCGCCCTGCGCGCGACCACCGCGGACATCTCGCCGCAGCTGATGACCGACGCGATCGCCAAGCCGCTGCCGCTCGCCAAGCCGTTCACCGCCGCACCCGGTACGTACTTCGTCGCCCTCCTCCTCAACGGCAACTGGGCCACCAACGCCCTCACCCTCAAGGCGACGGGCGCCGGGATCTCGGTCAACGCGGGCCTGACCCCGCCGAACCTCCGCTACAGCACGGTCCTGACCGGCCAGACCTCCCTCCCGGCCAACCTGAACCTCGCCGAGCAGTCCACCAGCACGATCAACACCGGCTGGGCCAGCCAGTGGTACGGAGTTTCCTGAACCGGGTCATGACCTCCGCCCGGCCGACGCGGAGCGGGTCTGCCGGTGATTTCCACCGTCGGTGATCCGCTCGGCCCCCGCCGCAGCGGGTGCGGGCTGCGCCCGGATGGGGGAAGCTGGGACGGGTGCCGCACCGACGGCGGACGGATGACCCGAGGAGGTCCCGTGGACGTTTCAGGAGACGGCGGACTCGCTCGTGCATCCCGAGCCGGGGTGCGGAGCGTGCGGACGGCCACCCTGCTGTGCGCGGCTGCGGCCCTCGTGGTGGGTGTCGTACCCGCCTCTGCGCAGACCCGGGCCGCCACGGAACCGGATCCCGAACCGGTCGTGGTCGTGGACTGTTTCTCCGAGGCCCAGGTGCGCCCCGAGGAGTACCTGCTGGCCTGCGGCGACGGGAACAACCGCCTCGTCCGGCTCAGCTGGGACACCTGGGGGCCGCGGAAGGCGACGGCAACCGGCACCGACATGGTGAACGCCTGCGAGCCCAACTGCGCGGCCGGCCGTTTCCACGCGTACCCGGTCAAGGTGACCCTGAGCAAGCCGGAGCCCTGGCCCGGACACCCCGACGTCCAGCGCTTCACGACCATCCGGCTCTTCTACCCCGACAACGCACCGTCTCCGGTCCCCAAGGACGTCACGTACAAGCTCGTGTACTGAGGGACGCTTCACCCGCCGAGGCGGGCGCTGATCAGGTAGTCGGCCTCCTCTGACAGCCGTGCCCGCCGCTCCTCTTCCTGGGCGCGCTCGAGTTCTCCCCGCAGCGCCAGCTCGGTGCGCAGGACCGTCGCCCGCGGTACGGGAATCCGCTGCCCGGGTTTCTCGGTGAACGGCCGCAGCTCCGCCGCCGAGACCTGGGCGTCCTCCGACGAGCCGCGGCGGAGTGAAAGGAACACCCTGGCCAGCCAGTCGGCCGGGATCTGGACCATGAGATCAGTCATATCCGGGAAACGACAGGCATCCCCCGCCGTGGCTCACTCTCCCCCGACCGGCTCAGTGAACGGCGTCGGACAGCCGTCGGGCCCCCAACAGCCGCAGCCGCCCCGGAACCTGCCGGCTCCGGGGCGGCTGCGTGGAGGCGAGCCGGGGCGGCTCGGTCAGCTCTTCTTGATCTCGTCGATGCAGAGCACGAACTGCTTGCCCGAGCTGCGCCGGGAGCCCCTCATCTGCTCCTGGTAGCCGATGTCCGACTTGCCCTGGCACTGGTTCGTGTCGAGCGTGTCGGGGATCACCTGGACCACCTTGAACTCGGCGTTGGCACCACCGCACTTCACCACCTGCAGGTCAGGGGTCACCGTGTTCCCCTTGTTCGTCAGGCAGTCCCCGACCTTCGCCTTGTCCGCGTCGTCGCGGCTCGCGAAGTAGCCGACCGCGACCATGATGACGACGACCACACCGGCGATGATCTTGAGGATCTTCATGATCCCCATGCCGCCGCGCCGGGCGGGCGGCGCCGGCGGAGCCGCGAACTGCTGCGGGTGCGGGTACTGCTGGGGTGCCGCGCCGTAGGGGGGCTGGGCCTGCTGCTGCGGGTATCCGTATCCCGGCTGGGGCGGGTACCCCTGCGGCTGCTGTCCGTTCGGGACAGGCTGGCCGTACGGGCCGGGGCCCTGCTGAGGCGGATAGGTCATGTGGGAATCCCCCGTGAGCGTGTGCATCGTTCGTGTTTGACGTGCGCACGCTATATCACCCTGCCGTCACCAGCCGCATTGCGTCCACGGCAACGCGGTGTCAGGAACCCGCCGCACGGAAGGCCGTGGCACGGACACCGTTGTCGCACAGCGCGAACTCGCCGCCGTCGTCCGGCGCCAGCTGGTACCGGCCTCCCGCGACACCCACCACCATCGATGGTGCGACGGTGGGATCGGCGCCGGAGTCGCAGAAGCCGTCCGCCTCACCGAGAACCGGTGTGAACGTGAGCCGCGTCGCGGCCTGGCCTCCGGCAGCCAACTGCACGGGCCGCGCCTTCCCCTGACGGGTCACCTGAAGGGGCCTGTTCTTGTCCGGCGAGCCCTGGCCCGCGAGAGCCACGGTCGGGAAGCCGTTCAGTACGCACGACTTCGGACCCTGGTTGGTCACGGTGATCAGCACATGGGTGGAATCGGTCCGCTGCGCGCCGTCCGCAACGATCTGGCTGCTCGTGCACGGGGCCGCCGGTGCCCGTCGCAGGGCGTCCGCGGCTGCCGCCGTGCCGGTACCGGCACCTGCCAAGAGACCTCCGGCCAGGGCGCCCGCCACGAGCAGTACGGACGAGACCTTGATCGCGCCACTTCTCGCTGCGCATTTCATGGGTGGTCCTCCACACTTCCACGGCACGGCCCACGGTTCGGGCCCGGCCCCTCCCAGCGTCCCACCCACCTGCACCATCGGCGCGGCACGCGCCCCGTCGCCCCCGATCGACACGCCGGGCGGGGCGGGGGACGATGGAAGGACGGACACACCGCTTTTCCCTGGCTCCATCGGGAGGAAGCATGTTGAACCGACGCATACGTCTGCTGCTGCTCGCCCCCGTGATGGCCGGCGCATTCATCGCCGCCCCCGCCTCCCTCGCATGGGGTGCTGCGGCGGCCGCCCCCGCTGCCACCTGCTCCATCTCCGGTGTCTTCCCCAACGGCAAGGTGCACCTGTCCGGTGGCGGGTTCACACCGGGGCCCGCGTTCCTGTCCTCGCCGACCGCGGCGGGCGGATCCTTCACGATCGGTGCCGACGGCGGGTTCCAGATGCTGAACGTGGACAACGCCCAGTACACCGTCTCGCAGGGCAACGAGCGCACGGAGTGCAGCGGCTTCAAGGGCGGTTAGGCGGTTAGGCGGTTAGGCGGTTAGGGGTGATCAGGGGCGACCGGATGCGCTCCCCGTCACGCGCCCACAGGAGCGGAGCGCTTCTGCGGTCGTGGCCGGGCGGCAGGTCGTCTCCGTCCCGTAGTCGTCGCACGGCATCGTGCAGTGCACCGGCGGCCCGGTCCGGGTCGACGGCAGTCGCGTCGGTCCGCAGGCCGTCGTAGAAGGCCCGGGCGATGCGGACGGCGGTCTGGCCGTCGATCTCCCACAGGGTGCCGATGACGCGGGGGAATCGGGCGAGTTGGAACGCCGAGGCCAGGTGGATGGCCTCGTCCAGCAGGTCGACGGTGTCGATGGCCGCGATACGGCAGGCGGAGAGGTAGGCCAGCCGGACGTGGTCGAGGTCGGCGGAGGCCAGGCTCCTGACGGTGAGCGGGTCGTCCTCGTGGTCGTGGAGCAACAGCCGGCCCACTTGGCATGGAACCGCCCGGCCCGCTCACGCCGGAGGTCGGCGGCGCGCTGGGCCTCCATTTGGCACCCAGCCCGCCGCCGCCCCCGTACGACGGGGCACCGTGAGAGAGGAGAGCGATCGTCAGACCGATTCCCGGTTCCTGACGGCTTGCGAGGCTCCGGAGGCCCGTACGTCTGCGCCGGCGGGGACGAACACGAGCCGGGTGCCGGACCGCAGCGGGGATTCCCAGGCGGCTTCCACCTCGGCCATCGGCACGGCGACCGCCTCGGTGGTCGGCACCAGGTCGGGCAGCCGGTCGAGCAGTTCGCGCAGGGCGGCATCCCGGCGGGCGCGCGAGATCGAGCCGAGTCCGCTCCCGCAGACGCTCACGTCCCCCTTGCGCAACCACGCGGACGGCAGGGTCATGTCGGCCCCGGCCGCGGAGCCCACCTGCACCCAACGCAGGGGTCGGGTGAGATCGGCGCGGTGGCGGAGGATTCCGTCGAGCGCCAGCTCGGCAGGGCGCTCCCACAGATAGTCGAGCACGATGTCCACGTCGGCGGCCGCCGCGCCGAAAGCGGCCGCGACGTCCTCGTCGGTGCCCTCGAGGGCGACCGTACGGTGAGCGCCCAGCGCTGCCGCGGCCTCCAGGGCCAGCGGGTCTCGCCCGGCCGCCACGACGGAGCCCGCGCCCTGGTCGAGGGCCAGCTGGATCGCGGCGCGCCCGGCGTTGCCCGTGGCACCGAGTACGAGCACCGAATCCCCCCTGCGCAGCCGGCTCCGCTCACGCAGCGCGATCCATGCGGAGGACGCGGGGTTCATGACGGCGGCGACCGCGACCGGATCGAGGCCTTCCGGTACGGGCATGAGTGCGGTGGCCGGTACGGCGACGCGCTCGGCCATCGTCCCGCGCGGGGGCTCCAGCCCCGAGATGTAGACGAGTTCACCGGCCGCGGTCCGGCCCACCCCGTCGAACCCGGGGATCAGCGGAAGCGCATCCCCACCCGTGTAGTGGCCGCCCGAGGCGAACGAGCGCACCAGCGGGTACAGCGCGGCCGCCAGCACCTCGACGACGACCTCGCCGGCCGCGGGAGCGGGCTCGGGCACGGACTCGTACCGGGGAGGCTGCCCCAGGGCGTGGACCACGGCTGCGTACATGAACTGGCCCCCAAATGGGTGACTAAGCGGCATGACGGACAGCCCGATTGTGACGGCTCCCCGCCCCACGCGCCCGCTGCGCCACGCGGCAGGGGTTCACCGGACCGCCGTGGCGAGGCGGTGTGCCCCGGCCGAGTGGACGAAGTCGGTCAGGGAAACGGTGTAGTCGCCCTCGTCGGGGCGGTAGGCGGTGCAGTAGCGCGTCGGGTACCAGCCGGGGATCCGCCAGGCCGCCGGCTGGGGAACGGCCTCGCAGGTGCGGTGGCCGGCCGAGGTGCGGTGCCGTTGGAGGAAGTCCCTGGTGAGCATGGGCTCCATGAAGATCAGGTCGCCCGCATAGGCCCCGTAGATGAAGGTCTGGCCGCTGAGCGTGCCCGTGGACGGGGGGCGGCTGTCCAGGTGCGCGCCCATGGCGCCTTCCGCGGTCTGCGGGCTGCTGGCGGGGTAGCCCGCCGGCAGGTACGCGGCCGGGACGGGTTTTCCGGCCGTGGCCAGTTGGTCGCAGGCGATCAGCAGGGCGCAGCCGCCGGTCTTGATCCCCGACCGGACCTCGCGCGGGACGAGGTAGAAGTGCACGTCGAAGTGGGCGACGTCGTAGCGGCCGTGCGGGTTGTGGCCGTGCGGGTTCCAGTTGAACAGCACCCACTGGAAGGGCAGGCCGGCCGGGGCGGGCGGCAGCGCGAGTTCCAGGCTGTGGCCGCCGACGCATTCGTGGGTGTCGTCGAGGCTCCCGTCGGCGTCCGCGTCGTAGCAGTGCTTGCCGTCGGTGGGGGTGGTGGGCAGGGCGGTGACGGCCGGGGCGGTCAGGGAGACTCCCAGCGTTCTGGGGATCGCGCCCTGGTACTCCCCGTACGTACGGACCGTGCCGCGGCCCAGGCGGGCGGCGGGACCGTACGTGGAGCACACCGCGCCGCCTGCGTTGTCGGCGCAGTCGGGCAGGCGCGCGGCGGAGCCGGAGGGCGGCGGCGGGGCCGCGTGCCGTCCGGTGGCGGACACCAGCGCCACCAGCAGTGCGGCGGAGGCGAGCGCGGCGGCGGAGGTCGAACGCAGACGGAAACCGTTCATACGGCGACGCTCCAGGAGGAACGCGCATTGAGCGCGGTGGCGTCCACGCCGGTGACCTGGCGCGTACAGGACTTGATGCCGTCCAGCCTGTCCTCCGGCAGGACGTGGCGAATGTCGAGGAAGCCGTTCGGGGCAAGGGCCTCCACCTGACGGAGGACCGGGTCGGGTTCCAGCCGGCGGTGTGCGGCGAGGAGGAGGGTGGTCTGCGGGCGGCGGTCCGCCTCGTACCGGGCCAGGGCCTCGTCCACGTCGTGGTGGGCGAGCGCGTACGCGAGGACGCGGGCGTCGACGATGGCCTGTGACGCGCCGTTGGAGCCGGTCGGGTACAAGGGGTGGGCGGCGTCGCCGAGCAGGACGACGCGGCCGTCCGTCCAGGCCGGCAGCGGGTCGCGGTCGATCATCGGGTACCGGCCGATGCGGGGCGCCGTGGCGATGATGCCGTGGAGGTCGAGGAAGTCGCTGCGCCAGCCCGCCAGGTGTACGAGCACCTCCTGCGGCGGTACGGCGCGGTCCCAGTCGGCCCCGCCCCGCGCGTCCTCCTCGCCCAGGCCTTCGTCGGTGCGGCTCTCCACCACCCAGTTGAGCAGGCACCGCCCGTTCCCGTCGGCCCGGGAGACGGGATAGGCCACGGCCTTCACCCGCGCGTTGCAGCCGACGATGACCATCGTGCGCCCGTCGAGGAAGGGCGGGCCTTCGGTCACCCCGCGCCACATGGATATCCCGTTGCCGAGCGGCGGTCCTTCGTCCGGATACATGGTCGCGCGCACGGCGGAGTTGATTCCGTCCGCGCCGACGAGCAGGTCGCAGGAGAACGGGCCGGGCCGTCCCGCCACGTACGCCCGTACGGTGGGCCGGCCGTGCCGGCGGCCCTGCTCGTACCGTACGAGGCGGGTTCCGGTGACCAGCGCCTCGGGGCCGAGCCGGTCCCGGACCGCCGCCAGCAGGATGTCCTGCAGGTCCGCCCGGTGCACCGAGTACTGCGGCCAGTTGTAGCCGGCGGCGCGGCCGCGCGGCTCCGACCAGATCAGGCCGCCGTAGCGGTGGTGGTACTCCAGCCGGGCGGTCGCCACCGCGACGCCGTCGAGGGCCTCTGCCAGACCGAGTTCGGTCAGCTCGCGCACGGCGGCGGGCTGCAGATTGATTCCCGCACCGACGGCGCGCAGATTCGGGCACGCTTCCAGGATGAGCACATCGTCCAGGCCTGCCGCATGAAGGCTCAAGGCCGTTGTCAGTCCGCCAATTCCGGCACCGGCTATCACGATGCGCGGAGAGTTCTTTCGGCCGTACGGAGACATGCCCTCTACCTCCTGGGAAAGACGCCTTCCGTTGAAGTGCGGTACTTCACCGATGAGTACAACCACGGTTGCATGACGTCAAGATGCGCAGGTCAGACACCTACGTTCACCCGATCAGACTATGGCCAAGTGCCGCCTGATGGGTGACATGGCTTTAATCAGGTGTCGGCAACAGAAAGGCTGCGACATGCATCAAGTGACGTTCGAACCGTGCGACGTCCAGCGCCTCCAGCATGCTGTTGACTACGCTCTCCACGCCTCCACGAAATCACTGGACGCTCTCCTGCCACCCTGGATACCGGGCGATCTCAAACGGGAAATCAAAAGCGGATGCGTTGTGTCGCATTGCGCAACGCTACTGTTCCCGGAAACAGTGGAATCCGCTCTCGAGTACTTCGAGGAAAACGGCTGGCCCGCATCGACCACCATACCGAGCGTGCTGGTCAAGCGCCGTCTGGTGGAGCGTCACTGGCTCCCGGACGATGCGGACATACGGGTGACGCGGCTGCGCGTCACGAGCGGCCTGGCACCGGAGGTCGAGGTCTTCCTCTTCCCGCGGTGCAGCCCGGGCTACACGGACGACGTGGGGGCGCAGGAGCGCGTCCACGGTTTCGAGAACCACGTCGGACTGTTCATGGACCGGCCCGACGCGAGCGCGCTCGCCCGCCTGGCGGACCGCCTCGAGACCAGCGGCCGAATGGTGTACGAGGGCTCGGCGCACAACCCCCACGAGAACACCACGATGCTGTATTTCGCCCCCAGCGCCTCCGTGGCCATGTCCCGGCGCCGCTTCCCGCGATGGGAGCTGCAGTGCGCGGGCGACCTGACGGCGTTCGCCGACCGGCGCCCGGTCCGGAAGCAGGCGCTGTCCAGCGCGTACGCAGCGCTCAGGGCGAACCACGTGGAGGGCGCAATGACGCGGACCGCCCGCCGGCCCGTACCGGTGGCGGCGCCGAAAGGCTGACCATCGCCTCTGGGCTCCCCGCCTTCGTGTGACGTTCCGTACGAGGCGGGGAGTCCTGCGCGCTGCCGGGATGGATGCGTAGGGCACTGATCAGGTGTTCCCGGCCATCTGGTACCTCTTCAAGCCATGAAGAAGATCACCCGCCGACAGGCCTTGGGCACTGCTGTCGGCGCAGTCACCGCGGTCGGGCTGACCGCGGCCGTCATCCATGCCTCCGCCACCTCCTCGTCGGACGGCGACCCGAAGGGGGCCGACGCGGCCTCGTCGCCCGGCCCGATACCGACCGGCACCATCGACGAGGTCTACGAGGGCCGCCGCATCCAGATCACGTTCGGCGAAGGCGACCACCAGGGCGGCCACCACTCCCCCGGTCTGCCCACGGTCCGCATAGACGGCAACGAGCTGCACGTGATGCGCAATGCCGACGGCAGCTGGGTCAGCGTCGTCAACCACTACGAGACGTTTCCCGACCCGGTCACGGTCGTCCGCGCCGCCGTGCGGGACCTCCGGGGCGCCGCCCTCGCTGCGTTCGGCCCCACGGGGGGCACGGCATGACCGTCCGCAAGAACCAGGCCAAGCTCACCCCGGAGGAAAAGCGCGCCTTCACCGGTGCGCTGCTCGAGCTCAAGCGGAACGGCACGTACGACCGCTTCGTCAGGGCCCACAACACCTTCCTCATGACCGACAGCGACTTCGGCGACCGGGTCGGACACCGCGCCCCCTCCTTCCTTCCCTGGCACCGCCGCTTCCTGCTGGACTTCGAAGCCGAGTTGCAGAAGGTGGACCCGAAGGTCTCTCTCCCCTACTGGGACTGGACCGTGGACCGCACCCCCGCCTCCTCCCTCTGGGCCGCGGACTTCCTGGGTGGTACCGGCCGGGACCGCGACGGCCAGGTGCTCGACGGCCCGTTCGCGTACGCGGCGGGCAAGTGGGCGGTCACCGTGGGGGTGGACAAGCGCCCTTACCTGGTGCGCGAACTCGGCGCGCGAGGGGTACAGCTGCCGACCAAGGCCGAGGTGAACGCCGTACTCGCCATGCCGGTGTACGACGCAGCCCCCTGGAACAGCTCCTCGGACGGCTTCCGAAACCATCTGGAGGGCTGGCGCGGGGCCGGCCTGCACAACCGGGTCCACGTGTGGATCGGCGGCCAGATGTCCAGCGCGGCCTCTCCCAACGACCCGGTGTTCTGGATGCACCACGCGTTCATCGACATGCTGTGGGCCGAGTGGCAGCGCCGGAACCCGAAGTCCGCCTATCTGCCGGGCGCGGCCACGCCGAACGTCGTGGACCTGCACCGCCCGATGCGGCCGTGGGACAACGTGACCCCGGCCGACCTGCTGGACCACCGGAAGTTCTACACGTTCGACACCGAGTCGGCCCGCTGACCGCAGCAGCGCGCCGGCCCGGCCCCGGGTCGGCGCGCTGAGCCTTTCAGGAGCCCTGCGCAGCGGCCGCTACGGAATCCGCCACTGCTGGGCTTTGCTCCCGGAGCAGTCGACCACCGTCAGCTGGTTGCCGGCGCCGTTGTCCGTGAGGCACCCGCCCTGGAACGAGATGTCCTTGATGAAGTACGCGCCCGCCGCGGGGGCTTTCTCCAGGTTCCACCACACGTCTCCGGCGAACGGGCCGGCGAGCTCGACGCGAACGGTTTCGTTGAACTGCGTGAGCGCCCGCGCCATCGCGATGCCGTTCGAGCCGCACGTCTTGAAGCTGTCGTAGTTGCTCTTTTCGTGGAGCCAGCCGAATGCGGTGGTGCCCCCCATGATGACCTTGGCGTTTCCCTGCGGGGCGGAGCCGCTGAAGCCGATCTTGAGCCCGTCGCCCACGTTGGTGATGGCGCCCCAGCTCGATCCGCCGCAGCCCTGCGGCGGATTGGACCCGCCGTTGGCCGATCCTCCGGGGGTCGAGCCTCCGCCTCCGGGTGTGCCCCCTCCCCCGGCGCCGCCGCCCGGCCCCGAGCCGGCCTGGCTCCCGCCGTTGCCGGATCCGCCTGCGGCCGGCTGGGGGTTCGGGACCGGCGCCGCGCCGCCCACGCCGCCCGCGGCGGCGGCCCCACCACCGCCCTGCGCGCCCGGGTTCTCGCCGGGCGGCGGGGGCGAGGCATCGGGCGTGCCGGCCGCCGCGCTCCCCGAGGGGGACGCGCCGGGGCTCTGGCTCCCGCTGCCGGATGCCGGCGCGGACACGGAGGTGGAGGGGTGCTGCCCGGGCCCGCTCGCATCGCTCTGCCGCGCACCGGGGTCGATGTAGAAGACGGTGACGGCCACCGAGACCGTGATCGTCACACTGAACCCGATCGCGAGCGGCGCGGAGACGGACGCGGGGATGCGCAGCCGGTCCCGCCACGACCGCCGCAGCTCGGCGCCGGCCCCCGCGGCCGGGGCGGTCCCCGCGACGACCGGTCCCGCCGGTGCGTCGAGCTCACCCAGCGGCCGACCGGCCGCCGCGCGCCGCGCCGCCGCAGCCATCACCGAGGCGTCGGCGTAGCGCTCCTCGGGCCGCTTGGCCAGTGCCCTGGCGACGAAGGCGCGTACCGGCTCGGGGAATTCGGCAGGGAGGTCCGGAACCGGCTCCCTGATGTGCTTGAGCGCGATCTCGACGACCGATTCGCCCGTGAACGGCGGTTCCCCGGTGAGCAGTTCGAAGCACACCACGCCCATGGAGTACAGGTCGGACGCGGCGATGGCGCCGAGCCCCTCCGCCTGCTCGGGAGCCATGTACAGCGCCGTCCCGAGCACCGCGTGCGAGTCGGTGATCCCGGTGCTGGCCGCGCTGGAACGGGCGATGCCGAAGTCGGTGACCGTCACCCGGCCGTCCTCGCCGAGCATCAGGTTCGACGGCTTGATGTCGCGGTGCGTGACACCCTGCAGGTGCGCGGCGTGGAGTGCATCGAGGGCCTGCCCTGCGATGTCGAGTGCCTGCTCGACGGGGAGGGGCCCGGACTGCGCGCGGACCTCGTGCAGCGTCCGCCCCTCGACGAGGTCCATGACGATGTACGCGACCTGCTCACCGGATTCGATCCGGCTCTCGCCATAGTCGTGCACGTCGACGATGCCCGGGTGGCTGAGCGAGGCGAGGACCGTGGCCTCGCGGCGGAACCGCGCCGCGAACGAGACGTCGTCGAGCAGCGCGGGAAGCAGGACCTTCACGGCGACCTGCCGTCTGAGCACGTCGTCGTCGGCACGCCAGACCTCCCCCATGCCACCGCCGCCGATCCGCTCGGCCAGTGTGTACCGGTCCCCGAGGACCGTCCCCCGCCCCCACATATCCGCCCCTGTCCCGACTCGCTGGTGGTCAGCCAAAGTCCGTCCGGCTGAGGATACTTGGGCGCCCGCGAGCTTCCACGTCCCCCTCGGGCATCGTGATCAATCGTGATCGGACGACGGCTGCCGGAGCCGTTCGGGGGTCCAGTTCAGCCGCCCCGTGTGGATCAGCCGGAGTTGGCGACGGGCGGTACGCGTGACCGCCGCCCACTCCTCGCCCTCCGGGCCGGCGGCCAGGTAGGCGGAAACCGTCATCACCATGTGGTCGACGTACAGGCGTGCCAGCATGAGCAGGTCGTCCGCGCTCCAGCCCGCACTCAGCGGATCGGCGCCCAGGCGTTCGGCCACCTCGTCGGCGAACGCGTCGAGCTGGCCCGCCACCGCCTCGCGCACCCTGCGCACGCCGCCGTGCCGTTCCCGCACGATGAACCGGATGTGCCCGGGGTACTCCCGTACGAGTTCGGCCATCAGGCCCACGGTGGTGTCGATCCGCTGCTCCGCGTCGCCGGAGGCGGTGAGGGTCGAGCGGACGGTGCCGTGCAGGCTCTGCAACGCCTCGTCCACCAGCGCGATGCCCAGCTCTTCTGTGTCGCGGAAGTGCCGGTAGAAGGCCGTCGGGGTGACTCCCGCGACGCGGGTCACCTCCCGCAGGCCGAGGCTGCCGAGGCCCTGCTCCTCCAGCAGCGACAGGGCTGCGTCCAGCAAGGCCCTGCGGGTTTTGTGCCGTTGGGCCTGCCGTGCCCCGATGGTCTCACTCATGACGAAAAGTCAACCCCCGATTCCCTGATTCCGCGGCTTGCATTTAGACTGAGCAGTCAGTGCACAACTGTCTCCTATTTTTTGGAGTGAGCACGATGGAGGTAGCACGATGCTCTTCCTGATAGCGGCCCTCATGCTGATGGGGGTCGTCCTGGGAACCGTGGCCCATGTGCCCATCGACATATCCCTCGCCGCCACCGCCGCGATCGCCTGCTGGCTGCTGGTCTTCGCGGTGCGCGAGCGGACCACCCGGCGCCACCGACCGGCCGGCCGACAGGAAGGACGATCATGAATACCCGCGGTACCGCGTACCCCGCGCCCGTCGTCCGTCAGGCCGACGGGATGGCGGTGGCCTCGTTCGTGTTCGGCCTGATCGGTCTCCTCGCGATGAACCTGTTCCTCGGGCCGACCGCGATCGTCCTCGCCGCCCTCGCCCTGCACCGCGGTACGAGCCGTCCCGGGCGCGCCCGGCTCGGTCTCGCCCTGGGCGTCGCCGACCTCGTCGTCCTCGCCTGGGTGGTCAGCGCGGACCAGACCTGGTCGTGGAGCATCTGACCGCCGCACCCTGACACCGACACCCTCACACCGCCGACCCGCCGGGCGGCCCCGCTACGGCAGCGGGGCTCCGCGGGCGGCGATCCACAGCTCGTACCACTCCTCGTGCGTGAGGTCCGGTTCGCGCAGCGCGGCGTCGCGGCAGGCCCGGATCCGCTCGGGGCGGCCGCTGCCCACGACGGGGGCCACCCGTGCGGGATGCCGCTGCAGCCACCACAGCAGTACCGTCTCCGGCGTCGTGCCCTTGGAGTCGGCCAGCGACCGCAGGAGGCGGGCCGTTGCATGCTCCTCGGGGCTCTCCTGCCGGCCGGTGAACCGGCCCTGCGCCAGCGCGCCCCAGGCCTGGACGCGGACACCGTTCTCATGGCAGTACTCGAGCGTCCCGGCCGGGAAGCCGTTCCCCGCCGCCGCGGCCGTGTTGACGAGGACCCCGCCCTCGAGCCAGTCCCGCCGGTCCAGGCTCATCTCCAACTGGTTGGCGACCAGCGGGAACTCCAGGTGCCGCTGCAGGGCGGCGATCTGCGCGGCGTTCATGTTCGAGACGCCGAACCGGCGGACCAGTCCTTGGTCCCGCAGCGAGGTGAGGGCCGCCGCGATGTCCTCCGGGGCGGCCAGCGGGTCGGGCCGGTGCAGGAGCAGCACGTCGATGACGTCGGTGCGCAGGCGGCCGAGGCTCTCCTCGACGCGCCGCACGACGGAGGGGCCGCGCAGGTCGTACATGCCCGGGAGGTCGCCGTCCGCCAGCCGGATCCCGCACTTCGTCTGGAGCACGATCCGCTCGCGGAGGCCGGGGGTGCGGGCGATGACCTCTCCGAAGACGGCCTCCGCCTTGCCGCGCCGGTAGATGTCGGCATGGTCGAAGGTGTCGATTCCGCTGTCCAGCGCCGCCGCGATCGCCGCCTCCGCCTCATCGACGTCGGCGGGGCCGTACGTATCGGTGTCCCAGCTGCCGCCGAGCGCCATGCATCCGTACAGCAGCCGGGTGCCGTCCTTCTCCGGTGGTGTGATCGCCATCCGGCCACCCTACGAGGTCCCGGCGCCGCCCCGTGCCCGGGCTCCGCGGGTGGGCGTCCGGGCCGACGGCCTCGTGGCGGGCCGGGGGCGCGGGGCCTCCACGGGCTTCTTCTGCGGCGGAGGCGTCCTGGGCGGGTAGGAGGGCGGCACCTTCGGTCCCCTCGCACGGGTCGGCTTCGTGGTCATGCCACCACGCTACGGGCCGGGCCGCGTTCCCGGGCCGGGGTCGGCCACCCGAGGTGACCGCTCGGCCCACCACCGCGCGGGCGACGCGGTGGTGGGCCGGAGCGGCCGCTGTGTTGCCGTCGTTACGGGGCCATCTCGTACGCCCCGGACAGCGCCTCGACACGGTCCCACACCCGGGCGGAGCGGGCTGCATCGATGACCGGACGCCGGATCGCGCCCATGGCCCAGCTCTGCTGCTCCTCGGTGGCGGAGTCCTTGCCGTGCAGCTCGACGGAGTGCGCGGAGAAGTCGCGTACGAGGACTGCGAACAGCTCGTCCAGCACGTCCTCGTCCAGGCCGGTCAGCTGCGCCTGCTCCAGGATCAGCTGGCCGTGGACGACCAGCGCGAAGAGCTGGCCGACGGCGAGCAGGAGGTCCAGGTCGCGGCTCTGCTCCTCGTCGGGGGCCGCGGTGGTAACGAACGTGCACAGCGCGTCCGCCTGCTCGCGGAAGCGGGCGACGTTGGGCAGGGCCGCGTACGCGTCGAAGGCGGGGCGCCAGTCGTGGAAGCGTACGGAGCCGAGGCCTCGGGCCGGGCCCTGCCGGAAGAGGAAGTCGTCGTCGGCCGCGTCGAGGCGGGTCGGGACGGGCGCGTACTCGGCGGGGTCCAGCAGGTGGTTGCGCATGAACTTGAGGATCAGCGCGAGGTTGACGTGGACCGTGCCCTCCAGCTTGGGCAGCCCGCGGATCTCGACGGCGGCCTGGGCGAAGTAGTTGTCCTTCTCGAAGCCCTTGGCGGCGATGACGTCCCACATCAGGTCGATGACCTTCTCGCCCTCCGTGGTCACCTTCATCTTCGTCATCGGGTTGAAGAGGAGGTAGCGGCGGTCGTCGGGGCCCGCGGTGCGGAAGTAGTCGACGGCGCGGTCGCTGAACAGCTTCATCCCGACGAGACGGACGTACGCGTCGGTCAGCTCGCGGCGCACGTGCGGGAAGGCCGTGACGGGGCGGCCGTACAGGATGCGGTTCTGCGCGTGGGTGACGGCCTCGTACATCGCGTGCTCGCAGATGCCGATCGAGGCGGTGCAGAGGTTGAACTTGCCGACGTTGACGGTGTTGAGGGCGGCGTCGAAGGCGGCGCGGCCGGTGTGCAGGACGTCCTCCGGGCCGACCGGGTAGTCCTCGAGGCGGAACTCGCTGACGTACTTGGAGGAGTCGACGACGTTCTTCACCAGGTGGTAGGCCGGGTGGCGGCTGTCGGCGGCGAAGAAGACGTAACCGTCCGGGCCCTCGACGTCGGTGCGGCGGCCGAAGACGGAGACGAGAGCGGCTGCGTTGCCGTTGCCGATGTAGTACTTGGAGCCGGTGGCCCGGAATCCGCCGTTGCCGTCGGGCTCCAGCAGCATGTCGGTGGAGTAGATGTCGGCGCCGTGCGCCTTCTCCGACAGGCCGAAGGCGGAGACCTCGCCCTGGGAGAGGAGTTCGGCGGCGCGGGCGCGGGCGGCGGCGTTGTCGCTCTGCCAGACGGGGCCGAGGCCGAGGATGGTCACCTGCCACGCGTACCAGTAGTCGAGGCCGTAGAACCCGAAGATCTCGTTGAGGGCGGCGATCCGGGCGGTGTCCCAGCGCTTGTCGGCGTGGCCCTCGGCAGCGGAGGCCGGGGTGAGGAAGGTGGCGAACAGGCCTTCCTTGGCGGAGAAGGCGAGGAAGTCGCCCAGCCAGGCGCGGGTGCGGTAGTCCTCGATCAGCTTGCGCTTGCCGCGCTCCTCGAACCAGTCGACGGTGGCGCGCAGCAGCCTGCGGGTCTCGGGGTCGAAGTGCTGCGGGTCGTAGGTGCGCGGGTTGAACAGCAGGGCGTCGGCCATGGAGGTCCGCCTTCCGAGGGTCGGGTCGAGGGGTGAAGGGTGCTGGTTCCGGGCGCGGGGGGGGGACGGTTCAGCTGCGCGGGCGGGGCGCGGCGAGCCGGTGGACGGTGGCGAGCACGTCGTCGAGCCAGGCGATCGTCATGCGTTCGTACGCGATGCCGCCGCGGAGCACGACGTGCTGGAGTTCCTGGCCGGCGTCGGGTGGTGCGGGGGCCTCGGGCCCGGTGAAGTCGCGCAGTTCCCCGGCGAGGTAGTGGGCGAGCCGGTCCCGGTGGACCTGGCGGTGGCGCTCGACCTCGTGGACGAGTGCGGCCGGGTCGTCGAAGGCCGCTCCGCGGATCTTCACGGCGAGGTCGTGCCGGAGGCTCTCGGGTTCGATCGGCTCGTGCAGCCACCGGGAGAGGGCGGCGCGGCCGGGGCCGGCGACGGAGTACTCCTTCTTGTCCGGCCGGCCCTGCTGCGCCACCTCACGGACGGCGAGCAGGCCGTCGGTCTCCATGCGCTTGAGGACGCGGTAGATCTGCTGATGGGTGGCGGTCCAGAAATAGCCGATGGACCGCTCGAAGCGCCGGGCCAGCTCATAGCCTGAACCCGGCTTCTCCAGCAGCGAGACGAGGATCGCGTGTTCGAGCGCCATACCCCCGATCCTTCTATGCAACTCGTTGCATAGACAAGCCGCAGCGCCCGGGTGAGACGCGGCTCACGGCACCCTAGCCGTCACCTGTGACATGTGAAATATTACCTGCGCTTCGACCGAACTCACCGAAAGGTCAGCCACGTTGCGCAGACTCCCCGCGGTGGTAGCGGCGATATCCCTCGCCCTCCTCGCCACCCCCGCGCTCGCCGCGCCCGCCCCGCCGCCCGCCGCGGCGCGGCCGGCCCCCGAACTCTCTCCCGCCCCGCCGCCCGCACCGCTGGAGCTCCAGCGCCAGAGCCTGCGCCGTCAGGCGCTCGAGGGCGTCGCCTCCGGCGCCACCGCGGCGGAGGCGGACGGCACGCTCCCCCGCCGGGCCGCGGTCGGCAAGCGGTACGTCGAACTCGCCCAGGAGCGCAAGGACAAGGTATTCGTGATCCTCGCCGAGTTCGGCGATCAGGTGGACACGACCACCGAGTTCGAGGGCAAGCCGCGCTTCGGCGGCACGCCCGGTCCCCGCCACAACACCATCGGCAAGCCGGCGAAGAGCGACAACCACACCCTGTGGCGCAAGGACTTCAGCCAGGCGTACTACCAGCAGCAGTTCTTCGGCACCGACCCCGGCGCCGTCACCCTCCGCAACTACTACCGGCTGCAGTCCTCCGGCCGCTACGACATGGACGGCCAGGTCAGCGACTGGGTACGGCTGCCGTGGAACGAAGCCCGGTACGGGACCGACAACTGCTCCGAGCCCGGCCAGTGCCGCACCAACTGGGACCTCGTGCGCGACGCCACCAACGCCTGGTACCACACCGAGCGCGCCAAGGGCCGTACCCCGGAGCAGATCAAGGCCCAGCTGGCCGAGTACGACGTATGGGACCGCTACGACGCCGACCACGACGGCAACTTCGACGAGCCGGACGGCTATCTCGACCACCTCGTCGTCGTCCACGGGGGCAAGGACCAGACCTGGGGCGGCGGTGACCAGGGCAAGGACGCCGTGTGGGCGCACCGCTGGTTCGCGTACTGGGACCAGGCCGGCAGCGCGGGTCCTGCGGACAACAAGGCGGGCGGCACCCCGGTCGGCGACTCCGGCATCTGGGCCGGCGACTACCTGACCGGCGGCGAGAACAGCGGGGTCGGCCTGTTCGCCCACGAGTTCGGGCACGACCTCGGGCTGCCCGACCTGTACAGCTCCGACGGGGACAACAGCGTCAACTTCTGGTCGTTGATGTCCTCGGCCTCCTACCTGGGCAAGGGCCGGAACACCACCGGCGACTACCCCGGCGACCTCGACCCCTGGAGCAAACTGCAACTGGGCTGGCTCGAGTACACCGAGGCCGACGCGGGCCGCAAGACGCGCGCCGTGCTCGGGGTATCCGGGTACAACACCGAGGACCCGCAGGCGTTGTTGGTGCATCTGCCGCCGTCGGTGACCCGCACCGATCTGGCCGACCCGTACGAGGGCGCCAGCCAGTGGTGGAGCGGCACCGGCGACTTCATGGACAACACCCTGACCCGCACGGTCGACCTCTCGGGCGCGGGGCGGCCGGCCCGGCTCGACGCCCGGGTCTGGTACGACATCGAGCAGGACTTCGACTTCCTGACCGTGGAGGCCTCGACGGACGGCGGCACCAGCTGGTCGCCGCTGCCGGGCACCATCGGCGGCGCGGCGATCCCGGCGAAGGGGATCTCCGGCACCTCGGGCGGCTGGGCCGAACTCGCCGTGCCCCTGGACGGGTTGGCCGGGCGCAGCGTCCAGCTGCGCCTCCGGGTGACCTCGGACGGCAACACGCACGGCAAGGGCGTCACGTTCGACGACATCCGGATCACGGCGGGTGAGCGGGAGGTGCTGCGCGACGGCGCCGAGCAGGGCGCGAACGGCTGGAACGCGCTGAAGTGGTCCCGTACGCAGGGCCGTACGGGCACCGCGGAGCACCCGCGCGCGTACCTGGTCGAGAACCGGCGCTACACCGGGTACGGGGCCTACCTCAAGACCGGTCCGTACAACTTCGGCGCCGGGGACGACTCGGTGGAGTTCTACCCGTACCAGCAGGGCGTGCTCATCTGGCTGTGGGACACGGCGTACAGCGACAACACCACGAAGGCGCACCCGGGCGCGGGGATGCTGCTCCCCGTCGACGCGCGACCGGAGCCGCTGCGCCACGCCGACGGAACGCTGCTCAATGCGCGGGCGCAGACCTTCGACGCGACGTTCTCGACGCGCCCGAGCGACGAGATCGTGCTGCACAAGGCGGGCGTACCGGTGCTCGTTCCGGCGCGGCCGGGTGTCCCGGTCTTCGACGACCGGCGGGGCGGCTACTGGAACGCCGACCTGCCGCAGGTGGGCGTGAAGGTACCGGACACCGGGACCCGGATCGCCGTGGTGAAGGAGGCTTCCGGGGGCGCCCTGACCACGGTCCAGGTCAGCCCGTCCCCCTGACGCACGGCCGCAGGACCGGTCCTCTCGGCGTTGGGGCGCCGAGAGGACCGGAGCGGGGCTCCGACTCCGGACTCGGGGCACTCGGTCCGGCGATGCCTCCAGATCGAGTTCGCCTCACGGGTCTGGGCACCGGCCGCAACGGCGGCGCGCATGCGCTCGACCACGGAGTCGGGCGCCGGGCGCAGGAGAGTGCGCGCGATGCGGTGGCTCAGTCGCTGCGGGCGGTGAAAGGGCCGCCGGTGCCGAAGGCCAGTTCGGCGAAGCGGTCGCCCATGCGGCGGTGGGTGGCGGCGTCCGGGTGGAGTTGGTCGGGGAGCGGGAGGTCGGCGAAGTCCGCCTCGCCGTAGAGCTCGCGGCCGTCGGCGTAGTGCAGGTGGGGGTCGTCGGCCGCCCGTTGTTCCACGATGCGGGCCAGCTCCTCGCGGATGACGTTGAGCGTCAGCTTCCCGGTGGCCCGCTCGGCGGGGTCGCCCGCGGCCCGGAACTGGAGCCTCCCGGCGCTGAGGGTGCTGAAGTCCGGGGCGGTGGGGCCGGGGGTGTCCTCGTGGATGGGGCACAGGATGGGCGAGACGACCAGCAGCGGCGTGGTGGGATGCCCCTCGCGGACGGTGTCGAGGAAGCCGTGCACCGCCGGGGTGAACGCGCGCAGACGCATCAGGTCCATGTTGACCAGGTTGAGGCCGATCTTGACGCTGATCAGGTCCGCGGGGGTGTCCCGCATCGCCCGGGCGGTGAACGGATCCAGCAGGGCGCTGCCGCCCAGCCCGAGGTTGACCAGCTCCACACCGCCGAGTGAGGCGGCCAGTGCCGGCCAGGTCGTGGAGGGGCTCGCGGCGTCCGAGCCGTGGCTGATCGAACTGCCGTGGTGCAGCCACACCCTGCGGCTCCCCCGGGGTACGGGCTCGACGGGGGCGTCCGTGCGCAGGGCGACGAGCTCGGTGATCTCGTTGTACGGCAGCCAGATCTCGACGTCCTTCGGCCGGTCGGGCAGACCGGTGAACCGTACGGTGCCGACCGGCCCGGGGCGGGTCTCCGCGGTCCCGGTGGTCATGTCGACCATGAGGACGTTGCCGCCGGTCACACCGGACTGCCCGGCCAGGCGGCCGTCGACCAGGAGGTCGTACACGCCATCGGGGCGGGGCGGTGCGCCCGCGTAGGCCGTCTTCGTGCGGAGCGTGTCCAGCTCGGCGACGGTGGCCCGGGTGCGGAACACCAGCCGTACGCCGGAGGGCTGGGCCTCCGCCATGGCCAGCTGCCCGTCGGTGCACTGCGCGCGGGCCCGGGCCGGCAGCCGGTGCGGGAGCAGACCGTGCTCGGTGCGCTCCAGGTCGTGGGCGCCGCGCAGGAGTTCCGCGCTGATGGGTGTGGTGGTCAGGTCGTCCATGATCTCAGCCTGTCAACCTGACGCCGGATGCGCACATCAGTTTGTGCCGGTTCAGTCGGCCGTGGTGGAGCGGGCCGGGCTGTCGGCCGTGGTGGAACGGCGCCGGGGTGCCAGGAAGAAGACCATCGCGGGGACGAGGTAGAGGCCCCAGACGACCACCTGGAGCACGGTCGGGTCGGGCTGGAAGTTGAACACGCCCTTGAGGAGGGTCCCGTACCAGCTGTCGGCCGGGACGGTGGCGCTGATGTCGAAGGCGCGGGTGTGCAGACCGGGGAGGAAGCCGGCCTCCTGGAGGTCGTGGAGCCCGTACGCGAGGACGCCCGCCGCGACGACGATCAGCATCCCGCCGGTCCAGGTGAAGAACTCTTCAGGTGCCGCGCGGTGCGCCGCATCCAGAAGACCATCCAGACAGCCTGATGTCACATACGGTTCGCCGCGGCCAAGGCCTTTGCGGCGGTCAGCCACATCAGGGCGTAGAGCCAGCCGCCGAGCACGTCCGTGGGCCAGTGCACGCCGAGGTAGATCCGGGACAGGCCGACGGAGACCGCCCAGCAGGCCGCCAGGACCCAGCAGAACCGGGCGGTGGCCGGAGTCGCCGTACGCCATGCGGCCCAGGCCAGCAGCCCGGCCACGATCACCGAGGTGGTGGCGTGGCCCGAGGGGAAGGCGGACCACGCGGCGAGCGCAGCCCAGTCGGCGACGGGCGGACGCGGCCGCGCCACGCCGTACAGGACGGCGTGGCGCACGGCCTGGACGAGCACCAGAAAACCGAGCGCGCCCGCGGCAGTCATCACCCGGCCGCGGGAACCCCGGCCCGCGATGAGCCCGGCGGCGACGGCGCATGCGTACGGGAGGGGACCGCTGCCGGTTGCCGTGATGCCGCGTGCAAGGGCCACCGGGAAGGAGGAGCGGTGCTGCACCGACCACCGGTGCCAGCTCTCGTCGAGGGCGAACGGTGTGCCGTGCCGGGCCACGACCAGGGCGGTGAGCAGTGCGAACAGTGCGGCGCACAGCACTGAGGCCAAGGCCCAACGGGTGGGCGACGGCGCCTGGCCGGTCTTCATCAGGAGGCGATCCGCGGCCGCGGCGGCGGCGTGGCGCCTGAGAGAGCGGCTGCCATGGGGAACAACTCCCGTGCGGTGAAGGGGTGAGAGCCCGTCTACGGAACTGTAGACGATCGGGGTACGCAGTATCCCCCGGCCGACACGAACCCGGACCGGCCCAGGGTGAGGCAGCCCCCGACCGTACGCCAGGTCAGGGCTCCAGGGCCGGAAGACGCGACCACGCGGGCCCACGCGGGCGGCGCGATTCGCGGAGTACATGTGCCTGACGGTCCACAGGGACCGGGCGGGGCCTGGTGACGTGCCGCGCTACGGCCCTCCCGTGGGGAGTGCGGGAGGGCCGTGTGCCCGGGATGGTCCGGAGCCACACCATATGCACGGATACGCGCAACACGACAGGCATATGACAAGAGAAATTCCGGAGAGCACTCGATGCGACTCAGGTCGCAGGACCGACCCGACCCGAGGGTGACGCCACGAAGCCCGAGCGCCTCGACGATGGCGACGTGAAAGCGATGAGTGCATACGTCCAGATGTCCCCCTGGGAGGCCCTCCTGGTGCTGGGAGCAGTCGTGCTGGTCCTGGCGCGGTGGCTGCCGCCCCGGCTCCGGAGACCGGTCACCGTCGCCGCTTCGGCGGTCGTCGTGGCGGCCGGGGCGGTGCTCGGCGTGATCGGGCTGCGCTGGCAGATGGTGCCGGTGCTGGCCGGCGCGGCGGTCGCCCTCCCCTTCGCCCTGTCGCCGCTGCTGCGAGGGCGTACCGGGCGGGCGGCGCGCAGGGCTCCGTGGTGGCTCGCGCTCCCGGGGTCGGTGGTGTGCCTCGCGCTGATCGCCGCGGGCCCGGCAGCGGCCTGGGCCCTGCCCACCCCGGCGTTCCCCGAGCCGTCCGGACCGTTCGCGGTCGGCACCACCGTGCTGGAGCTGACCGACCCCGAGCGCCCCGAGACCGCCACCGCCGCACCCGAGGACCGGCGTACGGTCGTCGCCCAGTTCTGGTACCCGGCCGGGAAGGACACCGCGGGCACCGGCCGCGCCCAGTACCTCGGACGCACCGCACACGAGGCGCGCGTCGTCTCCGACGCCCTCGCGGACTACGCCGGTCTCCCCCGAATCCTGCTGGACGGCCTCCCGCGCGCCCACACGCATGCGACGTTCGACGCACCCGTGGCCGGCGGCGGAGAACGGTTCCCCGTCGTGCTGTTCTCCCCGGGCCTGGGCGGGGTCCGTACGCAGAACACGGCCTGGGCAGAGGAACTGGCCGGCCACGGCTACGTCGTCGTCGGCCTCGACCACCCCTACGACTCCGCAGGCGTCGTACTCACCGAGGGCCGCACGATCCGTACGAAGGTCTCGGCGACCGGCGACGACGCGGAGGACGAGAAGCGGGCGGCCGGCTGGACGGCGGTCCGCGCCGCGGACCTCAGCTTCGTACGCACCCAGCTGGGCCGCATCGACAGCGGCGAGATGGCCGGCCCGCTCACCGGACACCTCGACACCGGCCGCGTCGTCGCAGCCGGCCACTCCCTCGGCGGGGCCGCGGCCCTGCAGGCGGCCCGCCAGGACCCCCGGTTCGCCGCCGTCATCGACCTGGACGGCGCTCCCCACGACCCGGCGCCGCAGCCCTTCCCCCAGCCGGTGCTCGCACTCACCCAGGCCATCGGCCCGGACACCGACCCGGATTACCTCCCACGCCTCACCCGTGTCCTCGACCTCGGCACCGCCACGAGCTACCGCCTCACCGTCCCCGGGGCCGCACACCTCACCTTCACGGACGCGCCCCTCTACCTGCCGCCCCTCCCCTCGCTCGTCGGCTCCCTGGACCGCACAGCGGGCCCACGCATCACCGCCGCCGCGAGCCTCGCCTTCCTCGACAGCACCCTGCGCCACACCGCCGGCGACCCGGCCACAGCCCTGTCCGCGTACGGCACCCTCGTCGTCCACCACCCGGGCGGGAACCCCAAGTCCACTGCGTGAACAGTCCGTTGATCTCCCGGTGGGCCGCACGCACGGCGCATATGCTCCCCCCTTACGTCAGTACCTCCAGCCGTAAGGGGACCGCCGCGTGAGTGTCCGCATTCAACCCTCCTCCCAGGTCGACGAGACGGCCGAACTCGGGGACGGAACCACGATCTGGGACCTGGCCCAGGTACGGGAGGACGCGCGGCTCGGGCGCGCCTGCATCGTGGGGCGGGGGGCGTACGTGGGCCCCGGCGTGCGGATCGGCGACAACGTGAAGCTGCAGAACTACGCGCTCGTCTACGAGCCCGCCGAACTCGGCGACGGGGTGTTCATCGGCCCGGCCGCCGTGCTCACCAACGATTTCTATCCGCGGGCCGTCGACCCCGACGGCCGGCAGAAGCGCGGCGGCGACTGGGAGGCCGCCGGTGTCGTGGTCGCCGAAGGGGCCTCCCTGGGGGCCCGTTCCGTGTGTGTGGCCGGGGTGCGCATCGGTCGCTGGGCGCTGGTCGCGGCCGGCGCCGTGGTGTCCCGGGACGTACCGGACTTCGCACTGGTCGCAGGGGTGCCGGCCCGCCGCATCGGCTGGGTGGGGCGGGCCGGGGTCCGCCTGGTGGAGCGCGCGGGCGAACCGGGCGTGTGGGAGTGCCCGCGCACCGGTGCGCTGCACGAGGAGAAGGACGAAACGCTGGTCGAACGGACCTGACGGTACGTCGGCAATTTAGGTCAGCGGCATTTCCTCAAAACCGCAATCAACGAACACCCTTGGGCATACCTTGTCCCTGTACACGGGATCTGAGCAGGCAACAGGCTTTGTTCAGTGGGGGGTTGTACACGACGAGGGCATCGCGGACCAGGTGACGGACGGCGCATCATCGCGCCCGCCCGACGCTGCCGTTCGCGCGTGCTCCGGTCCGGGGCATCGCTGGGGGGATCCAGTGGGCGGCCCCGGACGGTCCGTGCCAACGGGGGAATCACACCGCCGGCACGTGCGCCGTCATGCGCAGTCCCCTCCGCGGAACGACGACCGCCAGGTCTGTCCGAGGAGCGATCAGAGGGGGTAGGTGTGTTGGAGCCGTACAGCTCGGACATACGAGGTGCGCGCAGCACACAGGGAACCGGGGTGGGGACCCGGTGACCGCGGCACGAGCAGCACGAGCAGCACGATTAGAAGCACTGGCCCACGAGGACCCGTCGCTGCACGCGCTCGCCGAGCGGCTGCTCGCGCTGGCCGAGGCGGGACTGCCCGACATGTACCTGCCGGGCTCCGACACCTTCGTGTTCACCCGGGCGGGGACGGTCACCTCCGACGGCGTCCGCCGGATGGAGGGGCGCGGAACCAGTACCCGGTACGCGGCCATCACCGCGCTGGGGGCACGGTTCCTGCCCGAGGAGCGGCAGCGCGCCCTGTTCGGCGGACACAGCGTCGAGGAGTACGCGGGACTGCTGGTGGAGCGGCTGCCCGTGGTGACGAACCTCGGGGACGCGGCGCTCATCGCCTGGGCCGCCGCCGAGACCGGCCACCCGAAGCTCGCGGACGCCTTGGCGCGGGTGGCCGCGCTGGACATCCCCGGGCGGCCGCAGTACACCGTCGAGGCGGCATGGGTGCTCTCCGCCCTCGCCGCGGCCCGCACCTCGGCGGACGTGGAGCACCGCCTGGCGGTCGCCCGCGACCGGCTGCTGGCGGCCCGGGCGGTGGGCAGTCCGCTGTTCCCGCACGCCACCGGGCCGGGGCTGGTCCCCGGATACCGTTCCCACGTCGCCTGCTTCGCCGATCAGACGTATCCGCTGCAGGCGCTGGCCCGGCTGCACGCGAGCGGCCCGGATCCGGAGGCCCTCGCGGCCGCCGAGGCCTGCGCCGCCCGGATCTGCGCACTCCAGGGGGACGGCGGACAGTGGTGGTGGCACTACGACGCCCGCACGGGCGATGTGGTGGAGGGATACCCCGTCTACAGCGTGCACCAGCACGCCATGGCCCCGACCGCCCTCTTCGACCTCGCCGACGCCGGGGGCACCGATTTCGGCGCCGCCATCCGCCGGGGCCTGCGCTGGATGACGGAGGTGCCCGAGATCAGCGGGCCCGACGGCACCCCGCGCGAGCCCATGATCCTCGAGAAGTACGGGGTCACCTGGCGCAAGGTGTACCGCGGCGACCCGGCCAAGGCCGTCCGCGCCGCCCGCGGAGTCACCACGAAGGTGGCCCCGCACGCGCGGCTGGCTCCGCTCGACCGGATCTTCCGCCCCGTCGTGATCGACCGCGAGTGCAGGCCGTACGAGTTCGGCTGGCTGCTCCACGCCTGGCTCGGGGGGTTGCACAGATGACTGCTCACCGACCGTCCCGACCGACCCTCTTCGGGGTCAGGCTCGACGCCCTGACCATGGACGAGACCGTACGTCGCTGCCTCGACGCGGTGAAGCGCGGCGAGCAGATCGAGATCGGCATGGTCAACGCCGCCAAGCTGGTCAACATGCGCCGAGACCCGCGCCTCGCGGCGGCGGTCTCGGGCTGCGACCTCGTCCTGGCCGACGGCCAGGCGGTGGTGTGGGCCGGCCGCGTCCTCGGCGTCAGGCTGCCCGAACGGGTCGCGGGAATCGACCTGTTCATGCGGCTGCTGGCCGCCGCCGAGACCGCGGACGTCCCCGTCTACCTGCTCGGCGCCCGGCAGGACGTACTGGACCTGATGCTCGGCCGGATCGCCGAGCGCTTCCCGGCGCTGCGCGTGGCCGGGAGCCGCAACGGCTACTTCGACGACGCCGACCAGGCCGAGGTCGCCGACGCCGTCGCGGAGAGCGGCGCCCGGCTGCTGTTCCTCGGCATGACCTCGCCCAAGAAGGAGATCTTCACCGCCGGGTACGGCAAGCGCACCGGCGCCCACGTGGTGCACGGCGTCGGAGGCTCCTTCGACATCCTGGCCGGCATCACCAAGCGGGCTCCCGCGGTCTGGCAGCGCATGGGCCTCGAGTGGTTCTACCGGGCCCTGCAGGAGCCGCGCCGCCTCGGCAAGCGCTACCTCACCACCAACACCGCCTTCCTCCTCATGACGGCCCGGGAACTCATCCGCCGTACACCGTCTGCCATACCGTCTGCCGGTTCCGCGAACAGGAGTCACTGATGCGCGTCGTCGTCGTGGGACAGGGATACGTAGGCCTCCCGCTGGCCATCAGGGCCGCCGAGGTCGGACACCAGGTGGTCGGTTACGACGTGGACGCCCGGCGGGTCAAGAGCCTCGCAGCCGGCGAGTCGTACGTGGAGGACGTCTCCTCCGAACGGCTGACCCGGGCGCTGGAGCGCGGCGCCTACCAGCCCAGTGAACTCGCCCGCGACTGCGGCGGTTTCGACATCGCGGTCGTCACCGTCCCGACCCCGTTACAGGACGGCGCCCCCGACCTGCGCTACATCGAGGAGTCGGCGCACACCCTGGCCCGCTTCCTGCGGCCCGGCGCGACCGTCGTCCTGGAGTCCACCACCTACCCGGGCACCACCGAGGAGCTGTTCGGCCCGATCCTGGAGGACGGATCCGGCCTCACCGCCGGAGCCGACTTCCACCTCGGCTACAGCCCGGAGCGGATCGACCCCGGCAACACCGTCTGGGGCTTCCAGCAGACGCCCAAGGTCGTCTCCGGTGTGGACGCCGCCTCGCTCAAGGCGGTCGAGGCCTTCTACGGAGGTCTCGTCGACAAGACGGTGCCGGTGCGCTCGCCCAAGGAGGCCGAGCTGGCGAAGCTGCTGGAGAACACCTTCCGGCACGTGAACATCGCCCTGGTCAACGAGATAGCCATGTTCGCCCGCCACCTCGACATCGACGTGTGGCAGGCCATCGAGGCGGCGTCCAGCAAGCCGTTCGGCTTCATGAAGTTCACCCCGGGCCCCGGGGTCGGCGGACACTGCCTGCCGATCGACCCGTCGTACCTGTCCTGGCGGGTACAGCGAGAACTCGGCCAGAACTTCCGCTTCGTCGAGCTGGCCAACGACATCAACAGCCACATGCCCGAGTACGTGGCGCGCCGCGTCATCGACGCGCTCAACGCCAAGCGCCGCTCCGTCAACGGCTCCCGGATCCTGCTGCTGGGGCTGGCGTACAAGAAGAACACCGGCGACGCACGGGAGTCGCCGGCGGTACGCATCTCCCAGCTGCTGCTCGACATGGGCGCCAAGGTGCGCGCGGCCGACCCCCACGTGGTGGAGGGCCTCAAGGTCGACGCCCGCCTCGTGCGGGTCGAGCCGACCCGCAAGGAGCTGGCCTCCGCCGACGTGGTCGTCCTGCTCACCGACCACGACTCCTTCGACTACGCGATGATCACCGAGCACGCCTCCTTCGTACTGGACTGCCGCAACCGGGTCTCCGGTCCCGCCGTGGAGGTGCTCTGACACCATGCCCAGGATCATCTGCGTGGCCGGAGCACGGCCCAACTACATGAAGATCAAACCGGTGATGGACGCGCTGGAGCGCCGCGGCGCCGAGGTGATCCTCGTCCACACCGGGCAGCACTACGACGAGTCCATGAACGACGTGTTCTTCCGCGACCTCGGCATCCGTTCCCCCGACCGCTACCTGGGCGCCGGGTCCGGCACCCACGCCCAGCAGACCGGCCGGGTGATGGCGGCCTTCGAGCCGCTGGTCGACGAACTGGCCCCGGACGTCGTCGTGGTGGTCGGCGACATCAACTCCACACTGGCCTGCGCCCTGGTCACCGCGAAGGCCGGCCCGCTGCTGGCCCATGTGGAGGCCGGACTGCGCAGCCGGGACTGGGGCATGCCGGAGGAGGTCAACCGGGTCGCCACCGACCGCGTCAGCGACTACCTGCTGGCTCCTTCCCCCGATGCGGCCGCGAACCTGCGGTCGGAGGGGTACCGGGAGGACCAGATCCACGTCGTCGGCAACGTCATGATCGACACCCTGTTCGCCAACCTGGACCGGGCCAGCGCCTCGGACGTCCTGGACCGGTACGGGCTCACCCGGGGCGGGTACGGCCTGGTCACCCTGCACCGGCCGGCCAACGTGGACGACCCCGGGGCGCTGCGCGGCCTGCTGAAGGCACTGGGCGAGATCGCCGACCGCTGTCCGCTGCTACTGCCCGTGCACCCTCGGGCGGCGCAGCGGCTGGAGGAGATCGGCGTCCCCGGCGGGATCCGGATGGTCCCGGCGGCCGGATACCTCGACTTCATCGCCCTGCAGGACGCCGCCCGGGTGGTGCTCACCGACTCCGGGGGCGTCCAGGAGGAGACCACCGCCCTCGGTGTGCCCTGCGTGACGCTGCGGGAGAACACCGAGCGGCCGATCACCGTCGAGGAGGGCACCAACCTACTGGCGGGCACCGACCCGGGGCGCATCACGGCCACGGTGAACCGGGTGCTCGACGAGCCGCCCGCGGCGCGGTGCCCCGAGCTCTGGGACGGCCGCGCGAGCGAGCGCATCGCCGCGGTCCTGCTGGACGGCGGGACGGCGGGGAACCGGCTGCGGCCCACCGACCTGGCGCCGTAGCGCCCGTCCGGGCCGGCGAAGAGGTCGACTCGGCCACACCGCAGGAACGCAGGACCTCAAGACGCAAGAACGCAAGAACCGTAATCACACAGATGAAAGAGCGGCGGCGCGTGGAGGACACGACGCCGCCGCGAGGGGGAAGACCATGGATCTCGCGGAGATCTGGCGGGTCATGTGCAGGCGGTGGTACGTGCTGCTGCCCGGACTGCTGCTCACGGCCGCGCTCGTCACCGGCGTGTACGTGCTGGTCCCGGTGGAGTACCGGTCACAGAGCACGGTGACCCTCCTGAACTCGAAGAAGGCCACGGTGGCCTTCGACGGCAACCCCTTCCTGAGCACCCAGGCCTCGCTCACCGGCATGGCCGACGGCCTGGCCCGCAACCTCAACTCCGACGACTCCCGGGCCGACCTCAAGTCCCAAGGCGTCACCGGGGAGTACGAGGCGAAGATCGCCGACAACGCCCAGGGGCCCTTCATGTGGCTGAGCGTCACCGGCACCGATCCGAACGCCGTCCTGAAGTCGGACCAGGTCTTCACCGCCTACGCCGAAAAGCGGCTGCAGGAGTTCCAGGCCCAGCAGTCGGTGACGGCGGAGGCCATGATCCGCATGGCGACGATCGTCCCGCCCCAGAACCCGGAGGCGCAGACCAAGACCCGGCTCCAGTACCTGATCATGGCGGGCGCACTGGGCTTCGTCCTCAGCCTGGTGGCCACCTTCTTCGTGGAGGCCCGGCGCCGCAGGTCGGGCAAGCCGGGCCGGCACCGGCCCGGACCGGCCGAGGCCGCCGCGCTCGAGGGCACCGGATCCGAGGCAGTGCCCGACGCCGCGGACTCCGGCGCGAGCGCCTCCCGTACGGCCCGGGCATCCGCCGGATCGTCGCCGTGACGGGGACCGACACCGGTGTCCGGGCCGCCCCGGCCGACACACCGTCACTGGGGCGCAAAGTCGGGTCCGCCGCCCGGTGGAGCCTGGTCAACACCGTGGTCATGCGCCTCGGCAACTTCGTCACCGGCATCATCCTCGCCCGCTTCTTCCTCGGTCCCGAGGCGTGGGGCGTGTACGGGATAGCCCAGACGGTGCTGCTGGTCCTGCTCTCCGCGAACGAGCTCGGCGTCTCCCTCGCCATCGTGCGCTGGGAGGGCGACCCGCGCCGCTTCGCCCCGACCGTGCTCACCCTGAGCGCCACCTCCAGCTGCCTGCTGTACGCCGTGCTGTTCACGGCCGCCCCGGCGGTGGCCCGGGTGCTCGGCTCGCCCGAGGCCTCCGGGATCCTGCGGGTGATGTGCGTGTGCGTGGTCCTCGACGGGCTGTCGCAGGTGCCCGCCGGGTTCCTGACCCGGGAGTTCGCGCAGGGCAAGCGGATGGCCATCGACGCCGTCAACTTCGTCCTCAGCACGGGGGTGACCCTGCTTCTGGCCGTCGAGGGCTGGGGCGCGATGAGCTTCGCCTGGGGCTCCGTGGCCGGCAACGCCGCCGCCCTCGTCGGCTGCTGCCTCGCCGCGCCGGGCACCCTGAAGTTCGGCTGGGACCGGGAGCAGGCGCGGGCGCTGCTCCGCTTCGGGCTGCCGCTCGCCGGGGCCAGCATGCTCGCCCTCGGCGTCGTCAACGTGGACACCATGGTGGTCGGCTCCGCCCTGGACCAGCTGGCCCTCGGCTTCTACGTGCTCGCGTTCAACATCTCCGGCTGGCCCGTGCGGATCATCTCCGAGGCGGCCCGCCGCGTCTCCTTCGCCGGGTTCTCCCGGCTCGCCGACTCACCGGGGGCGCTGGCCGGCGGATTCGGCCGCGCCCTGGGGGTGGTGATGACCGGCACCGTCCCGCTCTGCGTCCTGCTGGCCGCCCTGGCCGGGCCGATCGTCGGGCTCGTCTACGGCGACCGCTGGCTGCCCGCGGCCGCCGCGCTGCCCTGGCTGATGGCGCTCGGCATGGTCCGGATCGGCTGCGAACTGGCCTACGACTGCCTGGTCGCCATCGGCCGGCGCCGCTCGCTCATCGGCGTCCAGGGGCTCTGGCTCGTCATCCTGATCCCGGCCCTCGTGATCGGCGCCGGCGCCGGCGGGATCGTGGGCGTGGCCCAGGGACACGTCCTGGTCGCGGGCGCCGTCGTGGTACCGGTGTTCCTCTTCGCGCTGCACCGCGGCGGCGTGACCTTGCGCACCGTGGCCCGGGCCTGCTCCTGGCCCTTCCTCGGCGGCGCGGTGATGGCCGCCGTGGTCCTCGGCCTGGAGCGGCTCCTCGGTGACGGCGTCCTCGCGCTCCTCGCGACCGCGGCCGCGGGCAGCCTCTGCTACGCCCTGTGCATCCTGCCGAGCCTCGGCTTCCTGCGCGGCGCCCCGCAGGCAGCGGGGTAGCCGCGGTGGCACGCGACCGCAGGCGCCTCGTGGCCTGGCTGCTGGCCGGGCTCGTCCTGGCCGTCGTACTGGCGCTGTACGACGCCGACCGGACCGGGGTGAGCGAACCCCCGGCGGGGCCGTGCCCGGACAGCGCCCTCCGGTGCCACGGCGCCACTCCCCCGCACGAGTCCACTCCGTCGGGCCCGCCCTCCGCAGACCCGTCGGCATCGGGCGGTCCGAGCCCTTCCGCCAGTACGGCGCCGCCCTCGGCCACGCCCTCGCCGGGTACGAGCCCGCGGCCCGGCGGCCCCTGCTCCTCGCCCGGCGCCTGCGGATTCCCCGACGCCCGCACCACCGGCCCGCGGATCGCGCTGGAGCGGCACGACACGGGGAACATGTCCGTCAAGACCGACGGCACGGTCATCAAGGGCTGGGACATCCGCGGTTCCCTGGACGTCTACGCCAACGACGTCACGATCATCGACAGCCGGATCACCTCGGCGAACTGGTGGGGGATCAACCTCCGCCCCGGCTACAGCGGCCTGCGGGTCCTGCACACCACCATCACCGCCGTACCGGGCAAGGGTCCCGACAACGGCGGCGTCGACTACGCGGTCTCCAACATGGGCGGCAGCTCGATCGAGGTCGGATGGTGCGACATCTCCGTGTTCGGCAACGCCCTCTCGATGGGCCAGGGCGAGCTGCACGACAACTACGTGCACGACATCGTGCCCTTCCGCAACCAGGGCGGCGAGTGGCAGCACACCGACGCCGTCATCAGCGGCGGCGGCAACAAGGGCCGCCTCACCATCCGCCACAACACCCTGCTGAACCCCGTCCCCGTGGAGCAGGGCGCCAGCGCGGCCATCGGACTCTTCGCGGACACGGGCAGCGTCTCCTCCGTGGTCGTGGACGGCAACTGGCTGGCCGGCGGGGCGTACGCGCTGTACGGCGGCGGGCCCGGGGCCACCGGCATCCAGGTCACGGACAACGTGTTCTCCGCCCAATACCACCCCAACGGGGGCGCCTACGGGCTGGTCGCCGCCTGGAACGCGGGCGGGGCCGGGAACGTGTGGCACGGCAACCGCACGGCCGACGGCCGGCCCGTGGTCCCCGAACCCACCTCCTGAACACCCTGCTTCCCGACGATCGAGAGGACATCATGCACCGCATCGCCCGGGCTCCCTGGGAGCTGCTGAAACGGGCCTTCGGCTGGCTGGTGCTCTTCGAGGCCAGGAACAAGGTCCTGCTCGCCCCCTCCGCCGTGCGGCTGCGCCGTCTCGAGGACGCCGAGACCACCCGGCTCGCCGCAGTCCTGGGCAGTGCGCCCACCGCGCTCGTGGCCACCGTGATCGCCACCCACCGGCGCCCCGAGGCGCTGCGCGCGGCGGTCCGCTCGGCCCTGGGGCAGACCGTGGCCGACCAGGTGGTCATCGTCGTCGACGACGGTGCGGGACTGCCCGAACTTCCGCCGGATCCGCGGCTGTTCGCGGTGTCGCTGGCCCGCAACACGGCCACCGCCGGAGTCGTGCGCAACGTGGGGATACGGCTGACCCTCTCGCGGTACGTGGCCTTCCTGGACGACGACAACCTGTGGGAGCCCGACCACCTGGAGCAGGCCCTCGCGGTGCTCGAGCCGCCCGGCGGCCCCGACGCCGTGTACACCGCCCTGCGCCGGGTGCTGCCCGACGGCTCCGAACGCGACGTGCTGTCCGTGCCGTTCGACCGGCGCCGCGCCGCCCACGAGGCCTTCCTCGACACCAACGCCTTCGTGGCGCGCCGCACCCGGTCCCTGTACTTCAGCCGGCTGCGGCGCACGCCCGAGGTGCTGCCGCGCGAGGACTGGGAGCTCGTACGCCGCTACGCGCGCCGTCACGAGGTCCGCCACGTGCCGCGGCCCACCGTCCGCTACCTGGTCAACCCGGAGAGCTTCTACACGGCCTGGGACGGGCAGACGCCCACCGGGTGAGGCGGCGGCCTCGTTCAGGGCCCGGGCGTGGCGCGCAGCGCGGACGGGCTGGCCAGCGCCCGCGCCGCCGCCCGGTTGGCCGGCCGGCCGAGCGCGGCCCGCGAGGTCTCGCGCAGCAGTACGGCCCCGCGGAAGGCGGCGGTGGCCGCCGGCCCGTGCCGGCGGCCGTAGAGCCGTACGCGGTTGAGGGTCAGCAGGGTCCACAGGCGGGGCGAGACCTGCGAGTCCCCGCCCAGGTGGACGGCGGAGGCCGCGGGTTCGAGGCGGGTGGCGAAGCCTCGGTCCCCGGCCCGCAGGCAGTACTCGGTCTCCTCCGAGTACAGGAAGAAGGATTCGTCCCAGGCCCCGCAGGCGTCCAGGCAGTCCCGGGAGAGCGCCATGAGGGCGCCGGTCGCCCAGTCGGCGACGGTGGCCCGCTCGTACGCGGCCGGGTCGGTGACCAGCTCGCTCCACCGCGGGAAGCGCCCGGCCCGCCGGTTGCCGATCACCGCCTCCCCCAGGGCGCGCGTCACACGGGACTCCCGGCGCAGCGAGTGCTGGAGGGTGCCGTCCTCCTCGTACAGCAGCGGGACGCTGATCCCGACGCGGCGGCCGCCGGACAGGGGTGCGTCGAGCGCGTCGACGAGGAGTGCGGCGCAGCCCCGCCGCATTCGGATGTCGGGATTGCACACGAGGGCGGCGCTGAAGCCGCCCTCCTGTGCGGCGGCGGCCGCCAGGGCGGCGTTCACGCCCGCCGCGTACCCGGCGTTGCGGCCGGTCTGGACGACGGTCGCGTCCGGGGCCAGCGATCGGACCAGCTCGACGGTGTCGTCGGCCGAGTCGTTGTCGGCGACGACCAGGCGCCAGTCGAGCCCGGCCAGGCCCGCCGGCAGGGAGGCCAGGAACTCGGGGAGCACGCGGGCACTGTTCCAGGTGACGACGAGGACGGCTACGGGACCGGCTGCGTGAGATCGGGCCGGCGGGCCGGGATCGCGGCGGGAGGACATGGGGACTCCACGGTTCGGGGCTTCGGCGCGCTGCGCCGGATGAAGCCGAGGTAACTGCCTCCGGCGGCGATCGTCAGGAAGAACATCCCGGCGAACATCGGGAAGCTGAGGGCGTCGAAGGTGGCGCTGCTGACCAGGGCGACGAGGGCCGAGGCGAAGAACGCCTGGCCGAGCTCCCGGTCGGACTCGTCGGCGGCGAGGCGGCGGATGGCTCCGCCCTGGTGGATGCCGGTGAAGAACAGCGCCAGGAGCGCGAGGAGGCCCAGCAGGCCCATCTCGGCCAGGGTCAGCATGTACTGGTTGTCGGTGAAGAAGTAGAGGTCCGGCGTGAAGGTCCCCAGGCCCCGCCCGAACAGCGGACGTTCCTCCAAGTAGGGGACGATCGCGCTGTACTTGACGGTGCGGGCCTGGGTGCTGCTGTCGGAGTTCGACAGGAAGGACCCGAAGAGCGTGGTGATCGTGCCGATCAGTCCGGGGACGAGGACCTTGAAGCAGGCCACCGAGCCCAGCAGGAGGCCGATCGCGGTCCAGCGCCGCTGCGGCTTCCAGCGCGGCACCATCACCAGCACGACGATGAGCGCGCCGATGATGGACGTCCGCGACACGGTCAGCGGCAGTGCGCCGCCCATCAGGGCCACGGGACCCCAGCGCCGCCAGCGGCTGAGGTGGCTGCGGACGGGGTCGAAGGCCTGCTGTACGGCGAAGGGCAGCAGCAGGGCGAGCATGCCGCCGAACTCCAGCGGCTGCGCGGTGGTGGAGCGCGGCCTGGTGAACGCCCCGCGGTCCAGGGTGGTGATCTGCGCGACGCTCGAGTGGAGGCCCGGGATGCTGATGTGTTCGGCGATGTTCGTCGCGGTGAAGAAGTCGTAGTAGCCGATGGCGGCGACCACCGATCCCATCACCACGGCCCGCCGCAGCAGGACGTCGAGACGGGCCCGGTCCTGGATGCCGGCGGAGACCAGCACCACGATCGACACCCAGACGAGCAGCCCGATCAGGCCGCGGTCCGCCCCCAGCACCTCCTTGTGCGAGCTGCCGCGGCCGGCGTTCGCGAGGTACGAGGCCAGCACCGAGACGGCCAGCAGCCACATCACGACCCGGGGCAGCCGGGTGCCCGCGGCCGGCCGGATCCGGCCGGTCAGCCAGGTCGCGAGGTACCAGAACAGACCCAGGAGCGCGAACACGTTGGCCGGTGTGCCCACACCGCCCAGGCCGGGCAGGGTCAGGTTCGACGGGATGAAGAAGGCCAGCCCCAGGTAGCCGCTGAGCAGCGCGGCGGCGTCCGGGTGCCGGCCCCGAAGCCTCCTGCGGACGCGCGCCCGGGGTGCGCCGGGCGCGGCGGCGGCCTCGCGCCTGCGGCGGCGGGCCACGAGCAGGGTCTCCGTCACGAAGGACAGCGTGAAGCCGGCGGTGACGCAGGCGATGACCACGCCCAGCACCTGCTGGTAGCGGCTCTTGAGCTGGGGTTTGGGGGTCTGCGGCAGCACCACCGGGGCCGTCTGCACGAAGTACGCGGGCTGCACCTTGGCCGCCGCCTGGAGCGCGTTGAGCTGCTCGCCGGCGAAGGTGGTGAGCGTACTGGTCTCCTTGAGCACCTTAGCCCGGTCGGTGCCGGTGACAGTCAGGGTGAGCATCGGGCCCGAGGTGTTCGCGGCGAAGCCGACCGTGTAGGGGTCGGTCACGCCGAGACCGTGCAGGTCGCGCGCCGCGTCTGCCCCTGACAGGGTCCTGATCAGCACGTCCGCGGTCACGACCAGGGAACCGCCCGCGTTCGAGATGGGGTTGCCGAAGGCGGGGGCCAGTTCGGCCACCGCCGTGGAGTCGAGCAGCGCCACCGAACTCTGCGACTGGTACGCCACGGGCACCGACCGGTACAGGTGCAGCCCCGCGAGGAGTCCGATCAGCGTGAGGGGCACCATCACGTACCAGCGGCGCCGCAGCACCGCGGCTATTTCACCGATGCTCACGAACACTCCTTCGCGCCTGCCGGAACCGATGGCGGGCCGACCCGCGTCCTGGAAAGATCGAACGCGACGGAAGGAATCCTGTGTCGCCTGGTGAGTTGTTCCGCACGCTTCGCCGCCGCTGGTACGTCCTGGTCCTGGTGGCGGTGCTCGCGGGCACCGGGGCCCTGCAGGTGCTCCGCCCCACCCGGACCTATGTGAGCTCGGCGATCGTCGTGCTCAAGCCGCCGGTGACCGGCAGCCAGCCGAACCAGCTCGCCAATCTCCAGCCGCCCCTCGCGGCCGTGTCGTACGCGGCGGTCCAGCAGCTGGAATCCCCCGCCGGTGCGGATGAGTTGCGTGCCGCGGGGGTGGCGGGCACGTACCGGCTGATCCCGCGCAACAGCGGCACCAGCGTCACGCCCCGCTATCTGATCCCCTCGCTCCAGGTGCAGGCGGAGCACGCGGAGCCCGCCGCGGCCAACCTGGCCGTCCTGAAGGTCGTCGAGGCCTATACGAAGCGCATCACGGCCATGCAGGCCGAGCAGCAGATCCCGGAGCCGGCGCGGATGAGCGTGACGCTCCTCGTGCCGCCGACGGCGGTCGCGCAGACCGGGACCAAGAGCCGCGGGCTGGCCGGGACGGCGCTGCTGGCCGGGGTCTGCGGCGTGGCCGCCGCCCTGTGGACCGATCAGGTCGTGACGCGCCGGAACCGGCGCCGGCGCGAGAGCGCCGACACCGGTCCGGAGAGCGAGGCGGGGGCCGTCGCCGAGGCGCGGAGCCGGGTGCCCGCGGCCGCGGCGGCCCGCTGAGGAAGCGGGCCGCCGGGCCGTTGGTGCCCCGGGGACGGGGCGGTGGTGCAGTCGGTGCTGTCGGTACTGCTGGTTCATCAAATCCCTCGGCGCTTCCAGGACTGCCACCAGAGCCACTCGCGCCCCCGGTCGGCGACGGCCGAGAGCACCAGCGGCTGGAGGTACGGCATCACCCGCGCCCCGATCCGCCGCCGCCGGCGCAGCGCCCGGTATTCGCCGAGCGAGGTGTACTCCGGCAGGCACTCGGCGGCGAAGGCCTCCAGCTCCTCGACGGGAACCACCCCGGTGCGCCCGCGGTCGTACGCGCGGTAGGCGCGCCGCAGCGCGTACCGGGCGAGCCGGGTCCGCGCCAGGGCCGACAGCCGGCCGGCCTCCGGGAGCATGCCGGAGCACTTCTCCAGGACGGAGTCGAAGGCGACGAGGCGCTGGCGCAGGTCGTCGAGCTGTCCGCCGAAGTCCGTGGTGGACATGTTGTTGCCGTGGACGCGGTAGAAGGCCTGGTCGGCCCCGCGGACGTAGCCCACGTCGGCGTGCGCCGCGAGCCGCATCCACATCTCGATGTCGCCGGCGTGCGGGAGGTCCGGGTCGTAGCCCCCGACCTTGCGCTGGAGGCTGGTGCGGACGACCACCTCGGGCGAGGTGATGCACCCGGTGCCCTCCCGGAAGCGCCGCTCCAGCCACCATCGTCCCGGGTAGACCACCGAACCGGTGCTCCGGGTGCGGGCCGCGGGCAGCGGTCCGCCGTGCCGGAACCGGAGCGGTCTGCCGTAGGCGAAGCCGGCTTCGGGGTGGGCGTCGAGCAGCGCCGCGGCGCGTACCAGGGCCCCGGGGACCAGCCGGTCGTCGGCCGAGAGGAGGGCGACGTAGTCCCCGTCGGCCCACTCCAGCAGGCCCTCGTTGTAGGTGGCGATGTGGCCCTGGTTGCGCTCGTGGACGCGGACCTCGATGCGGGGGTCGGCGGCCGCGAGGGCGCGCGCGACCTCCGCCGAGTCGTCGGGCGAGGCGTCGTCGATGATCAGGACCCGTACGTCGACGCCTTCCTGCTCGTCCAGGACGCTCTTGACGCAGTCGGCCAGGAAGTGGCCGTACTTGTAGCAGGGGATCACCACGCTGACGGTGCTCACTGGCCGGACACCTCCGTGGAGCCGTCCGACGCGAGGCCGGCCGGCGCCGTGGTGGTGAACACCGGGCCGACCCAGTAGTTCACGGAGCCGAAGGTGTTGGTCGGGAAGGCGGTGGAAGCACCGTACTTGTAGAGGCCGTTGGCGCCGCCGCTGCCGTCGGCCGGGGCGACCAGCGGGTAGGAGCGGTGCGCGGCGGTGAAGTAGCCGCCGTCCACGGAGTACTTGCCGTTCGGCGCGTGGTAGGAGGCCACGTAGCCGGTGCCCGCGGTGATGGGCACCGGGGTGGTGAAGTGCAGCTGCTGCCAGCCCGACAGGGTCTCGCTGCCGAAGGTGCCGGTCGCGAGGAGCGTTCCGTCGGCCGACCACAGGCTGCCGGTGTGCGTGCCGGTGTTCCCGGGGCCCTTGTAGAAGGTGATGCCGGTGACGTAGCCGCTGACCGCGGACTGGAAGCGGGTGCCCAGTTCGACGGAGTTGGTGTCGTCGCCGACGTTGGCGGTGCTCGGCTCGGCCGTGGGTCCCCACAGGGTGCAGGGACAGTTCACGGTGGGCGGGCTCGCGCTCGTGGTGAACGTCCAGGTGACGGGCGCCGTCATGGCGTTGCCCCACAGGTCGGCGGCCTGCACCGACGCCGTGTAGGTGGCGTTCAGCACCAGCTCCGTGGACGGGGTGAAGGTGGCGCTGTTGGAGGCGCTGAGGACCTTGCTGCCCGGAACGGCGGCGCCGCCCGGGTCCTTCAGAGTGAAGGCGAGGGTGTCGGCGTCGATGCCCTCGCTGAAGGTGGCCTTCACCGCCGCCGTGATCGCGGTGCCGGTCGCCGCGGACTGCGGCGTGATCGAGGTGACGGTGGGCGGCGTCGTGCTCGCGGTGGAGGTGTCCAGGACCGCGTCGACCCAGTAGTTGCTGCCGGACGAGGCCGTGGAGGGGAACCCGCCCGTGGCGCTGTAGCGGTACACCCCGTTGCCTCCGTCGGTACCGCTGCGCAGCGCGGTCAGCGGGGCCAGACCCGCGTCGGCGCCGGCGAAGGTGTTGTCGAAGGAGTATCCGCCGTTGGGGGCGAAGTAGGAGGCGATGTACGTGGTGTTGGCCTTGACCGGGACCGGCGAGGAGAAGTTCAGCTGCTGCCAGCCGGACGCCGTCTCGTTGGTGAAGGTGCCGGTGGCCAGGCGCTGGCCCGTGCTGCTCCACAGGCTGCCCGTGTGGGTGCCGGTGTTGGCCGGGGACTTGTAGAAGCGGACGCCGGTGATCGAGCCGGGTGCCGAGGAGCGGATCTTCACGCCGAGTTCGACGGCGCTGCCGTCGCCGGCGTTGACGGTGCCCGGTACGGCCGCGGCCGGCCAGACGGTGCAGGGGCACTGCTGGGGTCCCACGGTCAGCGGCACGGTGGTGGTGGCGCCGATGTTGACGCTGTCGTCCACTGCGCGGACCTTGATCTGCACGGGGCCGGGGGTGGTCGGGGTCCACTTGTAGCTCCAGGACCCGATGCCGGTGGTCGCCTTCCACGTGGTCCCGCCGTCGGTGGAGACCTCCACCCGGGCCACGACGCCGCCGCCGCTGTCGGTGGCGGTGCCCGTGACGGTCACCGGCCGCAGCGCGGGCACCGTGGCGTTGGGCGCCGGGCTGGAGACCGTGATGGCCGGGCCCGTGGTGTCCGTGGAGGCGGTCGCGGCGACGAGGTTGCTCTGCAGGGACTTGGGCTGCACGCCCATGTCGGCGAAGACGTTCACCGTCGCCTGCTGCATCCGCTTGTCCTCGGTGACCACCGCGTCGTCGGGGTTGCCCGTCGGCATGTTGGTCAGGCCCCAGGACCACTGCACGGTGCCGGCGCCGAAGACCAGGGCGTGCGAGGTCTGGTCGCGGAAGGCGACCAGGCTGTGCGTGGCGGTGCCGTTCCCGTACGTGTTGCCGTAGTCGAGGCGGAGCTTGCCGTCGTTGATGTCCACCGTGGTGGACGACAGCTGGATCTGCCCGGGCGGACGCGCCGCGTCCTCGACGTCGCTGTCCCATTCGTAGCCGAGCGTGCCGGCCGGGAAGGTGGCGGTCTGGGAGGGGGTCAGGCTCGCGACGGTGGTGTTCCGCCACAGCCGCATCTTGGCGAACGCGCCGGGCACGGTGAGCGCGTCGCTGCGGTAGCCGTTCACGCTGAACAGCGAACCGGTCAGCTGGTTCTGCGGCTGGTAGGGCCGCCCATTCGTGGAGCTGGCCGGGTCCATGAACGTGCCGGTCCAGATCCCGCTCGGGTCGGGAATGCCGTTGGGCTGGGGGAAGGAGAGCTTGGTCTCCTTGTAGCAGACCAGGGTCCGGTTGGCCGTGGCCGCGCCGTCGATGCTGGGCGCGAGGCGGGTCTTCCAGAAGACCTCGTTGCCGCTGAAGTACGTCTGGTGGACCCCGGCGCGGCGGGCGCCGAGCGCGTTGGTGAACTGGTCCTGGGTCCAGTACTCGTCGTGGCCCGAGGACATGAAGACCTTGTGGTTGCGGAGCTGGGTCGCGCCGCGGGTCGACATGTCGATTCCGGACATGTAGCTCACGTCGTACCCGTTGCGCTCCAGCCAGGAGATCATCTGGTACTCGGATCCGTAGATCCCGTTCTCCCCGCCGATGTCCATGGGCCGGTTGTAACTGACCTCGTACGCCCGGCCGTCCGGCGCGGGTCCCCCGCCGTCGTACAGGTCCTGGCCGCCGTAGTTGTTGTACGCCTGCCAGGTCTGGTCGCTGGTCTGCACGACGATGTCGGAGTGGCTGGAGTCGTTGCGGACGACGAACGGATAGGGCATCACCCCGTTGCCGTCCGCCTGGTCGAGGTTGGCGATGTACAGGCCGGAGACGGCATCGGCCGGCACGGTCCACGTCGCGGTGACGGGCCAGTTCCCGCAGTCGACCAGACCGGTGGCGGCCTTGGTGGTGCAGCTGTGCGGGTTGCCGCCCGGCTGGAAGTTCGCCGGGTAGGTCTGGGCCGCCTGCGCCGCTGTGGACATCAGGCGGGCCCCGTCACCCCCGTAGTGGCCCAGCCGGTAGACCGACACCCGGTACGGGGTCGGCGACTGGACCTTGAACTGCACCGTTTCGCCCGCCTGGACGCTCATCTGGGCGCTGAAGCCCTTGATGTCGCCGTAGGCGCTGGGCGCGAACCAGTCGGACATCGGTGTGCCCGGCTTGGAGTTCTCGCACACGATCGCGTTCGTGCCGGGACCGCAGGGGTCCACTGCACCCGCCACCGAGGACGGAGGTAAGACCGTGGCCATCAGGGCCGCGACCACGGTGAAGAGGCCGTACCGGAGCAACCTTGTCCGTCTGTTCATCTGTACCTCTTTTTTGTACGTCTGCGCGGGCGCACGGCGTCAGCGCAGCGCGTCGGTGAGCGCGTCCACGACCCGCTGCTGTTGGGCGGCGGTGATCTGCGGGAAGAGCGGGAGGGAGAGCATCCGGTCCGCGGCCTGCTCGGCGTGGGGGAAGTCCCCGCGGCCGTGTCCGAGGTGTCCGAAGGCCGGGGTGAGGTGGACCGGGGCCGGGTAGTGCACGCCGGCGCCGATGCCCTCCGCGTTGAGCTTGCCGACGACCGCGTCGCGGTCGGCGCCGCTGACCCGGACGACGTACAGGTGCCACACGTGGACGTTGCCGTCCGCGGTGACCGGCAGGGTCAGGCGTCCCGTGGCCGCCAGAGCGCCCAGCAACGCGTCGTAGCGGGCGGCGGCGGCGCGGCGGGCCGCGTTCCCGTCGGCGAGGCGGGCCAGCTTGGCCCGCAGGACCACGGCCTGCAGCCCGTCGAGCCGGCTGTTGAACCCGGCCACGTCGTGCTGGTACTTGGCGATGCCGCCGTGGTTGGCGAGGGCCCGTACGAGGTCGGCCGTCTCCTCGTCGTCGGTGACCACCGCGCCCGCGTCGCCGTAGGCGCCCAGGTTCTTGCCCGGGTAGAAGCTGGTCGCGGCGATCCCGCCGCTGCCCGGGGAGCGGCCCTCCCGCGTGGCGCCCTGGCTCTGCGCGGCGTCCTCGACGACCTTGACGTAGGAGGGCAGCTGCGCGGCCAGCTCGGCGGCGGGGGCGCACTGCCCGTACAGGTGCACCGGGACCACCGCGCGCGTGGCCCTGCCGACCGCGTCCAGCGCGGCCTGCGGGTCCATCAGCAGCGTGTCGGGCAGGCAGTCCACCAGGACCGGCCGCGCGCCGATCCGGGCGACCGCGCCGGCCGTGGCGATGAACGTGTTCGCGGGCAGTACCACCTCGTCGCCGACGCCCACCCCGCTTGCGCGCAGGGCCAGTTCGAGTGCGTCGGTGCCGTTGGCCACGCCGACGCAGTGGCCTACCGCGGTGAAGGCCGCGTACGCGCGCTCGAAGGCCCGGACCTCCTCACCGCCGATGAAGGCGGTGTCGGCCAGCACCCGGTCGAATCCTGCGCGTATTTCCTGCGCGACCTCGGCGTGCGCCGCCTTCAGGTCCACGAGCGGTATCTGGTTCATCCGGCTGTGCTCCCCATCCGTGTCTCCGGCCTCGTGCGTGTCCCGGGCCCTGTCCGTGTCTCCGGCCCCCGGCCGGTCGCCTCGCCGTCGGCCCGCAGCTCGTCGAGCGCCGGGCCCCCCGCCGCGCGCAGCCGGCGGGCCGGGCTTCCGGCCCACACCTCGCCGGGCGGCACATCGGCCAGGACCGTGCTTCCCATCCCGGTCAGCGACCAGGCGCCGACCGTGGTGTTCTCCCGTACGAGGGCGCCCGCGCCCACGTACGCCCCCCGCCCCAGCCGCACCCCGCCGCCGAGGCGGACCCCGGAGGCGAGCGTCGCGAAGTCCCCGACCGTGTCGTCGTGGGTGAGGACCGCGTGCGGCATCACGGCCACGTGGGCGCCGACCCGTACGGCCGCGGTCAGCACGCAGTGCGCGAGCAGCACCGAGCCCGCGCCGAGCACCGAGGACGCCGAGACGGCGGCCGTGGGGTGCACCACGGTCGCGTACCGGCTCTCGGGCAGGGCCAGGCGCCGTACCACGCGGGCCCGTACCGCGTGGTCGCGCGGACTGCCGACGCACACCACGACCCGGGCGTCCGGCCGCCGGTGCACCAGGTCGCCGGCGCCCAGCACCGGCACCCCGTCGACGTCCCGGCCGTGCAGGGCCGGGTCGTCGTCCAGGTGCCCGGCGAGCCGCCACCGCGGGGTGCGGCCGCGCTCCCGGTCGGCGGCGACCGCGTCCCGTACGGCCTGGGCGGTCTCGCGGGCGAATCCGCCCGCGCCGACGATGAGCAGGTCCTGGGTGGTCGGGCCCGTCGGGGCGCTGGGCGCGGTCATCCGCCGGCCTGTTCGCGCAGCACCGCGACCACCCTGTCCTGCTGGTCCTCCGTCATGGTGTGGAACAGCGGCAGGATCAGCGAGTCGCGGCTGATCCGCTCGGTCACCGGCAGCGGCGCCGCCCCGTGTCCGGCGTACGCCGGTTCCAGGTGCGAGGCCATGATCCCGCGCCGGGCCGAGATCCCGGCCCCGGCCAGCACCGAGAGCAGTTCGTCCCGGCCGACCGGGAAGTCCTCGGCCAGCAGCACCCAGTACGACTGGAAGTTGCCCTCGCCGTGACCGGGGTCCCGGACCGGGCGCAGGCCCGGGATGCCCGAGATCAACTGGCCGTACCTCGCGGCCAGTTCGCGGCGGCGGGCCACGATCGCGTCCAGCTTGCCGAGCTGCACCAGGCCGACCGAGGCCTGGATGTCGGTCATCCGGTAGTTGTAGCCGACCTCCAGATAGCTCTCGGCGATCGGCTTGCTGCTGGCGTGCCGCTGCGCCGCGGACACGTTCATGCCGTGTTCGCGCAGCCGGCGCAGTCGCTCCGCCCACTGGGTGTCGTCCGTGGTCACCATGCCGCCCTCGCCGGTGGTGATCACCTTGCGCGGGTGGAAGGACCACGCGGCGAGGAGCGCCCCGTGGCCGACCGACTTGCCGCCCACGGTCGCGCCGATCCCGCAGGCGGCGTCCTCCACCAGCGGGATCCCCCAGTCTGCGCAGGCTGCGCGCAGTGCGTGCACGTCGGCCGGCACTCCGCCCTGGTGGACGGCGAGCACCGCCCTGGTCCGCGGGGTGCGTACGGCGTCCACGGTCTCGGGGGTCAGGTTCCCGGTGGCCTCCTCGACGTCCGCGAACACCGGGTGGGCGCCCACGTAGCGCACCGCGTTGGCGGTGGCGATGAAGGACAGCGAGGGCACGACCACCTCGTCGCCCGGCCCGAGCTCCAGCGCGATCAGCGCCAGGTGCAGGGCGGTGGTGCACGAGCTCACGGCGATGCCGTGCTCGGCGCCCACCCGCTCGGCGAAGGCCCGCTCGAACTCGGCGACCCGGGGGCCCTGGGCGACCCAGCCGGAGAGCACCGCGTCTGCGGCGGCCTGCGCCTCCTCCTCGCCGAGCCACGGGATCATGACGGGGATGCGGGCGGGGGCCGGGACCTGCGCGCTCATCGGCCGGCCTCCCCGGCTGCTGCTGCCGCCGCCGCCGCGGCGGCGGCGGCGTCCGCCGCGCGCTCGGCCCGCCACCAGTCCACCAGGTCCCGCAGCCCGCGGCGCATGTCGATCTCGGCGGTGAAGCCGAGCCGCCCCGAGGCCTGCGAGGTGTCCGCGAGGCGGCGGGTGACCCCGTTCACGGCGCGGGCCGGTCCGTGCTCCGGCACCATCCCCTCCGCGCCCATGGCCTCGAGCAGTCCGAGGGCCAGGTCGCGCAGGCTGGTCTCGGTTCCGCTCGCGACGTTGAACACCTCGTCGGTCAGGTCCGATTCGGCGGCCAGCAGGTTGGCCCGCGCGATGTCCCGTACGTCGGCGAAGTCCATGGTCTGGGTGCCGTCGCCGAGGATCAGCGGCGGCTCGCCCGCGGTGATCCGCTCCATCCAGCGGATCAGGACCTCGGTGTACAGTCCGTGGATGTCCATCCGGGGCCCGTACACGTTGAAGTAGCGCAGCGCGATGTAGTCCAGTCCGTACATGGCGTGGAAGCTGCGCAGCACGCCCTCGTTGAAGGCCTTCGCCGCCCCGTAGAAGGTGTCGTTGTTGTACGGGTGGTGGCGCTCGGTGGTCGGGAAGGTCTCGGCCAGCCCGTAGACCGAGGCCGAGGACGAGGCGATCACCTTGCCCACCCCGGCGGCGACCGCGGCCTCCAGCACGTTGAACGTGCCGTCGACGAGCACCTCGTTCGCCAGCCGCGGCTCCTCCGCGCACTGGGTGATCCGGATGGCGGCCAGGTGGAACACCAGGTCGGCGCCCTCGGTCGCCTTGCGTACGGCGGTCGTGTCGCGGATGTCGCCGTCGACGACCTCCACCACGCCACTCTGCAGGGCGCGGGCCAGGTTGGCGGTGCGCCCCCGCACGAAGTTGTCGAGCACCACGATCTCGCGCGCCCCGTTGTCCACCAGCAGGTCGACCACGTGCGAGCCGATCGTGCCCGCCCCGCCGGTGACCAGAATCCTCTTGCCTCGTACGCTGCTCAACGCCCTGCCCCTACTGAGTCGGTCATGGTGTTTCGTGCTGCGCCCGCCGCAGTGTGCGCGGCCCGCGGGCGCGGGCGGTCCCGTGGCGGGACCCGCCAACGGTCAGCGCCCGGTGCGCAGTCCGACGACCGCGCCGCGGAACTCCAGGCTCCGGGAGGCGGCTTCCAGGATGTCGAGCACTTGCAGGCCCGCCCAGCCGTCGGTCAGCGCCGGCCGCCGCGTCCTGATCGCGGCGGCGAACTCCTCGACCATGCTGCGCAGGGCCTCCTTCTCGCCGATCGCGGGCGCCACCATGTCCCCGGTCCGGTAGGAGACGAGCATGTCGCGGCGCTCGTCCGCGCCGATCTCCTGCGGGGTCGTCATGTCCACGCCGCGGTCGTAGACCGCGATGCGCTGCGTGGGGTTGAGGTCGTCCCACACCAGGGTGCGCTTGGAGCCGCCGACCATCGTCGTGCGGACCTTCACCGGGGAGAGCCAGTTGACGTGCACGTGGGCGATGGCGCCGGTGTTGAGCGTGAGCGTCAGATAGGCCACGCAGGACTGGCCGGCGCCGATCGGGTCCGCGCCGTGCGCGGCGACGGCGACGGGCCGGATGTTCTCCGGGAGGATGAAGTCGAGGACCGAGAGGTCGTGGGGGGCCAGGTCCCACAGGACGTCGATGTCCTTCTGGACGAGCCCCAGATTGATCCTGACCGAGTCGACGAACTGGATCTCACCGAGTTCACCGGAGCGGACCATGTCGCGGATGCGGGCCACCGCCGGTGTATAGCAGTAGGTGTGGTCGCACATGAGGGTGAGGCCGCGCTCCTCGGCCTCGGTCACCAGCTTCAGGCCGTCCTCGTACGTGGCGGCGAGGGGCTTTTCGACGAGGACGTGCTTGCCGGCGCGCAGGGCGGCCAGGGCGACGTCGAGGTGGGTGCCGGCCGGGGTGGCGACGGCGACCGCGTCGACGGCCGGGTCCGCCAGGACGGCCGCGTAGTCGGAGGTCGCCTGGACCGTGGAATAGGCGCCGAGCACCTGCCGCGCACGGTCGACGTTCAGATCGCAGAGCCAGCGGAGCCGGAACCCCGGACTGGACTGGAAGTTGCGGACGAGGTTGGGTCCCCAGTAGCCCGCTCCGATGACGGCGACGCCTAACGGCTTGGCCGGCCACGCACCTGCGACCCCGCCCTCGCGCCCCGCACCCTTCGCGGCGTCCCTCTCGGATTCCTTCTCGGGTGCCTTCTCTGATTCCTTCACAGCGTTCCTTTTCCTTCCGCGCACGCCCGTGGGCGTATCGACAACCCATGGCCGGGACGCGTGCGAAGGAAGGGGGTGCCGCCGACGGCCGGCGCCGGGGCGCATGCGCGCCCCGTGCGTGACCTGCCCAACGGTGATGGCCCCCCACGACCGATGCCCTACGTGTTGCGACGTACTTTCCGCCCCCCGGCCGCCCGGCACCCCTCGCCGGTCCGGCCACGGGCACGCGGCCCGTTCCCCCAGGCCGCCGAACCCGTATTTCCCCAACTGCCTTGCTCCGGTTGGATTTCAGCGTCGCCGAAGCACGCCGAATCCGGTCGGCTGCGTTCAATCTAGACCACCGGGACTACCCCCGGGGAGAGTTGGAGGAAACGGTCGGGTCGGCTGTTCGAGCGTGCATACTTCCGGGGTGACCAGCATCGTGATCCCGGCCCACAACGAGGGCCGGGTCATCGGCCGGCTCCTCGACGCGCTCCTGGCCGACGGCCCGGACTCCGGGCCCGACATCGTCGTGGTGTGCAACGGCTGTACGGACGACACCGCCGCGGTGGCGGGCGCGCGGGGCCCCCGCGTCCGCGTGGTGGAGATACCGACTCCCTCCAAGCACACGGCACTTCGGGTCGGGGACGAGCACGCGCGGGGTTTCCCCCGCCTGTACGTGGACGCCGACGTGGAGTTCGGAGCGGCCGGCGTACGGGCGCTGGCCGGCGCCCTCGCCGCCAGTGCGGACCTCCTCGCCGCGGCCCCCGGCCGCGACATCCCGCTCTCCGGGTGCGCCTGGCCGGTCCGGGCGTACTACCGGGTCTGGCAGCGGCTGCCCGCCGTCCGCGAGGGGCTGTTCGGGCGCGGCGTCATCGCGGTGTCCGAGCCGGGGCACGAGCGGATCGCCGCGCTGCCCCCGCTGATGGCCGACGACCTGGCGGCGTCCCTCGCGTTCGGGCCGCAGGAGCGGCGCGTGGTCGAGGCGGCCCGGGTCGTGGTGCATCCGCCGCGCACCTGGGGCGACTTGATCAGGCGGCGCGTCAGGGCGGCGACCTCGTCCGCCGAGCTGGAGCGTTTCCAGGCGGCGGAGGCGGCCGGGAGCCCGGAGGGGGCGCGTGCGCCGTCCGCGCGCACCGGTACGGGCGACCTGCGCGCCCTACTCAGGGACCGGCCGAGCCTGCTCCCCGGGGTCGTCGTGTTCGTCGTGGCGGCCCTCGCCGCCCGCCGGGGAGCCCGCAAGGCCATCCGGACCGGGGACTTCTCCACCTGGCTGCGCGACGAGAGCAGCAGGCAGGGCTGAGCCGCCCCACCGGGCCGAATCGGGCCGTACGCCGCCCGGTTGGTCCGTACAACCACTAGGGTTTCACTCACACGTACGAGTGACTCAGACCGTCGGCACCGGGAGCTCGAGAGCATGTACCTCGCGGACCGCTCCGCGCCCGCCGGCGCGAAGACCGCACCGGAGACGGCACCGGACGGCAGGTCCGTCCGGGCCCCCGCAGTCGCCTCGGCCGTCCTCGCGCTGGGAACGGTCAGCCTGATCACCGACGTCTCCTCCGAGATGGTCACCGCGGTGCTGCCCCTGTACCTGGTCGCCGGACTGGGGCTGAGCCCGCTCGGCTTCGGCGCGCTCGACGGCGTCTACAACGGGGTGAGTGCGCTGGTGCAGCTGACCGGCGGCCACCTCGCCGACCGGGTCCGCAACCACAAGCTGATCGCGGGCATCGGCTACGGGCTGTCCGCACTGTGCAAACCACTGCTGCTACTCGCGCACACCCTGGGCCCGGTGGGCGTCGTCCTCGCCCTGGAACGGACCGGCAAGGGTCTGCGCACCGCCCCGCGCGACGCACTGATCTCCCTCTCCACACCTGCCGGGTTACAGGGCCGTGCGTTCGGCGTCCACCGCGCCATGGACACCACCGGGGCGCTGCTCGGCCCGCTCGCCGCCTTCTTCATCCTGAACATGGCGGTGGGCGGGTACGACGCCGTCTTCGGCGTCAGCGCGTGCGTCGCCGTGCTCGGCGTCGTGGTGCTCATGCTGTTCGTCCCGTCGGGCGCGGGCCTCGAGCCGACCGGGGGGCCTGCCGCGGAGGATCCCGGCACGGCGAAGCCGGACTCCCCCGAGCCCGCCGCCGTGAACCTGCGGGAGGCGGTGGCCCTGCTGCGGCTGCCCCGGCTGCGCGCCCTCGCGCTCTGCGCCGCCCTGCTGGGCCTGACCACCGTCAGCGACGCCTTCCTCTACCTGCTGCTCCAGGACCGCACGGGCATCCGCGAGCAGTGGTTCCCGCTGCTCCCCCTGGGCACCGCCGCGGTGTTCCTGCTGCTGGCGGTGCCGGCCGGCGCCCTGGCCGACCGGATCGGCCGCCGTACCGTGTTCCTCGCCGGGCACGCCCTCCTGCTGGCCGGGTACGGGCTGCTGTTGTGGGCCCCGCACTGGCCGGCCCTCCCGTACCTGGTCCTCGTACTGCACGGCCTGTTCTACGCCGCGACCGACGGGGTCCTGCCCGCCGCCGTCGGCGCGACCGTCCCCGCGAAGCTGCGGGCCACCGGCCTCGCCGTGGTCGGTACCAGCCAGGCGCTGGCCCGCTTCGGCTGCTCGCTCGCGTTCGGCGCCGCCTGGACCCTCTGGGGCGCCGGCCCCGCGCTCACCGCCGCCGCGGCCGGTCTGTGCTGCTGCGCGGCCGTCGCCGGCTTCGTACTCCGCCCGGCGGCGCCCGAAGCCGCTGCCGAACCGGCCCGACACCCCCGAGGAACCCGATGACCCGCTCACGCCGGCTGCTCGTACTCGCCGTGGCCGTGCTTCTCCTCGGGGGCCTCGGCACCGCGCTGGTGCTGCGCGCCGCCGCCCGGGCCGAGCAGACGCACGAGGGGGATCCGAAGGTCGCCCAGGGCCCGGTCACGCTCGGGCGGCAGGACCGGCTCGCCTTCCTCAACGGCGCGCAGGGCCCGGACCGCGGGGCGCTCGTCTCGGTCCCGGGGCAGTCGCCCCAAGCCGAGCGCACCGCGTCGCAGCTCACTTGCCGGCGCTTCCACGCGGCCGCCGGCACCGGCCTGTGCCTGAACTCCACTCCGGGCGCGCTCGCCCAGGACAACCGGGCCCTCATCGTCGACTCGGCCCTGCGTACGCTGCGCAGCTTCCCGCTCGCGGGCACCCCCTCCCGGGCCCGGGTCTCGCCGACCGGCCACTTCGTCGCCTGGACGGTGTTCGTCTCCGGCGAGTCGTACGGCGCCGCGTTCTTCTCCACGCGCACCGCGATCGTGGACACCCGTACGGGGGCGATCGAACCGGACCTGGAGAAGTTCTCCATCCAGCTGGACGGCCGGCCGTACACCTCGGGCGACGTGAACTTCTGGGGCGTCACCTTCTCCAAGGACGACGACACCTTCTACGCCACCCTCGGCACCGCCGGCCAGACGTACCTGGTGAAGGGCTCGGTCTCGCGGCGCAGCGTCACCACCCTCGCCCAGAACGTCGAGTGTCCGTCCCTGTCCCCGGACGAGACGCGGGTCGCGTACAAGAAGCGCGTCGCGCGCGGCGCTTCGCTGTGGCGCGAGCACGTACTGGACCTGGGGACGCTGCGCGAGACGCCGCTCGCGGAGAAGCGGAGCGTGGACGACCAGGCCGTCTGGCTCGACGACCGCACCCTGGCCTACGCCCTGCCCGCAGAGGGCCGGGCGGACACCACCGATCTGTGGACGGTCCCGGCGGACGGCACGGGCGCCCCCCGCATCCTGACCCCGGCGGCCTCCTCGCCGACGCGCCTCGGCTGACGGCGGTTCGACGCGTACGCACGGCAGGAGCAACTGCTCCCGAGCCCGCTGCCGACCTCATCCGCGATGCCATCGGCAGGGCCTGACAGCAGCCCGTAGGGCCGGCGGCGGGTCAGATGCGTTTGTCGGCGAGGATGCGGTCCGCCGCGTAGTGCGGGCAGGACGCGGTGTGCCAGGTGACCGTCAGTATGCCGGCCTCGGCCGACAGGGTCCGGGCCGTGCCGTCCTTCGGGCCGGCCTGGCAGTACGAGCACACCAGGGCTCGCGGCTTGGGAAACTCCAGCATGATCGTGCCCTTCTCGCTCAGATGTACTGGCGCGCGCCGTTACGCCAACTCCTATCAAACCCGGGCGGAACACGGTCCGATACCGGCCGGTAGGGCCTGAATTCCCGTCACCGGCGCAGCCGTTCCTCGCCTTCTCGTGTACGGCCAGTTCAAGGACCGGCAGGCAGCCGCAGGAAGATGCCGGCGGGGCCGCGAAAGCCGACGGTGTGACCGTGGCGGTCTCCCCGAAAGAGATCACTCCGGCCGGCTCCGACGTCACCCTGAGGTGTCAGGTGCCGACGCCGGTCCGGGGTCGGGGCCACCGTGCCGAAGCACGCCCGGTGGAGGAGGACACGAGGGCGACGCACACGTGATCGAATGGGCGCGCAGACAGTCGAACGGGAAGAAGGCGGGCGGTACCCGTGTCAGAGACTCCCCATCCGGACGGCCGGTTCACTCCGGCCGATGCGAACGCCCAGGTGTGGGCCGACGGCAACCCTTCCGCCGGCGCGGCCCCCTGGGCCCCGCCGCAGGGCCGGCCCGCTCCCCCTGCCGGGTACGTCCAACCGCCCGCCCTCGTGGCCGCGCCGGCCGGTTCGCTGTACCACGAGCAGGCGAGGAACGGGCGGCAGGGTGCACTCGGGCGTCTCGGCGAGGTCCTCCTCGTCACGGTCCTCCTGGCGGTGGGCCTCATAGCCGTGACCGTGGCCGGCATGGCCATCGGCCACGCACTGGGCCTGAAGCTCGCCCCCGACGGGGGTGACCGGGTGCTGTCCGACCCGCTGGCGGACGAGGCCATGGGGCTCGTCGCCCTGGCGGTCGGCATACCCGTCGTCCTGCTGGCGGTCCGTGCGTGCGGCCGCCGCCCCGCCGGAACGGTGGTTTCCGTCCTGGGGCGGCTGCGCTGGCGCTGGCTCGCCCGCTGTGCTGCGGTGGCATTCCCCCTGATGGCCCTTCAGATGGGGGCTCTCGTGCTCTGGGGCTGGGTGGAGGACGGCCCGGAGAGCCTCGCGGGCGAGTTCCCCGGATGGCTGCCGCTGCTGCTCGGCTCGGCGGTGTTCCTGGGGTTGGTTCCCTTCCAGGCCGCGGCCGAGGAGTTCGTCTTCCGGGGCTGGCTCGCCCAGTTCTTCGGCGGCTTCCTCCGTTCGCCCTGGCCGGGGATCGTCGTGGCCTCGCTGCTCTTCGCGCTCGCCCACGGGTTCGGTGCGTGGTCGGGGTTCGCGCTGCTCTTCTACTCCGCGGTGTGGTGGGGCTGGCTCGTCATCCGTACGGGCGGGCTGGAGGCCGTGATCGCGATCCACACGGCGAACAACGTGCTGTCCTACGGCACGGCGCTCGCGCTGGGGCAACTGGCCGATTCCGGAACCGCAGCGGACGCCCCGTGGCAGGCGCTCGTCCTCGAGCTGGTGTGCGCGCCCGCCTACTGCCTGCTGATCTCGAAACTCGGCGCCCGGTACGGCGTCGAGAGCCGCAGCCCGGACCACCAGCTCACGCTGCCGGTCCGGGACGCCGTCAGGTCAGCAGCTTCGTCTTGGCCTGCTGGAACTCCTCCTCGGTGAGCGCACCCTTGGCCTTGAGCTCGGCCAGCTTGGCCAGCTCGTCCGCGCCGCCCGATCCGCCGGCCGGAGCGGTGCCCGCCGTCTCGCGGATGTAGTTCTGCAAGGCGGCCTCGTTCTCCTTGGCCTGCTTGACGTCCCGCTGGGTCATGCCCTTGCCGCGGGCGATGACGTACACCAGAACGCCGAGGAACGGCAGCACGATGACGAAGATCAGCCAGCCCGCCTTGGCCCAGCCGCTCATCTCGTGGTCGCGGAAGATGTCCGTGATGATCTTGAACAGCAGGAACAGCCACATGATCCACAGGAAGAACCAGAGCATGGACCAGAAGATGCTCAGCGCCGGGTAGTCGTCGTCCACGGATGCCTCCTTCGGGCGGGCCCGATGCCCGCGATCAGCAGTATTGGCTCGCCCACTGCGTTCCGCATGTCGAGCGGCCCCGTACGGCTCTCCCCCGTACCTCTCGGATCGGCGCTGCCGCCCTGTCCCGCCGGGCCGCACCGCAGGCCACGGATCGCATCGACAGGTCTCACCCGGTCGGGTCACCACCGCTCGCCGGATCGACGGCGCCGGGATTGCCTGGGATACGACCCCTAGGAGACCTGCCATGCCGGACGACGAAAGCCAGGGCGAGCTCGCCGCACTGCGGGCCCGGGTTGCCACGCTGGAGAGCGAGGCCGCGAAACGCCCGCCGCCGCGGCACAGGCTGCGCGCCTTCCTGTCCGCCCTGCTGATCGTCATCGGCTGTGTCCTGGCCCCCCTGGGCATCGTCGCCGCGTGGACGGCGGACATCGTGGGCGACACCGACCGCTACGTCGCCACCGTGGCCCCGCTCGCCTCCAACCCCGATGTCCAGGCGGCCGCCGCGAACCGGGTCACGGGCGCGGTCATGGAACACCTCGACCTGCCCGCCCTGCTCGAGGGCGTGGCGCCGGACGACCGGCCGCTGCTGCAGAAGGGGCTGGGGAAGCTGGGCGACGGCCTCGAGAGCGCGGTCCGGAGCTTCGTGCACGACAAGGCGCAGGACGTCGTCGCGTCGGATGCCTTCGCCACCATCTGGACCGGCGCGAACCGCACGATCCACACCTCCCTCGTACGTGCGCTGACCGGCAGCGACGAGGGAGCCGTGGAGATCAAGAACGACTCGGTGACCGTGGATCTCGCCCCGGTCATCGAACAGGTGAAGAAGCGGCTCGTGGACTCGGGGCTCACCGTCGCCGACAAGATCCCCGAGATCCACACCGACTTCACCGTTCTCCGGTCGGACGACATCGGCCGGGTCAAGACCGGCTTCCGGCTGCTCGAGATCGTCGGCCTGTGGCTGCCGATCATCGCCGTGATCCTCGCGGCCGTGGGCGTCTGGCTGGCAGCCCACCGGCGCCGTAGCCTGGTCGCGGCAGCCCTCGGCTTCGCCGCTGCGGCGCTCATCCTGGGCATCGCCTTGACGGTCTTCCGTACGGTCTATCTCAACGCGCTCCCCGACACCGTCTCCCAGCCGGCCGCCGGTGCCATCTACGACGCGATGATCCGCCTCCTGCGGACCACTGTCCGCATGGTCGTGGTACTCGGCGTACTGCTCGCACTCGCCGCCTGGCTCTCGGGGCCGGGACGCCGTGCCACGGTGGTCCGCCAGCTGTGGCACTCCGGTATCGCGGCCACCCGGGCCACGGCCGACCATGCCGGCCTGCGTACGGGCCCGGTCGGCCCGTTCGTCGGCCGCCACCGCGCCTGGATCACGTGGATCCTGGTGGCGGCCGCCGTCCTCGCTTTCGTCCTGTGGCCGTACCCGACCGGCTGGGTCGTCCTGGGGCTCGCCCTCGCGCTCCTCTTCGCCCTTGCCGTGGCGGAGTTCATCGCCGAAGACACCGAGGTCGCCGAGAGCACCGCGACGGCCGGGGGAAAACCGCCGGGTTCCGTGTAGGCCGCCGGGCTCAGGGACGCGCCGCCCCGGGCTGGGTCACGGGGATGCGCTGGGTGAAGAAGAGCGCCGTCAGCGCGGCCAGGGCGAGGATCCCCAGGGCGGCCCGCAGGCCGTCGATCCGTGCGGTGGCGTTCGCGTCGAGTGCAGCCTGCGTCACCTCCGATTCCGCACCGGCGTCCTCGAGGGCCGCGGTGAGCTGGGCGTCCGACAGGAAGGGGGCGCCTCCCGCGAGTCGGACGTTCGCCTGGCTCTTGACCTCGTCCGGGATCGCCGGGTTCTGCTCGATGGTCGTGAGGAACGACGCGGTCAGCATGGTGATGAGGATCGACCCGGCGACGGCGGTACCGATCGACGCGCCGAGGTTCGTGACGGTGTTCTGGATTCCGCCGACCTCGGCACTCTGCTCGTCCGGGACGGCCGAAACGGTGACCGCTCCGAGCTGTGAGGCCAGCGCCCCCATCCCCAGTCCGATCAGCAGCAACGGGACGGTGACGACGGCCGCACCGGAATCCACGTCCAGGCCGGCCAGCAGGACGACGGCGCCGGCGAGCATCAGCAGCACTCCGAGCCGCACCACACGCCGCGGTGAGGCGTCCGGACGGAACCGGGGGATCCCGATCGCGGCGGCCAGCAGCGAGATGGAGAGCGGCAGGATCAGCATGCCCGTCTTGATGGCGGACAGGCCCAGGGCGACGGACAGGTAGAGCGGGACGACGAAGAACACGCCCATTTGTACGAGGTACTGGAAGAAGAACATCGTCAGGCCGCCGGTGAGCTGCCGATTGCCCAGGAGCTCCGGATCCACGAGAGGTTCCGTCCCGCGTGCGACCAGACGTCTCTCCCAGCGGAAGAAGAGCCAGAGGAGGAAGAGGCCGGCCATCATCAGCCAGACGACCGGTGAGAGGTGGAACCAGGACGGTGCGCCGGCCTTGGGCTGGAACCAGCCCCATGCGCTCGTGCGCAGCACGCCGAAGACGAACAGCCCGATGCCCAGGGCGGACAGGACCGCGCCCACGACGTCGATGCGCGGCCGGTGACCGGGGGGCGCATCGGCGACCCGGCGGCCGAACAGCAGGATGGCCAGCACGACCAGAACCTCTCCGGCGAACACCCAGCGCCAGGAGAAGAACGTCGTCGCCACGCCGCCGATGAGCGGTCCCAGCGCGATCGCCACCGCTCCGGCGGCGGCGACCAGCCCGTACGCGGCCGGCCGGCGCTCGACGGCGAAGTTCGAGGCGACGAGCGCCACGATCGCCGGCATGATCAGCGCCGCTCCCACGCCCTCCAGGAACGACCAGCCCAGCAGCAGGACGGTGAGGTTCGGGGCGAGTGACGTGGTGAGGGATCCGCAGCCGTAGATGACGCAGCCGATCATGAACGCCCGCCTGCGGCCGACGAGGGCGCCGACCTTGCCACCGCTGATCATCAGCATCGCCATGACCAGCGTGTAGGCGGTGATCGCGCCCTGCAGGCCACTGACCGTGGTGCCGATGTCCTCCGCCACCGTCGCGATCGAGACGTTCATGACCGAGCTGTCCAGGGCCATCAGGAACTGGCCGGCCGCCAGCGTGAGCAGGACGCCCCGTGCGCCCTTCGCCGACCCGGCCGCGGATGTCGGGTGTGCCTTGGCTGTCATGGAACGGAGCCTCCCACGGCTCCCGACGGCCACGTGTCGCCTCGCCGGGCAGGTCAGCCGACTGGCACAGACGCGGGGCGCTCGCAGCGCCCGCCGGTGTCAGGCCGATTCCGCCGCCACCCGGCCCGAGGCCACCGCGTCCACCAGGGCCCGGTGGTCGCGCTCGTTCCGGTCGGCGTAGGCCTCCGCGAACCGCACCAGCGCCTGATCGAACACGTCGGCGCTACCCAGGTAGGCGGCGATGCCGATCCGGTCGCCGGACCGGGCGTGTGCCCGGGCCAGGGTGGTCGCGCACACGTCGCCGAGCGTCTGCATGCCCCGCGGCGCCATGAGCTCCGGTTCGATGCTCCCCTTCCAGTCCCGCAACTGCCGTACGTAGAAGTCCCGCTCGCGGCCGTCGATGCCCTTCGCCCGGTACCAGCCCAGGAAGATGTCGCTGGCTGCCTGCATCAGGCGCTGCCCGGCCACCACCCGTTCGCCCTGCATGGAATGCTCGGCGGCGCCGACGTACGGGGCGAGGACCGACTCGCCGGCCTCCTTGGCCTGGAGGATCAACGGGTCGTCGCCGTCCCTGCCCAGGAGCAGAATGATCCAGCACCGGGTGCCCACACTGCCGACGCCCACCACCTTGCGGGCCATGTCGACGACGGTGAACTGCCGCAGCAGGTGGCGCCGGTCCGAAGGGAGGGTCTGGCCGTACTCTTCGACCATTTCGCGGATCTGCTCCTCCAGCGGGCCGCGCTCATTGTCCGCCAGCAGCTCCGTGAGCGGTATGACCAGGGGCGGTACCGACCTGAACCGGCGCTCGCCGGACACCACCTCGGTGAGTTTCCCGGCGGCCTGCAGGCTGTCCCGCCCGCGTGCTTTGGCCAGCTCCTCGTCCAGCCGCTTGCGGCCGCGCGAGCGCAGTTCGGCCGCCCCCAGCGTCTGGAGCTGCTCCGCGTCGACCCTCGCGTACCAGACGTCGAGGTGGCGCATGACGGCGTAGCGGCGCATCTGCTCACGGTAGGAGCGGCCCGCGGACCGGACGATCGCGGCGCGCTCGCCATCGGTGAAGCCGTTCTCCCGCCCGGCGATGGCCAGGCTCACGGCCAGCCGCTTGACGTCCCACTCCCAGGGTCCGGGCAGTGTCTCGTCGAAATCGTTCACGTCGAACAGCAGGTTCCGCTCGGGGGTGCCGAGGAGGCCGTAGTTCAACATGTGTGCGTCGCCGCACAGTTGGGCCCGGAGGCCGGAGTCCGGGGTGTGGGCCAGGTCGGCGGCCATGACGGCGGCGGCGCCCCGATAGAAGCGGAACGGGGACTCCGACATCCGCCCGTAGCGGATCGGCACCAGCTCCGGCACTCGGCCGGCCGCCTGCCCTTCGAGTACCTCCACCGGATCCCGTCGGTCCGCGGGCGGTTCGAACTCCCCGTGCGCGGAGCGGGGTGTCCGCCGCCGGGCGGCGCGACCGCGCTCGGCCCGCTCCGCGGCGGACAGTCCGCGGGTGCCGTTCTCCGCCCCTGCGGCATGCATTGCCATCGCTGCACCTCCAGGCCACGCGGGCCCCTGCTGCCCAGCATGGCACTCCCGGCCCGGTGGCGCCGTACGGTGCGGTTCGGCTCCGGGGCGCGGCACCCGGCCTGCTCAGCCCTGGTCGTCCCTCAGCCGCTTGGGGGGCGGACTGCCCAGCCGCCCGGCCAGGAAGGGCTCCTGCGCCAGGACGGCGCCCGCAGTGACACCGATGGCGATGGCCACGCACACCACGATCAGCCAGGACAGCAGGACGAAGACCGAACCGGCCGACCCGTAGTCGCTCAGCGCCCGATTGAGGGCGCGCGGCATGTAGAAACGTGCGACGAGCGAGAGGGCGGTGGAGCCCAGGGCGGTGAGCACCGCTCCCGGCAGCAGGGGGAGCCAGCCCACCAGTCCGCCCAGCAGGAGGTGCTGCGACCACCACCAGGCCAGCGCCAGGAAGACGAACGTGAGGGGGATGCCCAGCCACAGTCCGACGCCGAACCCGTTACGGACCGGTCCCTGCACGATCAGCACGAAGACCCAGACACCGATCCAGGCGACCCAGCGCCAGATCGCGATGTGGACCCCCGTCCGCGGAATCTCCCACGCCCGCTTGCACAGGCGTTGCATGGCGCGGCTGACGGCGGTCGAGGACAGCAGCACCATCAGGGCGCCCACCAGGCCCACCGCATTCTGGAATTCGCTGTCGGTGCCGCCGAAGATGTCGTCCACCTGCTCGCTCGCCTCGCCGGTGAGCCCGAAGACCGCGCGCACGGATTCGGCCATTTGCTGCTGCAGGCCTTCGGGCGCGAACGACGCCACGGCGAAGACCAGGGGCACGGCGGTGAGGAAGCACTGCGCGGCGAGCCGCGTCGCGGAGTCGAAGATGTTCACCGCCACCATGCGCTCCGCCACATGGGTGATCACCGGGAAGCGGGCCTCCGCCTCGCGCTGGAGGCGTCGCGCCCTCACCGCCGCCGTGCGCGAACGGGTCCTCCACCAGGCGGGGTGCATGGCATTGTGCGCCCGCTTGCCGGAGGCCATCAGCGCACCGGGGAGCGGGACGGTGGAGAGGGAGGCGGACAACGGCCGGGCAGCCACGACAACACCTGCGGAGCGGTCGTCGCCATGGGTCTCTCCTTCGTGTGCGTCCAGGTTGGAGGATGCTGCCGGGAGCGGCATCTCGAACCGGTGCCCTGCCCGCCGCCGCGCCCGGAAAAGGTGTCGAAGGCAGGTCCGCTGCGTAGGGTCGACGTGGTACGTCGTCACGCGCTGGGGGCGCCATGGTTCTCGACCTGATGCTGATCGCCCTGGTCATCACGCTCTATCCGCTGCCCATGATGGCGTTCGCACTCGTGGTGTCGTCCGATAGGGGCGTCTGGAAGGGCCTCGCCTTCATTCTGGCCTGGCTCGCCTGCCTCGTCGCGGTGATCGCCGTCGTCCTCGCGCTGACCGACGGCCAGCCCCCGCCGCCGCGCTCCCCTCCCGGCGTGGCAGGACTTGCGGCCAAGTTGGCCATCGGGATCGGGCTGGTGCTCTACGGACTGCACCGCCGCCGCCTCATGCAGGCGAGCTCCGCGGCCCCGGCGGGTACTGCGGAGGGTGCTGCGTCCGGTGCCCCGGAGAGTGCTGCGGCATCCCCCGGCGCGGAGGCTCAGGAAGAACGGGCCGACAAGGTGGCCGAAGGCCTTGACCGCAGTTCGGTCTGGGCGGCGGCTGGCCTGGCCGTGCTCGTCCAGCCGTGGGGCATGGTGGCGGCGGGTGCGACGACCGTACTCGAGGCGAACGCCTCCCACGCGGCCACCTACGCGGCCCTGTTCGGCTTCTGCCTGCTCGCGACCTCGAGCCTGCTGGCCGCCGAGCTGTACATCGTGTTCTCCCCCGAGGTGGCGCAGGCACGGCTCCTGCGCATGCGCGAATGGCTGAAGGCCCACTCGCAGCAGGCGATCGTCGTCCTGTGCCTGGCACTCGGCCTGTGGCTGACCGGCAAGAGCATCTACCAGCTGACCAGCTGACGAGCCGGACCGCCGGCCGCTCGGCTCCTGCGACAGGTGACGCTTCCGAATGTGCGAAGGTCCGTGCGCGGTGCTGCAATGAGGTGAGGGACATCCGCTCCGGAACCGCTCGTGCCCGGCCACCCGCCGTCCGCACACCGGCGGCCGGCCCGACGTCCCTCCCTCCCCCAGCCCGACAGGAGCAGCCATGAGCAGCGAGGCCGAGGAATCCCGCGGATTCGGTGACATCGAGGACATGGGCCCCGTGGACTACGCCGTGATCGAGTTCCCGGGCAGTCACATGACGGGCAACGGACTGCCCATGCTCGTGGATCTCGTCGATCGCGGCATCATCCGGATCTTCGACCTGGTCTTCGTCCGCAAGGACCTGGACGGCTCGGTGACGGCGGTGGAACTGACCGACTTCGGCGACGAGGTCGACCTGTCGGTCTTCGAAGGAGCCTCGTCCGGCCTGCTGGACCAGAGCGACATCGACGATGCCGGCACCGCTCTGGAACCCGGGAACTCGGCGGGGATCATCGTTTACGAGAACAGGTGGGCGGCGCCGTTCGCCCGCGAACTGCGGCGCGGAGGCGCCCAGCTCGTGGCGGCCGGCCGGATTCCCGTCCAGGCTCTGCTCGCCTCGCTGGACGCCATGGAGGTCCCGCCCGCCGGCGGGTGAGACCGGCCGCAGCCCTGCTTCACCGCACCCCTGGAGATGAGCATCATGCCCGGACTTCTTCGCGGAGTCGCCCGTACGGCCGTCATCGCCGGCACCGCCACCGCCGTGTCCAACCGGGTGTCGCGGCGGCAGGCCGGCCGGTGGGCCCAGCAGGACGCCGTGCAAGAGCCGGTGGCCGCTGCGCCGCCCCCGGCTGCGGCCCCGGTTGCGGCCCCGGCTGCGGCCCCGGCTGCGGCTCCTGCCGCCGATGACATGACCACGAAGATCGACCAGCTCAAGCAGCTCAGCACCCTCAAGGAGCAGGGAGTGCTGACCGAGGAGGAATTCGCCGAGCAGAAGCGCCGGATCCTCGGCTGACAGAGCACCCTGTACCGGACACACCGGTGAGGGACGGGGGACGGGAAGGAACGGCCCCATGACGCAGCCGACGCAGCCGGGTCGGAGTCCGAGTCCGCAGCCGCCATCACGGCCCGCGGAGCCACAGAAGCTCGGCGAGCTGCTGCGGACTCCCGGATACCTCAAGACGCTGGTGTTCTGCGGGCTCATCGGCATCCCGGTATCGCTGGCCGCATTCTGGTTCCTCGCCGGGCTCCGGAAACTGGAGAGCCTGGTGTGGACGGACCTCCCGCACGCCCTCGGCCACGACACTCCGCCGTGGTGGTGGCCCCTGCCGCTCCTGCTCATATCGGGCATCTGCGTCGGGCAGATCGTCACCCGTTTCCCCGGGGCCGGCGGGCACATCCCCGCGTCCGGCCTGCACGCGGGCGGCCCCGGAGCCGTAGCCCTGCCCGGAGTGGTCCTCGCGGCGGCGTTCAGCCTGCCGCTCGGCGCCACGCTCGGCCCCGAGGCCCCGCTGATCGCGCTGGGCGGCGGACTCGCGATCGCACTGCGGCACCTCACGGGAACGCCGGAGACACCGATGAGCACCGCGCTGCTGGGCGCGGCCGGCGCCGCTGCCGCGATCGCCACCATCTTCGGCAATCCCCTGATCGGTGCGGTGCTGCTGATGGAGGTCGTGGGCGTGGGCGGGCCCCAGCTGTTCGCCGTCATGCTGCCCGCGCTGCTCTCCAGCGGCATCGGCTCGCTCGTGTTCACCGGTTTCGGCCGCTGGACCGGTCTGGGGACCGGCGATCTGAAGCTGAAGGCCGGCCCGCAGTTCCCCCGTCTGGACGTCGGTGACGTGGGCTGGTCGATCCTGATCGCCGTGGCCCTCGCCGCCGGGGTGCACCTGATCCAGCACGGCGGCCGGCTGACCGCCATCCACGTCGCCCGACGGCCCCTGACCCTCACGGTGCTCTGCGCGCTCGCCGCCGGCGTCTGCGCCGCCGCCTATGCCCTGGGTACCGGCCGCTCTCCCGCGGATGTGGCCTCCTCGGGCCAGACCACCCTGGGCGAGCTGGCCGGAGATCCGCACGCCTGGGGCGTGGGCGCGCTGATCGCCGTCCTCCTGTGCAAGGGCGCCGCCTTCTCCCTGTGCCTGGGCAGCCTGCGCGGCGGCCCCATCTTCCCGTCCCTGTTCCTCGGCGCCGCGGCCGGGGTCCTCTGCTCGCCCCTGCCCGGCCTGGGCATCGGCGCCGGGCTGGCGGCCGGCATGGCTGCCGCCACCGTGAGCGCGCTGAGGCTGCCGGTCAGCAGTGTGGTCCTCGTGGTCCTGGTCCTGGGCAGCACCGAGATGATCCCGGTGGCGATCCTCTCCACCGTCGTGGCGTTCGTGACCGCCGAACTCCTGCCGCCGGGCCCGCCGATCCCACCCGTAGGCCGCCCGGCCCAGCCCGCCGCGCCTGCGCCGTAGCGTCAGTCGCTTCGCGCATCAGGGGGGTGACAACATCGACTCTCGTACGTACAGCTGCCGTCGCCCATCAGTGGTCCCCCTGACCACAACCCTGCACTGCCCCTGACAAACCTCCCGGTGGGGGCGCGAGGGGGGTGTCGGCCGGCGGGCGCAGGTCGGGTGCACTGCCGGGGACAACGCGCGACCGCTTGTGCGCCGTTGTGAGGACATGGCCGACTCCCTAACGTGCTGCTGCACGCAGGTCCGGCGGGGGGCGAAGCGTCGTGAAGCCGCCACCGGACCCTCGTCCTCACGGCGACTCAGGGGGGCACATGCCGGGACCGAACCCGACTCCGCGGAACACGCCGGGGCGGATCTTCCAGGCCTCGACCATGACGGCCATGCTGGAAGGCGTCTACGAAGGCACGACGACCATCGCCGAGCTCTGCCGCCACGGCGACTTCGGCATCGGCACCTTCGACCGGCTCGACGGCGAGATGATCGTCCTCGACGGCCGATGCTACCGATTACGCGCCGACGGCACCGCAGGTGAAGCCGACCTTGCCACGCGAACACCGCTCGCGGCAGTGACCTACTTCCACGGCGAGTACGACTGGCGGATGACCGAGCCCGTCGACGCCACAGAGCTGCGCGCGGCGATCGACAAGTGGCTGCCGAGCCCCAACATGTTCTACGCAGTGCGCGTCGACGGGCACTTCGACCACATGGTCACCCGCATGCTCCCGGAGCAGCACCGCCCCTACCCCCGGCTGATCGACGCGGTGGCGGAACAGATCGTCTCCACCCACACCGACCTGGACGGAACCATCGTCGGTTTCCGCAGCCCCACCCACATGCTCGGGGTGGCCGCGGCCGGATACCACCTGCACTTCCTCTCCGGCTGCCGCACGCGTGGCGGCCACGCCTACGACTTCGTACTCCGCTCCGGGCGGGTGCGCGTGGACGTGGGCTACGAGCTGGTCCTCCGTATGCCGCGCACGGCGGACTTCCACACGGCGCAGCTCGGCCGTGGCGACATCGCGGCTGAGATCGAGGCGGTGCTCCAGGGCGGCCGCAGGCCCTGAGCGGTGCATACCGGTCGGCGGACACGATGCCAGGGCGAGCGCGGCGTTCCGCAGCTCGGCCGCCACGGCGCCGTGCCGGCCCCGGATGGGGCAACTCGATTCCGGACTCGGAGGGTGCTTGCCCGCTCGGCACTCACCCCACGCGGGCGAGGAAGAGGTCGCTGAAGTGGTCCATTTCGATGCCGCCACCGTGGGCGTCCAGGACCCGGCCCGTCTCGGCGAGGACCTGCCCGCGCCGGTCGGGGGGCAGGACGCGATAGCGCGAGAGCGAGGCCAGGTATCCCAGGTATCGCCCGGTGTCGTACTGCTGAACCTGGCGGTACCGGACGGCACGCAGCTGCGTGAAGCGCCCGTCGCGCCGGCATTCCTCCTCGGGCCAGCCGGGCAGACCGGCCCAGTCCCCGGGCACGTCGCCGTACGAGGACGCCGGCTCACCATGCGGCGCGTGGTCGATCCCGTGGCGGGCGTCGACCTCGGCCAGGGCGGCGTGCAACCGCGGATCGCGGACCCCCTGCGGGTTCCAGAACAACGCCACGGCCCCGCCCGGCGCGAGTGCGTCCCGGGCCAGACCCCAACGCCGCTCCGGGTCCACCCAGTGCCAGGACGTGGCAGCGAACAGCAGCCCGAAACGGCGGCCACCGGGCTGCCACTCCTCGAAGCCACCGCTGTGCACCCGGACCCCCGGGTAGCGCGAGGTGTTGCGGCGCAACACCTCTGCCATGCGCGGATCGGGCTCGATGCACACCAGCGGCGTACCCGCCGCCGCGAACGGCACCGTGGCCTTGCCGGTGCCCGCGCCGACCTCCACCGCCTCACGCTCCCCCAGGGCCGCGTACGCGAGCACGTCCGCAACCAGAGGGTCCGCATATCCCGGGCGGGCGGCATCGTAGAGTTCGGCCACTTCTCCGAACACCTGACTGCGCGCCATATCGACCTGCCCCCGCACGGTCATACGCCTCACCCGTCTCCTCGATCGGCAAGCGGCCACCCTACCGACGCGGTCGTACCACGAACGCCAGGTCGCGTTTCCCGGCCGGCTGCGCTGCTACAACTGCCACCGGAGCCGGCGTACCGCAGGTGAGGGGAAGCAACGATGGCCGAGCACGTGGTGGAGGCGGACGGCGTTACGCTGTGCACCGAGTCCTTCGGCGAGCCGTCGGATCCTCCCGTCCTGCTCATCATGGGTCTTGGGGCCTCGATGCTCTGGTGGGAGGAGGGCTTTTGCCGGATGCTCGCCGACGGCGGCCGCTTCGTGATCCGCTACGACCACCGCGACACCGGCCGGTCCGTCACCTACGAGCCGGGCCGTCCCGGATACACCGGCGCGGACCTGGTCGGTGACGCCGCCCGCGTGCTCGACGCTCATGGCATCCCGGCCGCGCACGTCGTGGGTGTCTCGGCCGGAGGGGCACTCGCGCAGCTGCTCGCGCTCCACTACGCCGATCGTGTCCTCTCGCTCGTCCTGATCAGCACGTCCTCCGCCGTGCCTGTCGGCCGCGAACTTCCCTCGCCCACGCAGGAGTTCATGCGGTTCGTTTCCGACGCGCACGTCGACTGGTCGGACGGTGACTCGGTGATCGATTACCAGGTCGGCTACGCGCGCGTACTCGCCGGCGGTCGGCGCCCGTTCGACGAGGCCGCCGCCCGCAGCCTCGTCCGTCGCGACGTCGAGCGTGCGCGCGACTTCACCGCGGCCCGCAACCACGACTCGCTTCCGGACGGTGAGCTCCCACCAGCGCCCCTGTCCTCGATCGCCGCGCCCACGCTGGTGATCCACGGGACCGCCGATCCGATGTTCCCCCTCCGCCACGGTGAGGCTCTCGTGGAACAGATCCCCGAGGGCGGGCTCCTGGTGCTGGAGGACGCCGGCCACGGGGTCGATCGGGCCGACTGGGCGACGATCGTCCCCGCCATCCTCGAACACACCGCCGCGGGCCGTGCCCGTTAGGCGGGCCTGAACGAGCCCGGCCGGTCTCGCACACCGCGGCCGAGCGGCCGCACCGCACCGCACCGCCGGGCTCCCGCCGGTCCAGGCCGCCACGGCACCTAACCGTCTCTGCGTCAGGGTGGCGTCAAGAGTTCCGCTGCGCCCGTATGGAGCCCGTCAAGAGGTCTTAACGCCCACCTGAGCTCGCGCTTTGCTCTTACTCGGCCGTCTGGCCGAAATCCATTTCATCAATTCATCCAGGAGCTCACGATGGCCGATCTGGCCTTCGTCGTCACCACGGTCGCGGTCTTCGCGCTGGTGGCTCTCATCGCCCGAGGGGTGGCCAAGCTGTGACCGCCGAGAACATCGTCGGCATGCTCGTGGCCGTCTCCCTGCTGGGATACCTCGTCCTCGCCCTTGTGTACCCGGAGAGGTTCTGAGCGCTGATATGAGCCCCGTAACCGCTGGTGTGCTGCAGCTGCTCGCGCTCGTCGCCGCACTCGCCCTCGCATACCGCCCTCTCGGCGACCACATGGCCCGCGTCTACTCCTCCAAGAAGCACTACCGCCCGGAGAAGTGGATCTATAAGGTCATCGGCGCCAACCCCTGGGCCGAGATGCGCTGGCCCGCGTACCTGCGCGGCGTCCTGGCCTTCTCCGCAGTGAGCGTCCTCTTCCTCTACCTGCTCCAGCGCGTGCAGGGCGTGCTGCCCGGTTCGCTCGGCTTCGTGTCGATCGACCCCGACCAGGCGTTCAACACCGCCGCGTCGTTCGTGGCGAACACCAACTGGCAGTCGTACTCCGGCGAGCAGGCCATGGGCCACGTCGTGCAGACCGGCGGCCTCGCAGTGCAGAACTTCGTCTCGGCCGCGGTCGGCATGGCCGTCGCCGTGGCCCTCGTACGGGGCTTCGCGCGCTCGCGTACCGGCGAACTCGGCAACTTCTGGGCCGACCTGGTCCGCGGCACCGTCCGGATCCTGCTGCCGATCTCCCTGATCGGCGCGATCGTGCTGGTCGCCTGCGGCGCCATCCAGAACTTCGCCGGGATCCACGAGGTCGGCCAGTTCGTCAACGGGCACAGCACGGCCGCCGGCCAGCAGTGGAACGGCGGCGCGGTCGCCTCCCAGGAAGTCATCAAGGAACTCGGCACGAACGGCGGCGGCTACTTCAACGCCAACTCGGCCCACCCCTTCGAGAACCCGACCCCGTTCTCGAACCTCTTCGAGATCTTCCTGATCCTGCTCATCCCGTTCGCACTGACCCGCACCTTCGGCCGTATGGTCGGCAGCCTGCGCCAGGGCTACGCGATCCTCGCCACGATGGCCACGATCTGGCTCGGGTTCACCGCGCTGATGATGTGGACCGAGTTCGCCCACCACGGCCCGGCCTTCGACATCGCGGGCGGGGCGATGGAGGGCAAGGAGACCCGCTTCGGCATCGGCGCCTCGGCGATCTTCTCCGTCGCCACCACGCTCACCTCCACGGGCGCGGTCAACTCCTTCCACTCCTCCTACACCGGGCTCGGCGGCGGCATCCAGCTGCTGGGCATGCAGCTCGGCGAGATCGCGCCCGGCGGCGTCGGCTCGGGCCTCTACGGCATGCTGATCATGGCGATCATCGCCGTGTTCATCGCCGGCCTGATGGTCGGCCGTACGCCTGAATACCTGGGCAAGAAGATCGGCACCCGCGAGATCAAGCTGGCCGCCTGCTACATCCTCATCACCCCGGCGCTGGTGCTCTGCTTCACCGCCGCGGCGATGGCGCTGCCGACGCCCGGCAACTCGATGGCCAACCCGGGCGCGCACGGCTTCTCCGAGATCCTGTACGCCTACACCTCCGGCGCCAACAACAACGGCTCGGCCTTCGCGGGCCTGAACGCCGACACGCAGTGGTTCAACAGCACCATCGGCATCGCGATGCTGCTCGGCCGCTTCCTGCCGATCGTGTTCGTCCTCGCGCTGGCCGGGTCGCTCGCGGAGCAGCAGCCCGTGCCGGAGACGGCAGGCACCCTCCGTACCGACAAGCCGCTCTACGCGGGCCTGCTCGTCGGGACGATCACCATCATCACCGGTCTGACCTACTTCCCCGCCCTCGCGCTGGGTCCGCTCGCTGAAGGGCTCGCCTCATGAGCACCATCACCCCCACCCGTGCTCCGCACGAACACCTGCCCACCGGACACATGCCCCCGGCAGGGCGCGTCGGCGGCGGCCTGTTCGACCCGAAGGCCCTGCTCAAGTCCTTCCCTGACGCGGTGAAGAAGCTCGATCCGCGCGTCATGGTCAAATCGCCGGTCATGTTCGTGGTCCTCGTCGGGTCGGTGGTCACCACGGTCCTCGCGATCAAGGACCCGACTGACTGGTTCGGCTGGGCGATCACCGCCTGGCTGTGGCTGACCACGGTCTTCGCCAACCTGGCGGAGGCCGTGGCCGAGGGCCGCGGCAAGGCCCAGGCCGACACCCTGCGCAAGGCGAAGACCGACACCGTCGCCCGTCGTCTGACGGACTCCGGTGAACAGCAGGTACCCGGTACCGACCTCAAGATCGGCGACCTGGTCGTCTGCGAGGCCGGCGACATCATCCCGGGCGACGGTGACGTGGTCGAAGGCGTCGCCTCGGTCGACGAATCCGCCATCACCGGCGAGTCCGCACCCGTCATCCGGGAATCCGGCGGCGACCGCTCGGCCGTCACCGGCGGTACGAAGGTCCTCTCGGACCGGATCGTCGTCAAGATCACGACGAAGCCCGGCGAGACCTTCATCGACCGGATGATCGCCCTGGTCGAGGGCGCGGCGCGGCAGAAGACGCCCAACGAGATCGCGCTCAACATCCTGCTCGCGTCCCTCACCATCGTCTTCCTGCTGGCCGTGGTCACGCTCCAGCCGTTCGCGATCTACGCGGGGGCCGAGCAGTCGATGATCGTGCTGACCGCCCTGCTGGTCTGCCTGATCCCGACGACCATCGGTGCGCTTCTCTCCGCCATCGGCATCGCCGGCATGGACCGGCTCGTCCAGCGCAACGTCCTCGCGATGTCGGGGCGTGCGGTCGAAGCCGCCGGTGACGTTTCGACGCTGCTGCTCGACAAGACCGGAACCATCACGCTCGGCAACCGCCAGGCCGCCGAGTTCGTCCCGGTCAAGGGCACGACGGAGACCGAGCTGGCCGACGCCGCACAGTTGTCGTCGCTGGCCGACGAGACCCCCGAGGGCCGCTCGATCGTGGTCCTCGCGAAGGAGAAGTACGGGCTGCGCGAGCGCCACCAGGGCGAGCTCGCCCAGGCCGAGTGGATCGCGTTCACGGCCCAGACCCGTATGTCGGGTGTGGACGTCGACGGCACGAAGACCCGTAAGGGGGCAGCCGGTTCGGTCATCACCTGGGTGACTCAGCAGGGCGGCCGGGTCGCCGAGGACGCCGACGTTCTGGCCGACCGGATCTCCGAGGCGGGTGGTACGCCGCTCCTCGTTGCCGTCGAGGACGAGAAGGGCGCCCGGGTCCTCGGTGTCATCCACCTCAAGGACGTCGTCAAGGAGGGCATGCGCGAACGGTTCGGCGAACTGCGCCGCATGGGCATCAAGACCGTGATGATCACGGGCGACAACCCGCTGACCGCGAAGGCCATCGCGGAAGAGGCCGGAGTCGACGACTTCCTCGCCGAGGCCACCCCCGAGGACAAGATGGCCCTCATCAAGCGGGAGCAGGCCGGCGGCAAGCTCGTCGCGATGACCGGCGACGGTACGAACGACGCCCCGGCCCTCGCCCAGGCCGACGTCGGCGTGGCGATGAACACGGGCACCTCGGCCGCCAAGGAGGCCGGGAACATGGTGGACCTGGACTCCAACCCCACCAAACTCATCGAGATCGTCGAGATCGGCAAGCAGCTCCTCATCACCCGGGGCGCGCTGACCACCTTCTCCATCGCCAACGACGTGGCGAAGTACTTCGCGATCATCCCGGCCATGTTCGCCGTGGTCTACCCGGGCCTCGACAAGCTCAACATCATGGGCCTGCACTCGCCGAACTCGGCGATCCTCTCCGCGGTCATCTTCAACGCGCTGATCATCATCGCGCTCGTGCCGCTCGCCCTGAAGGGCGTGCAGTACAAGCCGACCAGCGCCGACAGGATGCTCCGCCGCAACCTGGGGATCTACGGACTCGGCGGCCTCGTCGCCCCGTTCGTCGGCATCAAGATCATCGACATGCTCATCACCCTCATCCCGGGAATCGGCTGACCTCAATGAACAACTCCGTAAGCAACACAGCACGGTTGATCGGGGCGGGTCTGCGGGCCCTGCTGGTCCTCACGGTCATCTGCGGCGTGCTCTACCCGCTCGCCGTCACCGGGATCGCCCAGGCCCTGTTCGACAACAAGGCCAATGGCTCCGAGATCAAGGACGAGAGCGGCCGGGTCGTCGGCTCCTCCCTCATCGGCCAGAGCTACAACCTGCCCAAGCAGAACCCCGACGACCCGGAGGAAGCCGCCGAGCCGGACCTGAAGTGGTTCCAGCCGCGCCCCTCCAACGGCCTCGGCTCCAACAGCGTCAACCAGCAGTACTCCCTGGTCCTGTCCGGCGCCACCAACAAGGCGGGCGACAACCCGGACCTGGTCAAGCTGGTCGAGGACGCCAAGGCCGCCGTGATCGCGGACAACTCCACCGCGACGTACAAGGTCGAGCCCTCGGACGTGCCGGCCGACGCCGTCACCTCTTCCGGCTCCGGCCTCGACCCGAACATCTCCCCGGAGTACGCGAAGATCCAGGTCCACCGGGTCGCGGAGCAGAACGGCCTCGACGTCCAGCAGGTCGAGAAGCTCGTCGCCAAGTACACCACCGGCCGCACCCTCGGCTTCATGGGCGAGCCCCGCGTCAACGTCCTGGAACTCAACACCGCGCTCAAGTCACTGACCAAGAGCTGATGGCCGTCCTGGTCCCCCGGACGGGAACCCGGTGGGGCGCAGAAGCTCCGCTCCCCACCGGTTCCTTATCCGCCCGCAACGAAGAAGGGCTGCAGACCCCATGACCCGGGTGCTCGTGGTGGAGGACGATCCCCAGCTCGTTCGTGCGCTGAAGATCAATCTGCAGGCGCGCAAGTTCGACGTGACGGAGGCCGGTGACGGCCGCGCGGCCATCCGGCTCGCCGCCGACGGCAGACCGGACGTCATCCTCCTGGACCTCGGCCTGCCGGACATGGACGGTGTGGAGGTGATCAGGAGCGTACGGGGCTGGAGCCGGGTGCCGATCCTGGTGCTGTCCGCGCGCCACACCTCCGAGGAGAAGATCCGCGCCCTGGACGCTGGCGCGGACGACTACGTGACGAAGCCGTTCAGCATGGACGAGCTGCTGGCCCGCCTGCAGGCCGCCACCCGGCGGCAAGAGGACCCCGCCTCCCGCGGAGGTCCGTCCGGGATCACGACCGAGGAGTTCACCGTCGATCTCGCGGCCCGGAAGGTGGTGCGCGGCGAGCGCACCGTCCGGCTGACCCCGACCGAATGGCATCTGCTGGAGCTGCTGATCGCCCGTCCCGGTCATCTCGTGTCCCAGCGCAAGCTGTTGCTCGAGGTGTGGGGGCCGACGTACGCCGAGCACACCAACTACCTGCGCGTGTACATGGCCCAGCTGCGGCGCAAGCTGGAAGCGGACCCCTCCCACCCCCGGTACCTGATCACCGAACCGGGCATGGGATACCGCTTCGAACCCTGACGGACAGAGGTCACGTGAGCCCGGTCGTCAGCCGAGGGTGACCGGGAGCCGGTGCACGCCGTAGATGTTCATGCCGGTCCGCAGCGGTACGTCCGCGGCGGGGACGGCGAGGCGCAGCTCCGGGAAGCGGGCGAGGAGCGCGGGGAGGGCCACCCGCATCTCGACGCGGGCGAGTTGGGCGCCGAGGCACTGGTGGATGCCGTGGCCGAAGCCGAGCTGCCCGGTGGCCTTGCGGCGGATGTCGAGGGTGTCGGGGTCGGTGAAGCGCAGCGGGTCGCGGTTGGCGGCCTCGACGGAGAGGGTGACGCTCTCTCCGGCCTTGATGGTCTGGCCGTCCAGTTCGACGTCCTCCAGGGGGACCCGGACCATGGTGTGAGCGACGGTGAGGTAGCGCATCAGCTCTTCGACGGCGCTGTCGGCGAGGCCGGGATCGGTGCGCAGGGCGGCGAGTTGGTCCGGGTGGCTGAGCAGGGCGAAGGTGCCGTGCGCGAGCATGTTGGCAGTGGTGTCGAGGCCGGCGCCGAGCAGGAAGCCGCCGATGCCGGCCAGTTCCTCCTCGGTGAGGTCGCTCTCGGTCAGGTCGCTGAGCAGGTCGTCGGTCGGGGCCGCCCGCTTGGCCCGGACGAGCTCGGTCATGTACTCCTGCAGCCCGGCCATGGCGGCGAACCGTTCCTCCATGCTCGCTTCCATGCTCATCAGGGCCACGGTGTAGTCGTGGAAGGTCTTGCGGTCCCCGTAGGGCACACCGAGCAGTTCGCAGATGACCAGGGCGGGGATGGGCTGCGCGAACGCCTGCACCAGGTCGAGTCCGGCACCCTGCTGCTCCATGGCGTCCAGGTGCTCGGCGGTGATCTGCTCGATCCGCACGGTCAGCAGGCGCATGCGGCGGGCCGTGAACTTGCCGGCGAGCAGCCGCCGGTAGCGCGTGTGGTCCGGGGCGTCCATGCCGGTCATGTCGCCGACGGGGGCCGGGGGCAGCGCGCCTTCGGGGCCGCCGGGGAACGGGAAGTGCATGAGCTCGTAGCGGGAGCTGAATCGGGGGTCCGCCAGTACGGCGCGTACGGGGGCGTAGCCGGTGACCAGCCAGCCGTGGTGCCCGTCGGGGTAGACCATGCGGCGGACGGGCTGCTGCTCACGTACCTCGGTCAGCTCGCCGGGCGGGGCGAAGGGGCAGCCGGCGGGGCGGGCGGTGGGCAGCGAAGCCAGCGGTTCGTGGTTCACGTTCACGGATCGGTTCCTCCGGCGCATCGACTTTTACGGCGTGCAACTGATGGGACCCGCCCACCGTAAGAGATGAGTTGCACGGTGTGCAAGCCTCAATTGAACGGCGTGCAAGTGGGTGGGGGAACTGGGCTACCCTGGCGCCATGCCGCGTGAGACCTTGAACCGTGACCAGATCGTCCGGGCCGCGATCGAGCTGCTCGATGCCGAGGGCATCGAGGGCCTGAGCATGCGCAAACTCGGCCGGCGACTGGGCTCGGCACCCACCGCGATGTACTGGCACGTGGGCAACAAGGAGAACCTCGTCGTCCTCGCGGCGGACCTGGTGTGGGCCGAGATCGAGCCGCTGGACCCCGCCGCGTCCGGCTGGCGCGCCGCCGCGCGGGCCCTGGCGTACGACGCGCACGCGCTGGCCGCACGGCACCCCTGGCTCATCAACGCCATCGGCACGCACTTCGTGTACGGCGACGGGATGGCCCGCTTCCAGGACCACAGCTACGCGGTGTACGAGGCGGCCGGGTTCACGGGGTGGGACCTCGACTGGGCCGTGAACACCGCCTACACGTTCGTGGCGGGCTCGGCCGTGGACGAGGCGACCACGGCGGCGATGGCGAAGGCGCAGATCCGCCCTGGCCGGGGCGCCGAGGGCGGACCGGAGCAGGACATCGTCACCTGGGCGACCGGGATCGCGTCCCGGTACCCCCGGCTGCGCGCCCGCCTGGAGGCACAGGCGGTGGCCGACCCGGCGGAGATGACGCACCGGAAGTTCGAGTTCGGCATCGAGGCGATCCTGGACGGCCTCGAAGCCCGACTGGCACGGCAGGCCACGTAAGGGGTGTCGTCAAAGTCCCGTCTTGACGCCCCCCTCCACCCAACTCCCGGCCCTTGACGCCCTCCTGACGGCCGGTCGAGCGGGCGGCGGCTAGCGCTGCCGACGGGAGGACAGGACGCAGAATTCGTTGCCTTCGGGGTCGGTGAGGACCATCCAGGTGGCATCCTCGCCCTGGCCCACGTCTGCGGGGCGGGCGCCGTGTTCGAGCAGGCGCTGGACTTCCGCCGCCTGGTCGTCCGGGCGGAAGTCAAGGTGGAGGCGGTTCTTCGACAGCTTGGGCTCCGGCACCGGGACGAAGATCAGGCCGGGCAGACGGTCGGGCTCGGGGCGGATCTCGAACTCGTCCGGCGCGTCGTTCACGACGACCCACGCCAGCGCCTGCGCCCACCAACGGCCCAGCGCGGCCGGGTCCCGGGAGTCCACGACGGTCTGTTCCCACTCCAGCGGCATGCCCCGAGCCTACGGCCTGCGGGGGCGGATGCGGGCGGCGAGTACCGCGACGTCGTCCTCGGCGTGGCGGGCGTCCAGGGCGTCCACCACGGCGTCCACCAGCTCCTCCACCGCCGCGCCCACCGGCAGCCGCAGTCCGGCCAGCCGGGCCAACGAGACGTCGATGTCCTCGCCTCGCCGTTCCACCAGCCCGTCGGTGAACATCAGCAGGGTCTCCTCGGTGGTGATCGCCCGGGTGACGCCCTCGTAGCCGCCCACCCCGGTGCCGAGCGGCGGACCCACCGGAACGTCGACCAGAGCGGCCGAGCTGTCCGCTCCGAAGATCGCGGGCGGCAGGTGGCCGGCGCTGGCGAAGTCCGCGACCCCGCGCGTGGGATCCATCCGTACCAGCAGGCAGGTGGCCGGCCGGCGGGCGGGATCCTCGGCGACCAGGGCGTCCAGCTGGCGCAGCACGCGGTGCGGGGCGAGGTCCGTGGAGGCCACGTCGCGCAGCGTGGAGCGGTACGCGTTCATGTCGACCGCGGCGTCGAGCCCGTGACCCATCACGTCCCCGACCACCAGCAGGGTGCGGCCGAAGTGGAGACGGACGGTTTCGAACCAGTCCCCACCCACCAGGGCCCCGGAGCCCACGGGGAGGTAGCGGCTGGCCATCTCCAGGTTGGGGTGCGGCCGCCCCGGCTCCGATACCAGCGCGCGCTGCAGGTTCATCGCGGTGTCCTCGGTGGCGGCCAGCTCCCGGGCATGGCCGAGGTGCACCGCCGCCAGGCGGGCCGCGAAGTGGATCGTCGCCGTCTCGTGATCGCTGAAGCCGCGCCGGGTGCGTACGGCGAGCACCGCGCCGTAGACCCGGTCGCGGGCCAGCAGCGGAACGGAAACGAGGTGCGCGGGGGTGCCGCCGGAGAGCACCACCCACTCGGAGAGGGGGTGTCCGCCGTCCATGGCACGTACGGAGGGCGAGCCGTCGGCGGGGGCCGCCGGCAGTCCGGCGGCTCCGGCCACGGCCACCCGGCTCAGCGAACCGTCGTCGGCCCGCAGCTCCACCGCGACCGCGTCGCACAGGGTGCGGAACAGGAAGCCGGCCAGTTCCTCGCACGTGGTGGTCTCGTCGAGACGCGTCCCGATCTGCTCGGCCGCGGCTTCCATCCTCCGGAGCCGCGCGAGCAGCGCCTCGTACTCCCCCGGGGGCCCGGCGGACCTCCCGTCATGCTCCGACAAGACACCTCCCCGGCCCGGCAGCCGAAGCAGCCATTCCACCAGCCCGAACCGTCACCCGCACGTGCGCCGCGCGCCCGCCGCGCGCGCGGATCACCGCAGACCGGTCTCCGGGGCGCGGTGATCCCCCGTCGCCGAGTAGAGTCAGCCGACTCAATGATCACGGGGGAAGTCATGGCCATGCCCATATCCAAGATACGAGGTGCGGCGGTCGTCGCCGTGGCCCTCGCGGCGCTCAGCGTCTCCTGCGGGACGAGCCCGAAGGGGAGCGCGTCGCCCGGCGGCTCGACCGGCGCACCCGCGGCGACCACGGGCGCGTCGAGCTCCGCGGCGCCCACCGACTCGACGCCGACCGCGCCCCCGGCGTCCCGTACGCCGTCGGCCCAGAGATCCGAGCCGGTGAGCCTGGTCCGGGACGCCTTCGCGGGACTCCAGGCCACCCTGAACGATTCGTGCACCCCGGGGAACTGCGCGTACTTCCTCGGACGGGTCTACGACGAACTGCACCGCATGGATGCGGCGATGAAGGCCGACGCGAAGGGCCCCGGCCACTTCCCCGAGCCGATCGCCCTGATCAAGAAGCTCGACGCGGAGCTCGCCGGGGACCGCTCCTTCGAGAACCTGAAGAAGCACCAGACCCTGCTGATCGGCACCCGGGACAAGATCAACGTCTGGATGCAGGGCCACCCCGACGACTACCGCTGACGCCTACAACCCTTTCAGGAGCGCCTCCAGGGCCAGGGCCGTCCTCGGGTGGCGGGTGGTCAGGGCGGCTCCCTCGGAGGCCTGCGGGGTCCAGGGGTCGTCCCAGCCCAGCAGGGCTGCCAGGGCGTTGCACGGCTCGGGGTGGACGGTGAGCAGTGCGGCGGACCCGGCGCGGCTCGGCAGGGCGGGAGTCGTGTGCGGGCGGTCCTGCCACGGCGGGGTCCAGGTGTCCAGTGCCGCGAGGCGGCCGGGGAAGATGCGGCCGGCCTCGCGGATCAGCAGCGGGGCCAGTTCGGCACCTCCGGAGCGCAGGGTGGTGATCAAGGTCGGCAGCCACGGCAGCAGCACCGGGTCCGGCAGCCGCGCGAACGCGTTCGACACCGTCTCCACCACGAAGTCGGCCAGCTGCGGCACCGGTTCCAGCGCCTGCAGGAATCCGCTCAGGTATTGCGGATAAGCGGGCACCACCAGGGGGTTGCCCAGCAGGTCGTCGCACCGCGCCCGCAGTTCCGTACGGGAGAGCTGCCCGAGGTGCACCTGCGCCGCCCACAGCAGCGCCACCTTCGACGGCTCCTGCGGATGGGACTGCGCGAAGGCCAGCTCCAGCTGCGTCCGGTCGCAGCCCAGCGACAGCGCCAGGCTCTCCATGCTGAACAGGAAGCCCAGCATCGCCGCGACCTGGCGGACCGTCGCCTCGTCGTCGGTGAACGCCGTCGGCAGCAGGGTGCAGTAGTGCGCGTAACCGGTCTTGACGAACGACTCGATCCACCCCGGAAGCACCGGTTCGCTGGTCCGGTAGTGGCCCAGCAGCCGCCGTACCCGCCGCAGCACCTCCGGTGCGCCGTCGACACTGCGCTCGGTCGCCAGGACCTCCAGGGCGCGCGTGCCCAGTTCGTCGGCGAGGCGGCGGCTGCGCAGGTACAGCGTCGCGTCCTCGACGGCCTGGAGGACCGTCGCCGTGGTCGCCTGTGGCCCGTACGCGGTGCGCCGCAGGCGCTGTTCCAGGACCTGCTCGATGCTGACGCCCTCGTAGCCGAGCTCGATCAGCGCCCGCTGGTGGGTGCCCAGGGCGAGGTCCCACGACTCCTGGATCGGCCGCTCGCCGAGCCGGCGCTCGCCCATGATCGGGCGTGCCGCGCCGTGCGGCATCAGGTGGCGCAGCATCCACAGGACGTCGGAGCACTTCTCCAGTCCTGGACGGGAGGCCATGTCCAGCAAGGCGCGCTGCACACCGCGCTGCTGGAGCGCCAGGCCCAGGGGTGCGAGCCGGTCGTGCACGTCGCGCGCGAGCGGCGGCAGTGCCTCGTAGCCGACCTGGCCGATCCGGTCGCCGCCCATCATGATCTCGACGAGGCGGCGTACGTCGCGCCGGCCGGGCACCCTGTCCTTCTCGATGCAGGTGATCGCCGCGTCCTGGAAGTCGTACGGGGTGGGCTTGGCCCGATCGCGCATGCCGGCCAGCAGGATCGACGTCTCGAAGACGGCGATGGCGTCGGCGGTCGAGGCGAGGTAGCCGTTGCGGCGTGCGGCACGCACGATCTCCACCGACCAGCCGAGCAGTTCGGCCTCGTCCAGCCGGTCGAGGACGGGCGGACGCTGCAGGAACCCGGAGAGCATGTCCGCCGGGAGGTCGGAGGGTGACTCCGGCGCCGCCGGAACGGCTGCCGCAGCCGCCGCCTTCCGCGGCTTGGCCGCCTTCTTTGCACCCGCCTGCCCCGCGAGCCGGAACGGCTGCACCCGTGTCCGCTTGAGGTTCTTCGCCCACTGGGTGGCGGCGATCGACACGGAGCCGCCGGCGAGGCCGAACTGTGCCTCGATCGCGGCATGGCTGGACGGGATGAGTCCGTACTGCCACGTGCTGGCGCTCGGCGGGCTGATCTCGAAGGTGTCGGTGCCGTCGACACCGAACTCGGGGACGCGGCTGGCCGCGTGGAACGCGCCGCACACGTACAGGCAGTCCGCGGGATCGGTACCGGTCGCGGCCAGGTGTTCGCGCATCCTGGTCCACATGTGGCGCTCGCGGTCCTCGTCCACGCGGACCCGCCCCGGGTCCCCTGGTGCGAGGCGCCGGAACAGGCTGCCGATCAGCAGCATGACCTGCCGGTACGTGTCGTGGTCGCTGTCGCCGAGCGGCAGTTCGACGTACTGGTGCCACCATTCCGACCAGTGCCGCACCCGGCCGTGGTGCAGCAGGTGCTCCTCCAGCTCGGCGAAGCGGGGGCGCAGGTCGCCGATCTCCACGCCGACCGCGTCGCCGTGCAGTGCGGCTTCCTCGTCGGCCGCCGGGGCGTCCGGGTCGGCCGGCTCGGCCGTGGACTGCGCCCCGGTGGCCTGCCACTGGAACACGTGGTCCGAGGAGCGGTCGACGAGGACCAGCTCGACGCCCGGCGTGTCCAGCGCGTAGGCGATCGCCTGGTACTCGGCCGACGCCTCGGTGATCGGTGCGACGACCGACAGCGGCGCCCATTCGGCGGGGAATCCGTCGACCTCGCTCGCGAACGCCTGCACCGCCACCGGGAGCCGGCAGTTGCGCAGCTCGGTCAGGAGCGGCGCCATGTCCTCGCACAGCTCCAGGTAGACGACCTTCGGCTGCTTCTCCCGCAGCCGCCGCGCCATCGCGACGGCCGAGGCCGGCGAGTGGTGGCAGACCGGGAAGACCTCCAGTGGTTCACGTACCGCGCGGTCGACGTCGTCGACGATGCCGAGAAGGATGCCCTCCAGCGCGTCCGGGCCGTCGGCGAAGGCCGTGGCGGCCTCCTGCAGCTGGGTGCGCAGCGCGTCGAACGTCGTCCCCTCCTGTGCGGGGCTCATGACAGGGTGGCGATCGCGTTGCGGCCGCCCTCCAGGAACTCCGGCCAGGAGCCGCCTTCTTCCTTGCTGCGCGGCTCGACGACGCCGTGCAGGTACTTGTTGAGGATGGCCAGGTCCTCCGGCTCGCGCCGCGCCAGCGATCCGACGAGGGAGGAGGCCAGCGTGTGGGCGTTCAGGGTGCGTTCGCCGAAGAAGTTGCTGTGCAGGATCGCGTCTTCGAGGACGCCGATCTGCTCGGCGGTCGACAGCGCCGACTCGAGCTTCTCGTCGTCGCTGCCCGCCGCGGCTGCCGAGGCTCGCAGATCGGTGAAGCTCTGCAGCAGCACGTCGAGCAGCGTCGGGGGCACGTCCAGCTCGATCTGGTGACGGCGCAGCAGTTCCTCGGTGCGGAAGCGGACGATCTCCTCCTCGCTCTTCTTGTTCGTCACCACGGGGATGCGCACGAAGTTGAAGCGGCGCTTCAGCGCGGAGGACAGGTCGTTGACGCCGCGGTCACGGCTGTTTGCCGTGGCGATGACGGAGAAGCCGGGCTTGGCGAAGACGATGTTCTCGCTGTCCAGTTCGGGGACCGAGATGTACTTCTCCGACAGGATCGAGATCAGTGCGTCCTGGACGTCGCTGGTGGAGCGCGTGAGCTCCTCGAAGCGCCCGATGACGCCGGACTCCATCGCGGTCATGATCGGCGAAGGGATCATCGACTCCCGCGACTGGCCCTTGGCGATCACCATGGACACGTTCCAGGAGTACTTGATGTGGTCCTCGGTGGTGCCGGCCGTGCCCTGCACCACCAGCGTCGAGTTGCGGCAGATCGCGGCGGACAGCAGCTCGGCCAGCCAGCTCTTGCCGGTGCCGGGGTCGCCGATCAGCAGCAGGCCGCGGTCGGAGGCGAGGGTGACGATGGACCGCTCGACGAAGCTGCGGTCGCCGTACCACTTCTGCGAGATCTCCCGGTCGAGGCCGTCGGAGCGCTCGGATCCCAGGATGAACAGGCGCACCATCTTCGGGGAGAGGCGCCAGGAGAAGGGCTTCGGGCCGTCGTCGACGGACTCGAGCCAGGCCAGCTCCTCGGCGTACTTGATCTCGGCGGGTGCACGCAACAGGTCGGACATATCGGCGCCTTTCTCAGCACATCAATGGGGTAAGCGGTATGAGGGGGTATCAAGCGAGGAACGTCTTCAGTTCGTGGACGAGCTTGCGGATGTGGCCGGAGAGCACCGGCGTGCCGAGGTCCTTGAAGCGCTCCCGGAACCACGGATTGACGCTGCCGCGGCCGGAGCTGGTCACCGAGCCGACGGGGATGAACTTGGCGCCCGAGCGGTGGATGGCGGCCATGCTCTCGAACAGCGGCTCGGTCCGCCATTCGTAGAAGTCCGAGATCCACACGACGACGGTGTTGCGGGGCTCGGCGATCTTCGGCTGGGCCAGCGCCATCGCGACGGTGCCGTCGGTGCCGCCGCCGAGTTTGGTCCGCAGCAGGGTCTCGAAGGGGTCGTGCACCCACGGCGTGAGGTCGAGCGCCTGCGTGTCGTACGCGATGAGGTGGACGTCCACCTTCGGAAGCCCGGCGAAGATCGAGGCCAGGATGGTGCAGTTGACCATCGAGTCCACCATCGAGCCGGACTGGTCGACGACCACGATCAGCCGCTGCGGCGTCGTCTTGCGCGCGGTGTGCCGGTAGTAGAGGCGGTCGACGTACAACCGCTCTTCCTCCGGGCTCCAGTTGGTGAGGTTCTTCCAGATCGTCCGGTCGAGGTCCAGGTTGCGGAACACCCGCTTGGGCGGCACCGACCGGTCCAGGGCGCCGACCGTGGACTTCTCCACCTGGGTGCGCAGCACCTCGGCGACCTCGTCGACGAAACGGCGGATCAGGGCCTTGGCGTTGGCCAGGGCCACGCCGGACAGGTTGTTCTTGTCGCGCAGCAGCTGCTCGATCAGGGACATGCTCGGGGTGAGCTGCGCGGCGAGCTTGGGATCGGCGAGCACCTCGCGCAGGTGCATCCGCTTGACCAGGTCGGCCTCGATGGCGCCGAGTTCCGGGCCGATTCCACCGGCCCGGGGGCCGCGCAGCTCGCCGGGCTTGCGGCCGAGCGAGCGCTCCAGCCAGCCCGCGTCGGACTGCCAGCGCGACAGCTGCCCGGCGGTGACCGTACCGGACCCGGAGGAGAAGACGTTGAGCAACACCTTGGAGACGAGCGCCGCGCGCCGTACCTCGGCGGCCCGGTGCCGTCCGTCGTCACCTGCGCCCTCCGGCGCGGACCCCGGCGGCACCATCAGGCCCTCGAACTCGGTGGCCAGCTCCGGGTGGCGCTGCACGATCGAATCGACGGACACCTGCGGGTCCAGCAGGGCGGCCGGCAGGCCGATGTCCTCGACCACGGCCAGGCTCGCCGACTCCAGCGTCGCCTGCTCCTCCTGGTCGAACAGCCGGGCGAGGAGCCGCCAGTACAGGACCTGACGGCGGTTGTCCTCGGGGGCGGGGAGCACCTCGGGTTCCTGTCCGGTCATTTCCGCAACAGCCTTCCCGCTCGCTCGCGCAGCACCGCCGCGGCGTCGGTGGCGGCCTTCTCGGCCTTCACGCCGGCTTTGTCGGCCGTGCCGCCCGCCCATGCCCCTGCGTGCACCGCGACGGCCTTCTTCCGTGCGGTGGTTTCGACGGCGAGCGGCTGGACGCAGAACGTCCCGGCGTCCCAGCGGAGCAGGCCGATGCATGCATTCGACGCCGCAACGGCTTCCGGGGTGAGGGGTCCGGCGGTCGGAATCCGGTCCGTGTCGACGGCGAGGTCACCTCCGGCGGTGGTCCACGTCAGTGCGCCGTCGTCCTCCTTCCGGGTGGCGTAGCCCTCCAGGAAGACGGGTACGGCGATCCGCGCCGGGTGCCGGTCCAGCGGTGCCGCCGCCGCAGCGGCCGCAGCGGGCAGGGCCACACGGGCGGTGGCGAAGGCGTCCGCCGCCTCGCCCGTGCGCGCGCACGCCTCGCTCCAGATGAGGTCGCCCTCGGCGGTGATCGGCATGTCGGTGAGGTCCATCGAGCGGCTTTCGCCGGCGGCCGCCAGCAGCGACATGTGCGGACGGAGCAGCTGCCAGAGGCCGGCTCCCACGACCGTGTCGGGCTTCGGCACCGATACGCCGGCCCGCACCAGGCGGGGCACCGAGCCGTCCGCGGGCTCGAACACCGCATGGACCTGGGCCTGTACGGCGGTCGCGTGCTCGTGCAGGTCGATGCCGAGGGGCAGGAGCCGGCCGGTGGCCGTGCCGGTGGCGGGTGCGCCGGCCGAGCCGGGCAGCGTCAGCAGCAGGGCACGCGACCACAGGTCGGCCCAGCGGCGCGCGGGGATCCGCTCCAGGGACACACCCGGGCAGGAGGCGGCGAGTTCGGCGGCGAACCCGTCGAGGAGCGTCGCCAGGCGGCGCAGCTCCGGGTCGGGAAGCATCGCGGAGACGACGGGCGCCGACGCGGAGACCAGGTCGTGGTCGATGCCCTGCCAGCCGGCGCGGGCGAGATCCGAGAGCCAGGAGCGGGCGGCGGCGAGCAGGTTCGGCGTCTGCTGCCCTCCGGGCGCCGGGAGGGCCTCCTCTTCGCTGTGGGGCCGGCCGGTCATCTCGTCGACGCGGGTCGTCAGGGCGTCGTGGACGGAGCCGAGCAGTGCGGTGCGGGCGGCGGCGAGGGCCACGAAGTGGTCTTCGCCGGCGGCTCCGGCCGCCGCCTTCTCGGCCGCTTCGGCGACCCCGGCGGCCAGCGGCGTCCCCGCGACGGCCCGGGCGAGCTCGGTCAGCCCGGCGGCCTCGGCGGGCCGGGGACGGAGCAGACCGGCGACCAGGGCCCCGTCGAAGGCGTCGACGGCCGCGAGGGCCTCGTCGAGCCCGGCGACGGTTTCGCCCGGCAGGCCGGTACGCTCCCCCGCGCCCGGACCGGGCTCGCGCGGGGGCACCCCCGTCAACACCGCCCTGGTCGGAGGGAACCACTGCATCTCCGGCAACGGCGCGGTGGTCGTCGCGAGTTCCAGGTAGGCCAGGTGGCGCAGGAACCGGCTGAAGACGGGTGCGGCGGCCTTGTTGTCCCCCTGCGGAGGACGGGTGCTGCTCATGACGGCCGCGATGCCCACCGCCGTCGGCTCGCCGTCCGCAGCCTCGACCCGCAGGTAGCGGGCCACGCGCGGAGCTCCGTACTGGAGCACGGCCTCCGCGACCAGGGCCTTGATGTGGTTGCAGAACGAGCCCCGCGCGCCGCCGCAGGGCCGGTTGTTGTTGGTGCTGCAGGCGAACGCGTAGGTACCGGCCGCGACCGACGAGACGTAGACGCGCTCTATGTCCGAACCGCTGGACACCACGCCCTGCAAGCGGCCGTCGGCCAGCTCGACGAACGGGACCTTGGCGAGCTTGCGCGGCCGCGCGGGTGGTACCACCCGGGCCGTGCTCGACCTCTCCCAGTCTGACAACGCACCCATCTCCTATGCAGCAAGGGGAGTTCCGCGCCGATCGGCGGGACACTGCTGAACATAGGCGGGAGCACTGACAATGCCCCGGGCTCGGCCTCAGGCGTCTGCGACCTGGGCCACCCAGCCGTACGGGAGTTCCGCGCCGTCGACCGTCACCGCTTCGACGGTCCGGGTCCTCGGGTCGATGTCGGCCTGTACGCCCTCGCCCGCGTACCGCGGATAGCCGGAGGCCCCGAACTCACCGGTGGCCTGGACCAGCGCGGTGCGCAGCACGCCACGGCGCGGGGAGCCCCCGGGCTCGGCGAGCCCCGGGCGCAGGACGACGGTGTACCGGTCGGGGGCGGCGGCGGGGCCGGGCGCGGCGGAGGAGTTCATGCAGCCCAGGCTAGCCACCGACCGGGCGACGGGCCGGTATCCCGAGGCCCGGAGTTGCGCGGGCCGGCGGGAGCGCCGAGGGTGGAGCGGTGTGGGTGTTGCCGATACGGACCGGCGCCGAACACCGGTCTCGGGGCAGCACCCCGTCCAAGAGGAGCGAACATGGCTGAACAGGCCGGCGGACCTGCGTGCGAGTACAAGACCGAGCACTTCAAGGCGACGGAATACCGGACGAGCGGCGGCAGGCGCTCGGTCAGGGTGAAGGGTGTGGCGGCATGCCCCTCTTCCGGCTTCCGGCTCGCGCTGGAGCTCGCCAGCCCGCCGATCGTGGCCACACCCGAGGTGCTCCACCTCAAACTGGTGGAGCAGAAGCCGACGGGCACGGTCCTCACGGTCGTCACCGACACCGGAGTCGAGGGTGAGTTCCCCATCGCGGACGAGGTCGAGTGGGTGCTGATCCGGAACCTGGGCATCAACATCCCGGTCACCGAGGACTAGCAACCTCACCCGTTCGGGCTAGGGGGTGTCGTCAAAGTCCCATCTGGCCGCAGAGCCGGCTCCGGCGCCGGGTCCGCCGTCAGCGAATCCGTATGGATGTCCGAGGCTGCCGATGCTTGGGTGTCGGTATGGAGATCTTGGTGCTGGGCGGAACTGCATGGGTGGGCCGGGAGCTGTCGCGGCAGGCGGTAGGGCGCGGCCATCGGGTGACGTGCCTCGCGCGCGGGGAGAGCGGCGAGGTCGCCGACGGGGCGAGGCTGGTGGCCGCGGACCGGAGCGACCCTGCGGCGTACGCGCCCCTGCTCGACCGCGTATGGGACGCGGTCGTCGAGGTGTCGTGGCAACCGGGCTTCGTCCGTGGGGCGCTCGACGCACTGGGCGACCGGGCCCGGCACTGGACGTACGTCTCCTCGGTGAGCGCCTACGCCTCCGACGCCACGCCGGGGGCGGACGAGTCCGCGCCGCTCCGGCCTCCGACGGACCGGAGCGAGGTCGACCGCGCGCTGTACGGCGAGGCCAAGTCGGCCTGCGAGCAGGCTTCGGCGGCCGCGCTGGGCGAGCGCCTCCTCATCGCACGTGCCGGACTCATCGGCGGTCCGGGGGACCACACCGGCCGCTCGGGGTACTGGGTGGCCCGCGCCGCGCGCGATCCGCACGGGCCGATGCTTGTTCCCGACGAACCGGCTGCACCGACGCAGACGATCGACGTACGGGACCTCGCCGCCTGGCTGCTCGACGCCGCGGAGAACGGAAGCACGGGGACGTACAACGCCGTCGGCCCGGTCGTGCCGTTCGGGGAGTGGATCGAGCTGTCCCGCGCGACGGGCGGGCACACCGGTCCGGTCGTCACCGCCGACTCGGCGTGGCTGCTGGCGAACGGCGTGGCCGAGTACAGCGGGGCCGAGTCGCTGCCGATGTGGCTGGTCGAAGCGGGCTGGGAAGGGGCGTTGGCCCGGGACGGGTCCGCGGCGCGGGCCGCGGGTCTGCGGCACCGGCCCCGGGCGGAGCTGCTGGCCGACACGCTGGCCTGGGAGCGCGAGCAGGGCCTGGACCGGGAACGGCGCGCCGGCCTGAGCGCGGGGCGCGAGCGCGAGCTGCTCGACGCTCTCGAACAGGGCGAATAGGACGCTCAGCGGCCGGTACCCCGTCCCGCGGTACCGGCCCCGGGTTCCACCTGCCGCAATTCGGCGAGGAGTTCGCTCTTGCCTGCCAGGAGTTCGGTCAGGATCCGGCGGGCCGCGCGCAGGAGTTCGGCGACGTCGCCGCCGGCGAGGGCGTAGTTGACGGTCGCGCCCTCGCGCGTGGAGACGACGATTCCGGAGCGGCGCAGGACCGCCAATTGCTGGGACAGGTTGGACGGCTCGATGTCGATCTCGGCGAGGAGTTCGCGCACGGGCATCGGACCGCTCTGCAGGAGCTCCAGAACGCGGATCCGGACGGGGTGTCCGAGCATGCGGAAGAACTCGGCTTTCGCCTGGTACAGGGGTACCTGCATGCTCACGAACGCTCCCACCGTTGCTCGACCGCCACCACCGCCCATCATTCCGCCCGATGGGCCCACGCGCGCCTCTGCTTGACCAATTTCGGATGTGCCGGATTGAAGAGTTCTTCAATTCGTGGGCATGCGTGGGCCCGGGACAGGAAGGGGCTACAGCTCCAGAGCGGATTCGATGCGCTTGAGCTGGTGCCGGGCCATCGCCAGATTGGAGTTGGCCTTGTCCAGTACGACGTACAGGAACAGGCCGTGGCTCTCCCTCCCCTTGAGCAGCCGGATCAGGTGGTACTGAGTCCCCAGGGTGATCAGCAGGTCCTCGATGTCGTCGTGCATGCCGAGCATTTCCATGGTGCGGACCTTGGCCCGGATCACGTCCGTGTTGCCCGCGGCGGCGACCGCCAGGTCGAGGTCCTTGCCACCGCCGAGAGTTCCCAGTGCCATTCCGCTGGTGTAATCCACCAGCGCGACTCCCAGGGTGCCCTCGATCGAGGTCATCGTCTCCTTCAACGAGACTTCCACATTCGCCATCGGCGACCGCTCCCTCTTCTCTCCGTCCACGCCCCGCGCCCGCTTCCGCCGTGCGCCGGACCTCTTGTGAGACCGACGCTACTGAGCGTGCGCGGCAGCGTGAGGAGAACAGGAGATTTGACCAAAAACGCCCCCTCCCCCGTCTAAGATCCGCCCGGCGCCCACGACACGCACGGCACGCACCGCGGTGCCCGGGCTACCGCCTGCGGTCCACCACGGCGAGGAGCTTCCCGCTCGTCGCCGTACGGGACAGGGCGGCGCCGTCCACCACCTCGACCGCGAAGTCGAGGAGCCTCTCCGCCACCGCCGACCGCACCTCCGGGTACCCGGCCAGGAAGGCCTCGCGCGCCCGGTCCGGGTCCGGGGCGTGGGCGCTCTCCATCCGCAGGGTGAGGCCTTCGCGGACGGCCCCGGCGGTCAGCACGGCCTGCAGCTCACCGCCGTACCCCAGGCTCTCCCCCGCGATGGCCACGAAACGGCGGTAGTTCAGGAAGTACGTCGCCACCCGCATCACCTCGCCGAGCCGGCCGAGCAGTTCGAAGCGCGGGGCGTGGCTTCCGCAGGGGCAGCGTCCGGGCAGGGCGCGCCCGAGGTCGCCGATGACGTACCGGTCGAGCTGCTGGCCCCGGCGGGCGCGGGTGGTGAACACGAGCCGGCCGGTCTCTCCCGGCGCCACGGGACGGTCCTCGTCGACGTCGACGATCTCCAGGGTGTGCAGGTCGTCATGGAGGTGGTGGACGCTGCCGCTGCTCTGCGTGCACTGGTAGCCGAGCGGGCCGAGGTCGGTGCTGCCGTAGGTGATGGAGTGGATGACCTCGATGCCGAACGTCTCGGTCAGCGTCCTGCGCTGTGCGTCGGTGAAGTGCTCTCCGCCGTAGTAGATCTTGCGCAGGCCTCCGTACGAGCGCAGCAGGTCCGCTTCCTCGTGCAGCAGCTGCCAGAGGTACGAGGGCATGCCGAAGAGCGTGTCCACCTCGTACGCGGCGATCATCTCCGCGGTGGCGCGGTGGTCGGGGCCCGCTGCCATCGGCATCTGGACGCCGCCGAGGCGCTCGAGGATGGAGAAGAAGCTGATGAACCCGCCGTACATGCCGCCGCAGTAGAAGAGGTTGGCCGTACGGTCGCGGGCCGGGTCGTAGCCGGCGGCGAGCAGGCCGCGGGCGGCTGCGTGCATCTGCGTGTCGTAGTCCGCGTACGTGAACAGCGACAGGGCGGGCTTACCCGTGCTGCCCCCGCTGCGGAAGTACAGCTCGGCGTCGCTCCGGTCGACCCCGCGGTTGAGGTCCTGGACGGCGGCCTTGTCCAGCAGCGGCCCGGTGGCCGGCGGGAAGACGGCCGGGCGGGCGAGGTCGTCGAGGCAGGCGGTGGCGGCGAAGCGCTCGTCGGCCTGGACGGCGACGCGCCGGCTGTAGCGCTGGAGGGCGTAGACCCCGTCGTGCGGTTCACCGGCGTAGCCCGCGGTCATGGCGCCGACGGGGGTGACCCGGGTGGCTCCGGCGGCCAGGACCAGGGCCGAGAGCTCGGCGGTGTCGGTGCGGCTGCCCGCGATGCCCGCCGTCTGGAGGTAGCGGCGCATGGGACGCAGCGTGGCCATGAGGCTCTTGCGGGGCAGCGGCTTCACCCAGACGCTGCGGTGCAGCGGGGAGGCGGTGAGGGCCGGCCGGTCGTCGGCCATGACCCGCCAGGTGCCGTCGGGGGCGGCGAGGACACGGGTGAGGCCCAGGTGCTCCTCGAGGCGGGCGAGGTGCTCGGTGGTGGTCAGCTCGGCGTACTCGGCCGGGTCGAGGTCCGCCGCGGCGGGCGCCGGCTGGGCGTCCAGGGCCGCCGCGAGGCGCTCGGCGAACGCGTGCAGCACCTCGGTGTTCCCCGTCTCGGTGTCGAGGTAGACGACCTGGGGGCTGGAGCAGGCCTGCTGCTCGAAGAGGCAGACGTCCCGGGCCAGGGCCGTCAGCGTCGCCCCGTCCGCCCAGGCGTCCTGCGTGAGGTAGGCGAAGGAGATCTTGTGCCCCCACTCCACCAGGCGGCAGCCGGCCGGGACGTGGGCGGCGACGCCTTCGACGGCCGACTCGCCGCCCCAGACCGCGACGGCGTCGGCGGGGGCGCACATCAGGCGCAGCCACTCCTGGCGGGAGGAGGGGAAGCGCAGCACGATGATGCGCTCGGCGAGGGCGCCGGTCGGGTCCTGCGCGGCGAGTTCGGCGAGGAGGTGCTGGGCGAGGAAGGTGTCGGAGCTGCTGGTCTTGAGGACGTTGACGTTCCCGGCGAGGAGTCCTTCGATCAGGCTGAGCGGGGCGACGGTGGCGGCGTTGCCCGGGGCTATGTGGGCGACCAGGCCGACGGGCGCCCAGGCCTCGTACACCGTCTCCTTGGCGTCGGGGCGGTTCAGCCGCTGCGGGGCGGCGCTGCCCAGCTCGCGCCGGAGCTTGCGGGTGAGCGAGCTGCGGTCGAGGAAGTCGGCGAGTTCCGCCAGGAGTTCTTCGCACTCCGTGTCGCCGTCCGCGGGCAGGTGCGGGGCCAGCCGCTCCCGTACGCGGTGGCCGGGGTCGCGCAGGGCGCGGGAGAGGGCGTCGCAGGCGGCGAGGACGGTCTCGGTGTCCAGCGGTGTGCCGAGTGCGGCCTCGACTGCGGTGGGGAGGGTGGCCAGGCGGCGGGCGGCCTCGTCGTCCCCGATGAAGGTGCCCTGCCAGTAGTGGTGGTTGATGGTGTCGGTCATGACATTCCCTTCATCAGTTCGGCGGCGGCCACGGCACAGCTGCGGTTGCGGCTGACGCCGGCCCGGCCGTGGATCGTGAACCACGGGGTGGTCAGCTCGCATCCGCAACTCTCGCCCGGGTGGAGCGAGGCGAGGTCGCCCATGACGACGCTCTGCGCCGGTACGGAGGTGATGTACGGGGACACCAGGTGCAGGTAGCCGCGTTCGCCGTACGGGAGGGGCTCGAGGGTGCGGGTGGAGCGGATGAAGACGCGGGACCAGACGGGTGCGTGGAGGTTGTGGTGCGCGCACTCGATGTACGGGATGCAGTGCTCGACCGACCCGAAGGTGTCGCGGATCCGCTCGGAGGGGACCCCCAACTGCTCGGTGACGCGGGCGTACAGCTCGTGCTTGCCGATCTGCCGGTCGGTGTGGCCCTTCCAGCCCCCGCCGAGGATGATCAGGGACCCTTCCGGGAGCTTCAGCGGCTCCAGGCCCATGGCGCGCATCCGCTCCAGCGTGAACCAGAGGAAGGCGGGGAAGCCGAGGATGCGGACGGGTACGTCGTCCTCGGCGAAGCGGCGCAGGGCGGCGACGCAGCCGAAGGGGTCGAACTCGTGGCCGTTGCCGGTGTTGCGCAGCGCGTACTCGACCTGCCGGGCCGGGGCGAAGTCGCACAGGTAGTTGTCGGTGAACGAGGTGCCCAGGTTGAGGTCGCGGGCGGGCTCGTAGCTGTAGAGCAGGTAGTTGACGGGCTGGTCGGGGGTGATCCAGCCGTTGTGGTCGAAGATGCGGGCGACCATGCGCTGGGCGGAGCGGATGGTCCACTCGTCGAAGAACATCTGCGACTTCTGTCCGGTGGTCCCGGAGGAGGTGAGGTGGAGGTGGACCTCGTCCTCGGGTATGGACAGGACCTCGTGGCGCTTGAAGAAGTTCGCGTGCACCAGGGGTGCCTCGTACGGGGTGTCCGGGCGCTCCCCGTCGTACAGGCTGCGGAAGAACGGGGACCGGTCGCGGTGCCAGGTGTTGATCTCCGCCATGGCGGCGGCGAACAGCTCCTCCTCGGCGGGACCGGAGGTGTAGGGCCCGGTCCGGTCGCAGAGTTGCTGGACCCGGCCGAGGGCCGCGGCGTCGGGGACGTCGACGGGGGCGAGATGGGGTTTCGAGGGGGTCGTGGAAGGGGTCATGAAGCAACCTCACGTACGGGCAGATGGGTCGACGCCCAGGCCGACACATAGGAATCGAGGAAGGGCTGGAGGGGCGGGTCGACGACCACGCCGCGGAAGTCGATGTGCTCGGTGGTCCGGGACATCACCACGTAGTCGTGGAAACCGTCGCCGTCCCGGCGCATGGCCGGGTACAGGGCCCCGGCGATGAAGCCCTCGGCGGTGAAGGCCGAGAGCGCGGCGTGGTGTTCCAGGGGTACGAGCGCCTCCACGTAGCCGGCGCCGGCGCGGGTGAGGGTCCGGGTGACCGGCTCCAGCCAGCCGGCGGCGGCCGCCGGGTCCGGGTGGGCGGTGACCAGGGCGCAGTAGCCGCCGGTGCGGTTGAGATAGGCGTACACCTCGAAGCCGCCGTCGTCGGGGGTGAGGAGGATGTTGGGGGTGTGCAGCGGGTAGAACCAGCGGCCGGTGTCGGGGAAGTGCTGGTGGAAGCGGCGGCGGACGAAGGCCGGCGCCTCGATCATCTCCAGCGGCCGCGCCGCCGGCCCGGCGGGCGCGGGCACCGGCGGCGTGGGCCGGGCGTCCGCGTAGCTGATGCCCAGGCTCGCCCCGGCGGTGCGCAGGAGCGGTACCAGGGAGGCGGGCACCTCGGCGACGGGTACCCGGCGGTCCAGCACCCCGGGCGAGTGACGCGCGTAGAGTGCGAGGCTCTCGCGGCTGCTGAGCTCCACGGCGTTGGGCAGGATGCCCAGGGGGCGGAAGCCGTTGCGGGCCACGACGCGCTGGGGTCCGGCGCTGACCGTACGGACGGTGGCGTACACCGAGTCGAGCGTCCCGGCATCGAGCGTGCCGGCGCACACGGCCTCGGTCAGCTGCCCGGCGAGCCCGGTTCCGCGCTGGTCGGGGTGGACGGCGAGCCCTTCGAGGCGGCCGACCCGGCTGCCGGGTTCGCTGTGGACCGCGGCGGATCCGGCGAGGGCGCCGGTACGGGGGCAGCGGGCGACGAGCCAGAGGGTGTGCGGGTCCCGGATGAGCCGGGTCATCTCGGCGGGGTCGGTGCCGAGGGCCGTGGGGTAGTGCGGGCCGTAGACGGCGTAGTAGAGCTGGCGGAGATCGGCGATGTCGGCCGGGGTGGCCTGCTCGATCGCGGCGGTCATCGGGCGCCTCCTGCGGGGGTCGGCTCCGGCGCGGGAACGGGGTCGGGCGCGCCCGCCGGGCGGGAGTGGCCGGGCAGCAGGGCCAGGGCGAGGGCGGCGGGGACGAGTCCGGCGGCCTGGATCAGGCACAGCGTCTGGGCGCAGAGGTGGTCGCCGAGGAACCCGAAGAGCAGCGAGGCGACGGGGAAGGTCGCACCGAGGACGGCCTGCATGACGGCGAAGAACGCGGGCTTGTCGGCGGCCGGGACCAGCCGCTGGAACAGGGCCACGAAGCGGACCCCGATCACCCCGACGCACCATCCGGTCACCAGCAGGGCCCCTGCGATGACGGGCCGGGCGGCGATCAGGCCGGGCAGGGCGAGGGCTGCGGCCATCGCGGCGAGACACGCGGTGCCGACCACGGCGGGCCGGCCGGGTACCCGTGCACCGGTGAAGGAGCCGATGAGCGTGCCCACGCCGAGCGAGGCCTCCAGCAGGGCGACGGTGGCGCCGTCGCCGTGCAGCACCGAGGCGGTGTAGAGCGGCATGACGACGAAGACGGCCGTGGTGAAGAGGTTGGCCGCGGTGAAGCAGAGGAGGATCCCGCGGACGTACGGCATGGCGCCCAGCAGCTGACGCAGTGTCCGTCGGGGCTCCGCCTCCTCGGGATGAGCGGCGGTGCCGGCACCGGCGGTGCGGAACCGTACGGTCGCGATGAGCACGGCGGCCGTGGCGTAGGCGGCGGCGCAGCCCACGGCGAGGCCGGCCACTCCGGCGACGTCCACGACGAGGGCGCCGAGGAGGGCTCCGCCGAGGCTCGCCAGCGACTGGGTGGACAGCTCGAAGCCGGTCGCGGCCTCGATGTCCGCGTCGTCCACGAGCTCGGGCACGGAGGTGGTCAGGCACGGGTCGAAGAAGGCCTGGCAGGTCGCCAGGGCCAGGGCCGCCGCGTAGGCCGCGGCGACGGGCAGGTCGCTCGCGCAGGTCCAGACGGCCAGCGCGGCAGCGGCCGCTCCGGCGCCGCCGGCGGCGGTGCGCAGCAGCGAGCGGTGGGCGAAGCGGGCGATGGCGCGGGCGACGAACGGGGCGAGGACCACGGCGGGCAGCGTGCTGACGGCCATGAACAGCCCGGCCGCGAATCCGCCGTCGCCGGAGGTGGCGTAGCCGATGAGCCACCAGGAGATGCCCACCTGGAACATGCGGATGCCGGCTTGGGTGAACACCTGGCCCAGCCATACGGTCCCGAAGGCGCGGTTGCGCAGGACGAGGGGGAGCCGCCGGCCGGCGGCCCCGGGTGCGGGGGCGGTCATGCGGTCGGCCTCTCGTCGATGACGCGGACGAGCTTGCCGGAACGGGGGTTGACCACCAGGTCGCGGTGGCGGGCCCACTCGACGCGGAGCGGGTGCACGAATCCGGCGGCGACGCTGTCGGGGTAGAGCGGCCGGGCGGTGTTCAGCCCGGTGACGACCTCCTTGGCGAAGACCTCCAGGCCGGCCGGGTCCTGGCCGGGGGCGGTGGCCAGGCGCAGGACGAGGCCGTCGCGGCCGTCCCAGCGGCGGACGACGAGCTGCATGCCCGTGACCCTGCCGTCGGTGTCGGCCTCGGCGACGGCGTCCGTGGCGTCCTGCCAGTACAGCGAGACGGGGCCGACGCGTACGCCTTCCTCGGCCCGGCCGAGGATGCGGAAGGCACCGCCCTCGGTGCCGGTCCACTCGGCGCGGTCGCCGGCGGGATAGCGGATGACGGGCATGAGGCGGCGGAAGAGCTGGGTGACGACGACCCGTCCGGGCCGGCCCGGCTCGCGGATCGGTTCGCCTGTCGTCTCGTCGAGGATCTCGACGAGGGTGTGCGGGGTGAACGGGCGGTGCGTGCGCGGGTCGTCGTCCGTGCCGGGCACCGGGCGGCCGAGGAGGCCGCCGTCGACACTGGCGTAGCCGAGCGAACGGGGCGTGGCGCCCGGGAAGGCGGCTGACAGGAGGCGGCGCTGGTCGGCGAAGAGGGCTTCCCCGCCGAAGAACAGGAACTCGACGCCGGGCAGTTGGCGGCCGGAGGAGGTCAGGTGCTCGGCGAGTCGGCAGAGCGTGGTCGGTGTGCCGGCGACGACGTGGGCGGCGAAGTCCTCGAGCGTGGTGACCGTCGACTCCAGCGGGGCGCCGCCGCCTATGGGCAGCCTGACGTTGGCGACGGGGGCGTGCGCGAGCGAGTCCAGGATGAACAGGAAGCTGGCGTAGAGCTCACCGGCGTAGAACAGGTCGGCGACCCTGTGCCCGGGCCGCAGGCCGGCGTCGACCATTCCGGCGCCGAAGGCGGTGACGAACTCCTGCCATTCCTCACGGGTGTAGCAGGAGAACCGCGGGGTGCCCGTGGTGCCGCCCGTCTTGAACACGACGGCTTCCCCGAGGGGGGCGGTCAGGACGCGGTTGTCGTGCAGGGTGTTGGCCGCCCAGAACCTGTCCTGGTCCACGACGGGAACGTCGGTGATCCGGCTCACGTGCGGTGGCAGGTCCGCGTAGAGGTCGGCGTAGAAAGGAGAGGAGTCACGGGCGAAACGCACGAGGTCTGAAAACTGCTGGACGGGCATGCTGCCTTTACCTCGAAAGATGAAAGTTGAAATAGGCGGGAGACAGGTGACGCGTCGGGGCGGCGTGGTGGAACTCACACCACTCTCACCCGTTGATCAGTCAACAATGCATATGTTGTGCAGAGTTGGCGAGCGCAGCCGCAACCTGATGTCCGTTCACATGATGAGACAAGAGGAACGCACCGCCAAATCGAACGAGGCCCGCCTCGGCCAAGAACGGCAGACTTCTGGCCCGCGGGGCCGAAACCACACCGACACCGGGAAACGTGGAGTCAACCGCGGCGCCACCACCAGCGAAGACGCCCGTCGGGTCCGGTCATCACAATGTCCGGAAACCCGGGGTTCCTTTCGAAGAAAAGCTCGCCATTACCGAAAACACAGTGCGGCGATAAAGAATGACAGGCCGATTCGGCCCGAACTCCCGTACAACACAAGGGAATTGACGCATTCGACGAAGAGAGTACCGGCGTGTCGGCCGCTTGTCCGGATTCCGGGTCGTCAAGCCGGACGGCGGCTCCGACCCCCGGCAATGGGGCCGTCCGTGTCCCCGCCACCCAGCGACTCGTTTGCGCAGGCATGACGACGACGGGCTCCACGCTCACCACCACGGCGCGACACCGGGCGGCTCCGGATGACGGCGGCCGCCCCCTGTACGTCCCCACTCCCCGGCAGCCGGCCCACGCGGCCGCGGCCGCCCCGCTGTTCGAGCAACTCGCCCGGGAGTGGGCGGCGCGCGGGGCCACCGTGCCGGGGCGGCCGGATCCGGCCTGGCGACGGCTGGTCTCCTGGGAGCACTTCGAACGCGAGACGGCGGCCACGGTCCGCAACCTCCACCTGCGCGGCCCGGAACCCACACCGGAGCCCGCCTCCCCGGGCAACCCGCCCCGGTGGACACGGGCCTGAGGCCGGGCCCGGTGGAACGGAGTCCGGGTGCGGAAAACGGACGGGGACCGGTCGGCGGAGGTTGCTCTCCGCTTCCGGTCCCCGGTCCCGGCGGCCGCCGGGCGTCCTCGGTCCCTCTCACGCCTTCTTCGTACGGCCTCCCAGGCCGAGGCCCACCAAGGCCGCCGCCGCGAGCACGATCGCCGCGTCGATCGCCAGGACCGTGCGGACCCCGTCGAAGAGCGAGGCCTGCGTCGTGGCCAGGACACCGAGCAGCGGGATCCCGATGGTGAGGCCGACCTGCTGCGTCGTGGTGACCAGGCCCGTCGCCAGGCCCTGCTCCTCGTCCGGCACGCCGCTCGTCACCGTCAGCCCGTACGAGATGATCGCGCCGAGGTGGAACATGCTGGCCACCGAGACGGCGACGGTCGCCACCAGCGCGCCCGACTCGGCGCCCACCGCCAGCAGCGCCGCGGTCAGGAGCCCCTGGCCGAGCAGCGAGCCGACCAGCGTGCGCCGGGCGCCGAAGCGGCCGATGACCTTCGGGGCGTAGGAGCCGGCGAGGGCCGATGCGACGCCCTGCACTCCGAAGACCAGGCCGGTCCGGAAGGACGACAGCCCGAGCGTCTCCTGGAGGTACAGGGTCAGGACGAAGATGACCGTCGACATCATCGCGAAGGTCACCAGGCCGGCGAAGTTCCCCCAGGCGATGGTGCGCCGCTTCAGCATCGGGAGCGAGACCAGCGGGGCCGGGGTCTTCGACTCCGCCACCGCGAAGGCGACGAGCAGGGCCAGACCGGCGAGCAGCGTGCCCCAGACGTCCACGCCGCCGAAGCCCCGCTGGGCCGCGGTGGACAGGGAGTAGATCAGCGCGAGCAGGCCGCCTGTGACGGTGACGGCACCCGGGACGTCCAGGCGGGGCCGGTCCGGGGTCCGCGACTCGGGCAGCAGACCGGGGGCGAGGGCGAGCACGATGACCGCGGTGACCGCGAGCAGCGCCATCGTGGAGCGCCAGCCGAGGGTGTCGGTCATGACGCCGCCGAGGACCATGCCGATGGTGAAGCCGAGGGACAGCAGGGTGCCGGAGATACCGATCGCCTTGTCGCGCAGCGGGCCCTCGGGGAACGTGGTGGTCAGCAGGGACATGCCGGTCGGCACGATGACCGCCGCGCCGAGGCCCTGCAGGGCGCGCCCCGCCAGGAAGGACGCCGGGTCCCAGGCCAGGGTGGCCAGGAGCGAGGCCGCACCGAAGAGCGTGAGGCCGATCAGGAACAGCTTCTTGCGTCCGTACAGGTCGGCGATCCGGCCGAAGAGGAGGAGGAAGCCTCCGGAGGGCAGCGCGAAGGCGGTGACCGCCCATTGCAGGGCCGACCGGCTCAGACCCAGGTCCTTGCCGAGGGCGGGCAGGGCCACGTTCAGTACGGAGAAGTCGAGGGCCACCATGAACTGGGCGGCGCAGAGCACGAAGAGGACCAGTTTGGCCCGGCCCGTGAGCCGGTCGTTCGCGGGGGCGGGGGATGCCGCCCCCGAGCCGGCGGTGGTGGTTGTCGTCGTCGTTGTCGTCGTCGTATGAGTATCGATCGCCATGGCCACCACCCTCGCGGCCCGGGAATGCCCGTGGAGAGTGGGAACTTATCCTGTTGGTGGCACCACCAGGCAGCTGACAGGGGGAGTTAGTGGCTACACCGATCGACAAGCACCGCCGTTCCGAACTGCGCGAGTTCCTGATGAGCAGACGGGCGAGGATCACTCCCACGCAGGCGGGCCTGCCGGACGGCGGGGCCCGTCGCCGCACCCCGGGACTGCGCCGCGAGGAGGTCGCCGTGCTCGCCGGGGTCGGGGTGTCCTGGTACCAGTGGCTGGAGCAGGGCCGGGACATCACGGTGTCGCCGCAGGTCCTCGACTCGGTCGGCCGGGTCCTGCAGCTGACCAGCGCCGAGCGCCGGCACCTGTACGTACTCGCGGGGCTCAACCCGCCGGCCCTCGAGGTGGCGCCGGCCGACCGGGACATGTGCCAGGGGCTGAAGCGGCTGATCGACGCGTGGATGCCGTTCCCCGCGCACATCATGGACGCCTACTGGAACACGGTGCTCTACAACGACGCGGCCGCGATGGTGCTCGGGATGCGCCCGGAGATCGTGCAGAACTGCCTGATCGCGTTCTTCACCGACCCCATCTACAAGGCCCGTTCGAGGCGCTGGGAGGAGATCGCCTGCACCGTGGTCGCCCAGTACCGGGCGGCGTGCTCGGAGTGGCCCGAGGACGAGGGGTTCCAGGCGGTCGTCGAGGAGGCGCGGGAGGTCAGCCCGGAGTTCGCCGAGCTGTGGGAGCAGCGGGACATCCGGCCCGGCGGTCAGATACAGAAGGAGATCGAGCACCCCGTCGTGGGGACGCTGTTCGTCGAGTCGACCCAGTTGCGCGTACCGGCCCGGCCCGACCTGTCGATCGTGCTGCACACCCCGCTGCCGGCCACCGACACGGCCGAGAAGCTGGAGTGGCTGACCTCGGCGGAGGGCCGCCGGGGGTCCATGTACCCCATCGCCGGCTGACCCCGCCCGGGCCGCCGGGGCGGCGGCTCCGAGCGCGGGCACCCGGACCGGCCACACCGCCGGCCCGGGTGCCCGCGGTGGTCGGCTAGCGCCCGCCGGACCCCATGCGGGTGATCTCTTCCTCCACCCCGCGGGCTTCTTCCCGCCGGTCCATGAGGACCAGCTGCTCCCGGTAGTGGATCAGTGCGGTGACGAGGAGATCGGCCCGTCCCGGCTCCATGGCGTACACGCGGCGCGCGGCGGCGACGGACTCGGCCCGCAGGGCCAGCGCGATGTCCGGCCGGTGCGCGAACTCGTAACGGCTGTACTTCCACAGTACGGCGGACAGCAGGGGCAGATAGGCCAGGGGGCTCACCTGGGCCAGGACGCGGTAGGCCGCGACCCGCTCACGGACCGACGGCTTCGCCGATCCCAGAAGGGCCACCCGGGCTCGGAGGACTGCGTCGTGATTGATGTTCGCCGAGTGATTCATGACGGTGATTCTCAAAGCCGCACAGGGGCCCAAACAAGGGCAATCGACTGTGCCCTTGGTCCTACGAAAACACCGTCTGACCTGTCATGATGGGTACGTCTTCACCCCTGCGCCCCCCCGGACGGCCCGTCGGCCTCCGCGACGGTGGGCCGCCCCTCTCTCCCACCCCTCGCACCTCCCGCTCCCCCGCTTCACCGGCGCGTGGACCATTCAGAGGATCACCCGAGGAACAAATGAGACATAACCCCACATATCACCGCTCAGACGGTACCCCTTGAGTGATCAAAGTGGCGTGGGGTTAGCATGTGAGCGCCGCCTAGCTCGAAAGATAAACCTGTGACTGTCAATGACGACTCGTTCACCAACTGGAAAAACCGCGAGGAGATCGCGGAGTCGATGATCCCGATCATCGGGAAGCTGCACCGTGAGCAGGACGTGACGATCCTGCTGCACAGCCGCTCCTTGGTGAACAAGTCGGTGGTCAGCATCCTGAAGACCCACCGATTCGCCCGGCAGATCGACGGCGAGGAGCTCTCGGTCACCGAGACGCTGCCGTTCCTGCAGGTGCTCACCACGCTCGATCTCGGCCCGTCCCAGATCGACATCGGCATGCTCGCCGCGGAGTACAAGAGCGACGACCGCGGCCTGTCGGTGGAGCAGTTCACCGCCGAGGCCGTCGCCGGTGCCACCGGTGCGAACAAGATCGAGCGCGGCGACGGCCGCGACGTCGTCCTGTACGGCTTCGGCCGCATCGGCCGCCTCGTCGCCCGCCTGCTCATCGAGAAGGCCGGCTCCGGCAACGGTCTGCGCCTGCGCGCGATCGTCGTCCGCCAGGGCGGCGACCAGGACATCGTCAAGCGCGCCTCCCTGCTGCGCCGCGACTCGATCCACGGCCAGTTCCAGGGCACCATCACCGTGGACGAGGCGACGAACACGATCGTCGCCAACGGCAACGCGATCAAGGTGATCTACGCGAACGACCCGTCCGAGGTCGACTACACCGCGTACGGCATCAAGGACGCCATCCTCATCGACAACACGGGCAAGTGGCGTGACCGTGAGGGTCTGTCCAAGCACCTGCGCCCGGGCATCGACAAGGTCGTCCTGACCGCCCCGGGCAAGGGCGACGTCCCGAACATCGTCCACGGTGTCAACCACGACACGATCAAGCCGGACGAGCAGATCCTGTCCTGCGCCTCGTGCACCACCAACGCGATCGTCCCGCCGCTGAAGGCCATGGACGACGAGTACGGCGTGCTGCGCGGCCACGTGGAGACCGTCCACTCGTTCACGAACGACCAGAACCTGCTGGACAACTACCACAAGGCCGACCGCCGCGGCCGCAGCGCGCCGCTCAACATGGTCATCACCGAGACGGGTGCCGCGTCCGCCGTCGCCAAGGCGCTGCCCGACCTCAAGGCGCCGATCACCGGCAGCTCGATCCGCGTCCCCGTCCCGGACGTCTCGATCGCCATCCTGAGCTTGCGCCTGGGCCGCGAGACCACCCGCGAGGAGGTCCTCGACCACCTCCGCGACGTCTCGCTGCACTCGCCGCTCAAGCGCCAGATCGACTTCACCACCGCCCCCGACGCGGTCTCGATGGACTTCGTCGGCTCGCGCCACGCGTCGATCATCGACGCGGGCGCCACCAAGGTCGACGGCGACAACGCGATCCTCTACCTCTGGTACGACAACGAGTTCGGCTACTCGTGCCAGGTCATCCGCGTCGTCCAGCACGTCTCGGGCGTCGAGTACCCCACGTACCCGGCCCCGGCGGTCTGATCCCGTCGCACGCGCGTCGCAGTCCCGTCGTACTCACGGCCCGTTCCACCGCCCACCACGGGCGGCGGAACGGGCCGTGCGCGTGTGCGGCCGGCAGTCGGCGCACGAAAACTCGGGTGTGCGGTGGACTGTTGTGCTGTTAGCTTCCTCGTGTGCCGAAGTTGAATCAGATCATCGCAGTGGAGAAGGGCGTCAAGTCCAAGTCTCTCCAGGAACTGACCCAAGCCCATCAGGACGTCCAGAAGCCGGCGTTGCTCGCCGGTATCTCGCGGACGTACCAGCCCAAGGACGAGGAGGGCGAGCAGCTGCCGCCCGAGTCCACGCGGGTGCAGGTCAAGGCGGAGGACGTACTGCGCGCGACGGCGGGAACGCTGACGCGGCTGTTCGACGTGACGGCGACGAAGGACTGGGCGAACCGCACGGCGGCCGCGGACGTCGTCGTCGACGGAACGGTCCTGCTGCCCCAAGTGCCCGTCCCGTACCTGCTGTTCCTTGAGAAGCAGCTCACCGACCTGCACACGTTCGTACGCAAGCTCCCCGTCCTGGACGCGTCGGAGGCCTGGAACCTCGACCCCTCGACGGACGCGTGGAAGACCGACCCGGTCCGCACGATCCGCACCAAGAAGGTGCCGCGCAACCATGTGAAGGCCGAGGCCACGGAGAAGCACCCGGCCCAGGTCGAGGTGTACTACGAGGACGTCCCGGTCGGTTACTGGACGACGGTGAAGTTCTCCGGTGCGCTGCCGGCCCGCCGGGTCAACGAGCTCCTCGGCCGGGTCGAAAAGCTCCAGCATGCCGTCAAGTTCGCCCGCGAGGAGGCCAACGGCACCGAGGTCACCGACCAGCGCGTCGGGGATGCGGTGTTCGGCTACCTGTTCCGGTAGCCTCCAGATCGCCCCCTGTGCGAGCGGGGGGGTGCGCGCAAAGCGCAAAGCTGAAACTGATGTTGAAGCTGACCGAGGGGTGTCAGTTGGGGGTTCGAAACCCTCCCCCGGCACACGTGCCGGGGTGGCCCAAGCTGGTAGAGGCGGCCCCGTGAAACTCAGATTCTCGCTCCAGTCTCAGCATTCGCCACCGAACGCCGGATCGACCGAGCGCGGACGATCATCGACGGATGGGGGTTCAAGTCCCCTCTGCGCCTCTCTCGTGGCGCGGTAGTTCAAAGGCAGAACACGTCGGTCTCAGAATGATCCGCGGCTCTTAAACGCCGCCGGTGTGCGCAATTGGGTGGCAAGCTGGAGCCCGGGAGCTGGATATGCTCCCGGGCTCCGTCACGTTCCGCGCCCCGCGTTAGGTTGTGGCCATGGGCATCTACATGGTGAGCGTCACCGCGGAGGACTGGCGCGGTGCGTACGAGGGCGGCCGGGCGGAGATCGCGGCCGGGCTGAACCGGGAGCTGGGCCGGCGGGGACTGCCGCCGTACGCGCCCGGGCCGGGCCCGGTGCCCCGCTTCGAGGAGAAGATGGTCCCCCCGATGGACGGCTTCGCCGAGCTGTGCCGGGAACACGGGGTGGACGACCTGCTCTCCTGGTCCGTGCTGGTGCCGGTCTCCCTCGACTCGGAGGTCACTGTGGCCACGCAGGAGGAACCCGACGAGCCCCTCGCCATCGCCGGTGCTCCGCAGGTGCTTCTGATGGCGGAACTCCTGGCGGCGTCCGTCCCGCTCCCGCCCGAGGTCCTCGCCGCCTCCGGCCCCCTCGCCCTGACCTCCTGGTACTTCGACGCCTCCGCGCGCGAAGTCCCGGGCGCGGACACGACGTTCCACACCGCCCTGTACCTCCACGCGGCCCGCCACTGCCTGACCCACGGCTGCCCGGTGGTCTACAGCTGACCTGCAGAATCGATCCCTCCGCGCACCCAACGACCCGCAGAGGGGCTCGGGCCACACCGGAGCGTGTCTGAAAGATCGTGTAAGTCCGTGATGTGGAAGCCTGGCCCGGGGCTCGGCCTCGGGCCTGTGGGCCAGGCGGATCGGACGAGTCATGGCAGACAAAGACGAAGCGGCCGCGTCCGTGGCCGGCGACAAGACGGTCGACGAGGTGGTCGAGCGGCTGCTCGACAAAGCTGACTCCTCGGGAGCGGCCCTGCTCGGCGAGGGCGGGCTCCTGACGGAGATCACCAAGGCTGTTCTGGAGCGGGCTCTGGAAGCCGAGATGAGTGAACACCTCGGCTACGAACGCGGAGATTCCGCAGGTCACGGCTCTGGAAACTCCCGGAACGGGACGTCGCCCAAGAGGGTCCTGACCGATGCCGGCGCCGTCACTTTGGCGGTGCCCAGAGACCGCAACGGTGAGTTCGAGCCGCGTCTGGTCCCGAAGAACGCCCGCCGGCTGGCGGGATTCAACGACCGGATCCTCTCGCTCTACGCGCGCGGGATGAGCGTGCGCGACATCCGCTCCCACCTCGCCCAGATCTACGGAGTCGAGGTCAGCCCAGACCTGATCAGCAAGGTCACCGACGCCGTGATCGACGAGCTCGTGACCTGGCAGAACCGGCCCCTCGACGCGGTCTGGCCGATCATCTACATCGACGCATTGTGGGTGAAGATCCGTTCTGGCTCGGTGACATCGAAGCCGGTTTACCTGGCCGTCGGCGTCGACATGGACGGCCGCAAAGACGTCCTCGGCTTGTGGGTTGGAGCCGAGGGTGAAGGCGCGACCACGTGGATGGCGGTGCTGTCGGAACTGCGGAACCGGGGTATCGAGGACGTGTGCATCGTCGTCTGCGATGGTCTGAAGGGCCTGCCCGACGCCGTCACCGCGACCTGGCCCAAGGCCACGGTCCAGACGTGCGTGATTCACCTGACCAGGGCCTCGCTCAGACTGTCGTCCGTGCGGGACCACCCGAAGCTGGTGCCGGCTCTGAGAGCGATCTACACAGCGCCGACCGAGACGGCCGCCGAACAGGCCCTTGACGCGTTCGAGGCCTCTGACCTGGGCGAACGCTACCCGGCGATCGTGCGGACCTGGCGGTCGGCCTGGCCGGAGTTCACTCCCTACCTGGCGTTCCCACCGGCCATAAGGACGGTGGTCTACTCCACGAACATGGTCGAATCGATCAACTCGCGGCTCCGCAAAGCCACCCGCAACCGCGGCCATTTCCCCTCGGAACAGGCAGCGTTGAAGGTCCTCTACCTCGCAGTCCGCGAGCAGATCAACCCCAAAGCGCGCGATGCCAACCACGTCGCCCCACACTGGAAGGAAGCGCTGAACCAGTTCTCACTCTTCTTCGAGGACCGGCTCAGCATCCAATGACACCAACCGACTTACACAAGATCGCTGACACGCCCCCACACCGGGACAGGCCCGCCCACGACGTACGAGTGGTACGTCGGGCAGGACGGCTACCTCCACCTGAACGGACAGACCTACGTGCCGTTCCCCTGAGCCGGGGGCCGGGTCCGGGAGCGCAGGAGGAGGAGGGCGGTGTCATCGGTGCGGGGGGCGCCGCTGCGGGCGTGGTCGATGAGGTCGTCCGCCAGGTCGTCCAGGGGGGCGTCCACGGCGGTTGCGGTGATGCGGGCGGCGACCGCGGAGATGGCCTCCTCGAGGTCTTCACCGGGGACCTCGACCAGGCCGTCGGTGTAGAGGGTGAGGAGGGTGCCGGGGGTGAAGGGGATCTCGACCGCCGTGTACGAGGCGTCGGGGTCGATGCCCAGGAGCAGGCCCGGCGGCAGGTGGAGCATCCGGGTCGGGCCGTCGGCGTGGCGCAGCAGGGGCGGCGGGTGGCCGGCGGTGGCCAGGTGGGCGGTCCGGGCCGCCAGGTCGATGTGGGCGTACACGCAGCTGGTGAAAAGCCCCGGTTCGAGGTCGGTCAGGAGCCGGTTGGTGCGGGCGAGGACCTCTGCGGGCGGTGCGCCGGCGGTGGCGTGGACGGCCGCGCGGACCTGGCCCATGAGTGCGGCGGCGTTCACGTTGTGGCCCTGGACGTCGCCGATGGCGGCGGCGACCGTGGTGTCGTCGATGCGGATGAGGTCGTAGAAGTCGCCGCCGATGTCGAGACCGTGTGCCGCGGGCAGGTAGCGGGCGGTCACTTCGAGGTGCGGGATGCGGGGCAGGGCGTGGGGCAGCAGGCCGGTCTGCAGGCTGTGGGCGAGCTGGTGGGTGGAGTCGTAGAGGCGGGCGCGGTCCAGGGCCTGGGCGATGAGTCCGGCGATGGAGGTGAGGACGGCCCGTTCGCCGGGGGCGAAGGTGCGGGGGCGGGCGTAGGCGAGGACGAGGGTGCCGATGGGGCGCTTGGAGGCGATCAGGGGCAGAAAGGCCCAGGCGGCCATACCGTCCGCGACCACGATGGCCGGAAAGGCGGCCAGGAGCTCGCTCTCGTCGCCGAAGAACAGCGGGTTGCCCGTACGCAGGCCATGGGTGGTGGCGGTGTCGAGGCTGAGGGGCATGCCGTCGTAGCGGGCCATGAGCTCGGCCGGGTAGCCGCGGTGCCCGACCATGCGCAGGCGCTGTTCCTCCGCCACCAGGAGGGCCATGGCCTGGGCTCCGAGTGCGGGAACGAGCTGGTCGGCGGCCTGGTCGACCACGTCCTGGGCGTGGGCGGCCTCGGTGAGGGTGGCTGCCAGGTGCATGAGCTGGTAGAGGGCGGTGGCCCGGCTGGGGGACGGCTCCGCGGATGCGGCAGTCGGCGGGGCGGGCGGCGGGGCGGGCTGGTCGGCGACCTGCCTGATGCGGACGCTGATCCCGGTGTCGTCGGGGTAGAGGTCGAACCGCAGGTACCGGCCGATCGGGGGCGCGGCGGTGAAGCTGCGGGGCATCCGGCTGATCACGGTGGCCCGGTAGTGGTCCTCGATGGTCGGGTTGTCCATCCAGGGAAGGGCCTCCCAGGGCAGGGCTCCGCGCAGCTGGGAGACGGGTGCGCCGAGCATCTCCGCGGCCTCGGGGGTGATGAAGGTGATCGTGCCGTTCAGGTCGAGTGCGCAGTTGCCGCCGGGCAGCCTGCGGACGAAGGCCAGGGCGGCGGCGGCCTCGACCGGTCCGGGTGTGGGCGGGGGAAGCGGCCGCAGTGTGACGGGCTGCGCCGGGGGCCGGATCGGGCGGCCGTCTTCGGCGGCCTGTCCCATGATGTGCGCGAGCCGGTGGCAGGACGTCTCCACGGACCGGCGTTCCGCGTCGGTCAGGCGGGGTCCGTGGGAGCCGGGCCACAGCAGTACGAGTCCGGCCCCCGTGGGCCCTCCCCGGTCGGCGGCCTGGGCCGGGAGCGGGGCGGCGACCAGGGCGAAGTCGTACGGGAGGACCAGGCCGAGGCGCGGGTAGCGGCGGGCCGTCTCCTCCTGACCGCCGAGCCAGACGAGCCGGCCGTCGCGGACGGCGTCGGCCACGGGGACGGGATCGTCCAGCCCGACGCGCGACCAGGGCAGCGCGAACTCGCGGGACACCCCGGCTGCCATCGCCAGGTGCAGGACGCGCCGGGCGGGATCGGGCAGGTAGAGCATGCCGATGGACGCCCCGGCGTCACTGCAGGCGTCGAGCAGCGCCTCCCCCAGCACCCGCTGGGCGGCCCCTTCGGGCCCCGCGGCCCGCTGGGCCCTTTCGCCACCTTCGCCACCCTCGGCACCCTGGTCACGCCCTGGAAGGTTTCGCACCCGACCATGTTCCCTCCACACGCTCCCGCACGTCGGCACCCGCCCGTCCCGGGCGAGCCCGCAGCCGCGTCCTGCGGTACCGCCGTCACGGACGCCGGCACAGGGCGGGGTCGGGATGGTCGTCGAAGCCGAGCGCGCGGTAGAGCGGTTCGCCCTGGGCGGAGGCGTACAGGTCCACGCGCGCGGCCTCGCGTTCCCGGAACCAGTCGAGCAGGGCCCCCATGATCGCCCGGCTGTGCCCGCGCCGCCGGTGGGCCGGGTCGGTGACCACGCCGATCACCTGCCCGACCCGGCCGTTGCACAGGTGCGGTCCGGGCAGCCGCTGCTCGACGGTGCCGATGCCGCATGCGGCGAGGCCGTGGTCGCCGTCCACGACGAGGATCCGTACGGAGTCCGCCGTCAGCTGTTCCTTCAGCACCACGGCCAGCGCGCTGCGCCAATCCGCCTCGGGCGACGCGGGGTTGAAGAACGCGCCGCCCAGGCTGTCGAACAACAGCGCCCGCAGCCGGACGAGTTCCGTGACATCGGCGTTCGTCGCCTGCCGTACTCCCGTGTGGTCCGTCATGCCGACCAGACTGGTGTAATGGTCTGGTGCACCTCAACCCTTACGGCGAGGACGCCGTCAACCTCGCTGCGGACCTGGCCAACCGGCGCCCGGCGAGCCCCGGGGAACTCGCGGACCGCTGCCGCGCAGCCGGGCTGACCCTCGAAGGACCGGTCACTGCGCAGGACCTGGACCGGGTCGGGGCCGCGCTGGACGCGTGGGAGAAGGTGGTCGACGCCGACGACGGGCCGGAGCGAGCCGAGCTGGTCAACCGGATGCTGGAGGCGGCCGCCGCCCATCCGCGGCTGACCGACCACGCCGGCGACGGCTGGCACCTGCACTACCGTCCCGACCGGCAACCGCTCGGCTCCCTGCTGTTCTCGCTGATCTCCGTCGGGACGGCGCTGCACCTGGCCGGGCGGGGCATGCACAGGCTGGGGCGGTGTGCCGTGGCCGAGTGCGCCACGGTCTTCGCCGACACCTCCCGTACCGGACGCCGGCGCTACTGCACCCAGCGCTGCGCCAACCGCGACGCGGTACGCCGGCACCGCGCCGCCCGGGGCGGCGGGGACCCGGCGTAGCAGGGCGTTACGCGTAGGGGTCGAAGGGGATGGGGGGCTTGGCCGCGTTCAGGGCGTCGTTGAAGCGGCCGTCGGAGATCTTGATCGTGGCGGAGCCGAAATCGGCCGTCATCAGCTTGTCGCGGAGCCCGGCCGGGTAGCCGTTCCAGCCGACGAGGCGCGGGTAGAACCAGTTGCCGGTGTGGTTCTCCGCGGGCTCGTCGTTGCCGTTGGCGAGGCGGTAGAAGTGGGTCGAGGCGCCGTCCTTGTGGTAGACGACCTTGGCGTGCGTCCCGTCGAAGCGGACCTGTGAGCGGGGGTACCACTTCCAGCCGCTGTGCTGCGAAGTCGACACGTACTGGACTTCGTTGTCCTTGATCCAGACCACCACGTGCTCGAAGTCGCGGCGGTGCCCGATGGCCGCGGGACCGAGGGTGGCCTGGTCCTTCTCGCAGTAGCCGGCGTACATGACGGCGCACCAGCCGTTGTTGCACTTCTCGCGGGAGTACGTGTTGGAGTTCTGCAGCTGCGCATGGTCCCGGCAGTGACCGTTCACCGCTCCGCCCGGCTTGAGGCCGGGGTTCAGCGCGCCGCTGCTGCTGATGGCGGCGGTGGCGTAGCAGCCGTCCCCGTCGTAGTCGAAGGCGGGCGAGAAGGTCTGCTCGAGGCCGTCCGCGTTCTGCGGCAGGGGCGGCAGCACGTCGGCGGCGGCGACGGCCGGAAGGATCATCACGAGGGCCGCCGCACCGAGGCCGGCGGTGGCCGCAGCCCGGCGGGCTCTCGCCCACCGTGGAGGGTGAAACGTTTCTGCGTGCTCGTTCGTCGACGCCGACAGCAAGCTGCGCACATCATCTCCTCGGCCTGTACCGCTGGTTCCGGGCACCATCGTGTTTCCCGGTCGCACGACCGGTGCCACGCTGGCGCGGGCAGCCCTCAGGCCGGGGTCGAGTCGGGCGAATTCCAGAGGTACTCCGATGCCGCGTCGAGGAGCCATTCGGCGAGGTAGCGGGCGAACGAGGAACGCACCAGGACCCGGAATCCGGGCCGGTGTTCCTCACGCGGGACCAGCACCACCTGGGCCCGGGCCAGCGTGGTCTGGGCGCAGCGGCCGGCGCCGAAGGCGCGGGGGTGCAGATCGAGGGAGCAGCCGTGCGCGAGGAGTTCGGCGGCCCGGGCTCCGCCGACCAGCAGGGTGGTGCGCTGTGCCGAGACGTCGACGACCGCCGCGTGCCGGTCGCCCACGGCCTCGCGCAGCCGGGCTTCGAGGTGCGTCCCGGTTCCGGCCGGGCCGATGACGAGCCATTCGTCCGGGCCCAGCCACAGCGCCGCGAACTCCCCGCCGTGTGCGACCGTGTTGGGCTCCAGCGGCAGCGGGAGTCCGAGCGCGAGCCCGACGGCGTCCGCCGCCGGCCCCTTGGGGTCGAGCCGCACGTCGACCTGGGCGAGGAAGGGGAGCTCCGCCAGCCGCAGGGCGCCGCCCGAGGCGCGGGTGGCGGTGGCGAAGCGTTCGGCATACGGCGCGAGCGGGCTCAGCCCGGCGCGGCGGGCGGCGGTGTCAGCCATCGCGGCGTGCCCCCTCGGGGTCGTAGAGGACGGGACCGGTGACGGTGACCGGGAAGAGGCCGCCGTCCACGGGTGCGTACAGCCGGTCGCCGATGCGGTCCCGGCCACCCTTGACCAGGGCGAGCGCGAAGCTCCGGCCGAGCGCCGCGCTGCGGTAGCTGGAGGTGACGTGTCCGAGCATCGGCACCGGCGGTTCGGGCAGCAGGGCGGCGGCGACCAGTTGGGTGCCTTCGGGCAGCAGGATGCCGGGGTCGTCCGGCAGCAGTGCGACGAGGTGCTTGCGGTCGGGCCGGGCGGTGTCGGGCCGGGTGTACGAGCGCTTGCCGATGAAGTCGGGCTTCTTGCGGGACACGACCCAGCTCATGCCGAGGTCGTGCGGGGTCACGGTGCCGTCGGTGTCCTGGCCGACGATCGGGTAGCCCTTCTCGGCGCGCAGGACGTGCATCGTCTCGGTGCCGTACGGGGTGATGCCGAGCGGCCGGCCCGCTTCGTACAGCGCCTCCCACAGCTCGGGGGCGTGCCACGGCAGTACGTTGATCTCGTACGCCAGCTCACCGGAGAAGCTGATCCGGCACACGCGGGCCGGGATCCCGGCAACGGCCGCCTCCCGCCAGGCCATGAACGGGAAGTCGGCCGCGTCCACGGCGAGTCGGGGGGCGAGCCCGCGCAGGACGTCCCGGGAGCGCGGTCCGACGAGGGCCACGGTGGCCCACTGTTCGGTGACCGAGGTGCAGTGCACGCGCAGTTCGGGCCACTCCGTCTGGAGCCATTCCTCCATCCAGTCCAGTACGGCCGCGGCGTTGCCGGTCGTGGTGGTGACGAGGTAGCGGTCGTCGGCGAGGCGGATGGCGGTGCCGTCGTCGAAGACCATCCCGTCCGGACGGCACATGACGCCGTAGCGGCTCATGCCGGTCTTCAGGGTGCTCATGATGTTGGTGTAGAGCCGGTCCAGGAAGACACCGGCGTCCGGCCCCTGTACGTCGATCTTGCCGAGCGTGGAGGCGTCCATGAGGGCGACGCCCTCGCGGGCGGCGCGGCATTCGCGCAGTACCGCCGCCGCCTTGTCCTCGCCGGCCTGCGGGTAGTACCAGGGCCGTTTCCACTGGCCGACGTTCTCGAACTCGGCGCCGTGCGCGACGTGCCGGTCGTGCAGGGCGGTCACGCGTACGGGGTCGTGCAGCGGGCCGCGGTCGCGGCCGGCGAGCGCGGCGAAGGAGACCGGGGCGTACGGGGCGCGGAAGGTCGTCGTGCCCAGCTCGCCGACGTCGACGCCCAGCAGGTGTGCGACGACTCCGCTCGCGAGCACGCCCGAGGTCTTGCCCTGGTCGTTCGCGGTACCCGCCGTGGTGTAGCGCTTGAGGTGTTCCGCCGAGCGGAGGCCGGCGCCCGTCGCGCGGGCGAGGTCGTCGACGGTGACATCGCGCTGGAGGTCGACGAAGCTGCGGGCGGTGTCCGTGCCGGGGACCACCCAGAGGTGCCGGGCGGGGGTCCGGGGCCGTGCGGCGACGGACGGCAGCGGGAGCGCGTCGGTGGCGGTGAAGCCCTCGGCTTCGAGGGCCCGGGTTCCCGCGGCCCGGCCCTCGGCCAGGCAGTGGGAGAGGTCGAACGCGCCGCGTGCCCCGCCGGCGGCCTCCACCGCCTGGCGGCAGCCGTCCGGGACGAACGTCCCGAGCAGGGCGTCGTACCGCAGGCGCCCGCCGGCCTGGCTGAACAGGTGGACGACCGGGTTCCAGCCGCCGGACACGAGCAGGAGGTCAGCGGGGATCTCGCGGACGGCGGAGGCTTCCCCAGGACCGGACACCGTCACCGAGGTGACTCCGGGCGCGCCCGCGGTGCCCGTCACCACGTGCCCGGCGAGCACGTCGATGCCGGCCTCGGCGGCACGGCGCGCCCACTCCCCCGGCCGGGGCCGGGCGTCGGCCACCGCGCCGATCGCGACACCCGCCGCGGCCAGGTCGAGTACGGCGGCGTACGCGCTGTCGTTGGTGGTGAACACGACCGCGCGGCGGCCCGGTACGACACCGAACCGGTGCAGGTACGTACGGGCGGCCCCGGCGAGCATGACGCCCGGGCGGTCGTTGTCGGCGAAGGCGAGCGAGCGTTCGTGCGCGCCGGTCGCGAGCACGACCCGGCGCGCACGGATGCGCCACACCCGCTCGCGGGAGACGTGCGCGGGGGCCTGCGCGCCGAGGTGGTGGGTGCGGCGCTCCACGGCGAGCACGTGGTTGTCGTCGTAGTGCCCGAAGACGGTGGTGCGCAGCAGTACGCGGACCTCGGGCGACGCGTCGAGCTCGGCGCCCGCCGCGGCGGCCCACTCGGGCAGCTCGCCCGTGCCGAGCAGGCTGCCGCCGGGCTCGGGCCGGTCGTCGGCGAGGATCACGCGCGCCCCGCTGCGGGCGGCCGCCGTCGCCGCGGCGAGGCCGGCCGGGCCCGCGCCGACGACCAGCAGGTCGCAGTGGGCGTGGACCGCGTCGTAGCGGGCGGGGTCGGGTGCGGTGGCGAGCCGGCCCTGCCCGGGGAGGCTGCTCGCGACGAGCCCGTCGTACAGCTCGACGGTGGTGGCGGGCAGCATCGGCTCGGGGAAGGGTTCCTCGATCTGTACGACGGCGTTCGGCTCCTCGACCCCGGCGGTGAAGATCCCGCGCGGGCGCCCGAGTCGGATGCTGCTCCCGGCCTGGTGGACGCCGTGGGCGAGCAGCGCCGAGGCGAGGGTGTCTCCGAGGTAGCCCTGGTAGTCCACTCCGTCGAAGCGGAAGCGGAGCGGCTGGTCCCGCCGGATGCGGCCGCGGTCGGGCAGCCGGAAGGGGTGCGCGGTCATGAGCTCACCGGCCTCGGCTCGCCGGTCCGGTAGACGGAGCGGATTTCGTTGGTCGCCGTGTCCCGGACGACGTTGAACCAGCGGCGGCAGCCGTCCGCGTGGCTCCACCGCTCGGCGAAGGGCCCTTTGGGGTTGTCGCGGAAGAAGAGGTACCGGGCCCACGCCGCGTCGCTCAGGGACGCGGGGTCCGCCGGGTAGGGCACGTGCGCCTGGCCGCCGTAGTGGAACTCGGCCTCGTCGCGGGGCCCGCACCAGGGGCAGGGGATGAGCAGCATCGTCTCGGCTCCTCAGTGGGCCACCGCGGCCGCGCCGTGCTCGTCGACGAGCGCGCCGGTGGTGAAGCGTTCGAGCGTGAAGGGGGCGCCCAGCGGATGCGGCGCGTCGTGGGCGATGGTGTGCGCGAAGGCCCAGCCGACCCCGGGTGTGGCCTTGAAACCCCCCGTGCCCCAACCGCAGTTGACGTAGAGGTTCTGCACGGGGGTGAGCCCGATGATCGGGGACGCGTCGGGGCTGACGTCGACGATGCCGCCCCAGGTGCGCAGGACGTGCGCGCGGGCGAAGACCGGGAAGAGTTCGAGGGCGGCCGCCATCTGGCGTTCGATGATGTGGAACGCGCCGCGCTGCGTGTACGCGTTGTACGCGTCGATGCCGGCGCCCATGACCAGCTCGCCCTTGTGGGCCTGGCTGACGTACACGTGCACCGCGTTGGACATCACGACGGTGGGGTGCACGGGCTCCAGCAGCTCGGAGACCAGCGCCTGCAGCGGGTGGCTCTGCAGGGGTACCTCGAAGCCGGCCATCGCGGCCAGTACGGAGGAGTGCCCGGCCGCGCAGAGGGCGACGCGGCCGGCGGCGATCGGGCCGAGCGAGGTCTGCACCCCGGTGACCCGGCCGTGCTGTACGTCGATGCCGGTGACCTCGCAGTTCTGGACGAGGTCGATGCCGGCGGCGTCGGCGGCGCGGGCGAGGCCCCAGGCGACGTGGTCGTGTTTGGCGATGCCCGCGCGCGGCTGGTGGGTGGCGCCCATGACGGGATACCGCACGTCCGGGGAGGTGTCGACGATCGGGCAGACCTCCTTGACCTGCGCGGGGTCGAGCCATTCGGCGTCCACGCCGTTCAGCCGGTTGGCCTCGACGCGGCGCACGCCGTCCCGTACGTCCTGGAGGGTGTGGGCCAGGTTCAGCACGCCGCGCTGGGAGAACAGGATGGGATAGTCGAGGTCCTCCTCCAGCCCCTCCCACAGTTTGAGGGCGTGCTCGTAGATCCCGGCGCTCTCGTCCCAGAGGTAGTTGGAGCGGATGATGGTGGTGTTGCGGGCCATGTTGCCGCCGGCGAGCCAGCCGCGTTCGAGGACGGCGACGTCGGTGATGCCGTGGTTCTTCGCCAGGTAGTGGGCGGTGGCCAGGCCGTGTCCGCCGCCGCCCACGATGACCACGTCGTAACTGCGCCTGGGCTGGGGCGTGCGCCACAGCCACGCCGGGTGTTCGGGCAGGTCCGCGCCCGGCGGCCGGGGGCTCATCGGGCGTCTCCCGCCAGGCCGCGCAGGCGTCGCATCCCCGGGTCGAACAGCGGCTCCTCGGCGACGACGGCCGCGATGCGCAGGTCGAAGTAGCCGATGTCCAGGGCGCGGCCGGGCGTGGCGAGCTCCGCGGGCAGCCAGGCGTAGGCGATGCCCTTGCCGATGGTGTAGCCGTACGCGGCGCTGGTGACGTAGCCGACCGGCCGGTCCCCGTCGTACACGGGCTCCTTGCCCATGACCACGGCACCCGGATCGTCGATCGTCAGGCAGGTGAGGCGGCGCCGGACGTCGGCGGCGCGCCGCTCCAGCGCGGCCCGGCCGATGAAATCGCCCTTGCCCGTCTTGACCGCGAAGCCGAGTCCGGCCTCGTACGGGTCGTGTTCGTGGCCCATGTCGGTGCCGAAGGCCCGGTAGCCCTTCTCCAGGCGCAGGCTGTTGAAGGCGCCGCGGCCGGCTGCGATGCCGCCGTACGGCTGCGCGGCCTCCCAGAGCGTGTCCCACAGCTTCAGCCCCATGTCGGCGCCCGTGTACAGCTCCCAGCCGAGCTCGCCGACGTAGCTGAGGCGCAGGGCCGTGACGGGGACGGCCCCGATGTGGGCGCTGCGGGCCCGGAAGTAGCGCAGGCCTTCGTTGGAGAAGTCGGCGTCGGCGAGCGGCTGGAGCACTTCGCGTGCCTTCGGTCCCCACAGGCCGATGCAGCAGGTGCCCGCGGTGATGTCCCGTACGGCGACGGAGCCGTCCGCGGGGAGGTGGCGGGTGAACCAGTCGAGGTCGAGGTTGCCGTTGGCCCCGATCTGGAAGCGGCGCCGGGCGAGCCGGGCCACCGTGATGTCGCTGCGGATGCCGCCGTTCTCGTCGAGCATCAGCGTGTACGTCACCGAGCCGACGGACTTGTCGACGTCGGAGGTGGTCAGGCGCTGGAGGAAGGCTGCGGCTCCGCGGCCGGAGACCTCCAGCCGTTTGAGGGCCGACATGTCGTACAGAGCGACGCCCTCCCGGGTGGCCAGGGCCTCGGCGCCGACGATCGGCGACCACATCCGTGCGGCCCAGTCGCCCGGGACCGGGATGTCCCACCGGTCCAGGAGGGGCTCGTTGGCTTCGTACCACTGCGGCCGTTCCCAGCCGGAGGCCTCCAGGAAGAAGGCGCCGAGTTCGCGTTCGCGGACGTGGAAGGGGCTGGTGCGCAGCGGACGCGGCGCACCGGCGGGCTCGAGCGGGTGGAGGATGTCGTAGACCTCGACGAAGTTCCGGCAGTCGCGGGCGAGTACGTACGCGGGGGCGAGCTGGTGCGGCTCGAAGCGGTTGACGTCGCAAGCGTGCAGGTCGAAGGAGGAGCAGTGGCCGTCCACGAGCCATTCGGCCATGGCGCGGCCGACGCCGGCGGAGTGGGTGACCCAGACGGCCTCGGCGACCCAGAAGCCCTTGACGTCCGGTGACGGCCCGAGCAGGGGCATTCCGTCGGTGGTGAACGAGAAGAGCCCGTTGATGCCCTCTTCGACCTTGGCGTCGCGCGTCGCGGGCAGCAGCGACTGGGTTTCGGTCCACGCCTCGGCGAAGTCGTCGGCCGTGAACCGCAGTACGGACGGCATGTCAGGGGAGGAGTCGACCGGCGCGATGTCGTCGGCGGACACCGGCATCGGGCGGTGTCCGTAGAAGCCGATGCCGAGCCGGTCGTGGCGGTCGCGGTAGTAGAGGTCGGCGTCCTGGTGGCGCAGGATGGGGCGGACCGCTTCCTCGGTCTGTCCGGCGAGTGCGGGGAGGGGGCCGGTCCATGCCAGCTGGTGGGCGAGCGGGGTCAGCGGCAGGCTCATCCCGACCATGCGGGCGACCTTCGGGCCCCAGATGCCGGCGCAGCACACGACGAGGTCGGCGGGGATCTCGCCGCGGTCCGTGACGACGGCGGTGACGCGGTCGCCGTCGGTGGTGTCGTCGGCTTCGGTGCGGATGTCCAGGACCTCGTGACGCTCCAGGAGGCGTACGCCCCGGGCGCGGGCGGCCCGGAGCTGCGCCTCCACGGCGAGCACCGCCTTGGCCAGGCCGTCGGTGGGGACCAGCAGTCCCCCGAGCACGCGGTCGCGGTTGAGCAGGGGGTGCAGCGCCAGGCAGGCGTCCGGGTCCACGAGCCGGCCCTCGACGCCCCAGGAGGTGAGCCAGCCGTGCCGGCGCCGCAGATCGGTGAGGCGCTCCGGGGTGGTGGCCACTTCGAGCCCGCCGACCTGGAGGAAGCAGGGCTGGCCGTCGACGTCGAGGGTGCTGAGCTTCTCGACGGTGTAGCGGGCCAGTTCGGTCATGGTCTTCGACGGGTTCGCCTGGAACACGAGGCCGGGGGCGTGGGACGAGGAGCCGCCGGTGGCGGGGAGCGGCCCCTGGTCGACCACGGTGAGCTCGGTCCAGCCGCGCGAGGAGAGTTCGTCCGCCAGAGCTGCACCCACGACGCCCGCTCCGATGATGACCACGCGCGGTCCCGCCATCTCCGCCCCTCCGATTCGAACGAAATCGAGTTGCCGTCAGCGCAACGTGGTGCAGGTTGCGCAACTCACAGTGCCGGTCCCCCAGGGCGGTGTCAAGAGCGTGGAATGCGACGCAACTCCCCTGCACAGAGGGCGGAAACAGCCGTGCCCGGCGGGCTGTCGAAGCAGCCCGCCGGGCACGGTGCGGTGCGCAGGAACGGGGAGCGGATCAGCTCTTCTTCCCGAGCCAGGCGTCGACCTTCGTGCGGTTGGCCTCCACCCATTTCCTGGCGGCGTCGTCCGGCGACATCTTGTCCTGCGCGATGTACTTCGCCACGAGGTTCTGGTCCTCGTTCGACCAGCTGAAGTTCTTCACGAGCTGGTAGGCCGGGCTGCCCGAATCGGCGAACTTCTTGCTGACGATCTTGTCCAGCGCGTAGACGGGGTAGTCGCAGGCCACCTTCTCCGGGTCGTCGTCGCAGCCCGCCTTGTACTCCGGCAGCTTCACCTTGACGAGCTTCAGCTCGGAGAACAGCCACTGCGGCTCGTAGAAGTAGCCGATGACGGGTGTCTTCTTGGCCTCGGCCTGGCGGAACGCCTGGATCAACGCGGCCTCGCTCCCCGAGTACACGACCTTGAAATCGAGGTTCAGGTTCTTCACCAGGGCGCCGTCATTGGTGACGAACGACGGGTCGCCGTCCAGCAGTTGGCCCTTGCCACCGGACTCCGAGGTCTTGAGCTGGTCCGCGTACTTGTTGAGGTTCTGCCATGTGGTGATGTCCGGGTACTTCTCCGCCAGCCACGGCGGCACGTACCAGCCGATCACCCCCTTGTTGCCCGTCTCCCCGGCGGCGACGGCCGTCTGCTGCTGTTCGATGTACTTCTTCTTCAGGTCCGGGTGGCCCCAGTTCTCGACGATCGCATCGACCTCGCCGGTGCCGAAACCCTGCCAGGCGACCTCTTCCTTGAGGTCCTTCTTGGTCACCTCGCAGCCGAGGTCCTTCTTCGCGACGTACGCGATGACCGCCGCGTTGGCCTCGTACCCGACCCACGGGTTGACGGCGAGGTTGAAGGACCCGCACTTCCCTGCGCTGCCGCCCCCGCCCGTAGGCCCGGCGCCCGCCTCGCCGACCTTCGCGCCGCTGCATCCGGCGAGTGCGAGGGCCAGCGCCGACAGGCCGGCCAGCGCCGCCCGCCGGGCCGGGCGCCGCCGCGGCGCCGGTCCTGTGTTGAGGTTCCCTGCCATGTGTCCTGCCCCTTCTTCCGCCTCAGCGCCCGCCGGGGGCTGTTGCCGCCCGGTGCGCCGCCGCCTGGGTGATCCGGTCGAACATGATCCCGAGCAGCACGATGGCCAGGCCCGCCGCCAGCCCCTTGCCGTACAACTGGCCCTGCGAGAAGCCCGCCACGACGTCGTAGCCGAGGGCGCCCGCCCCGACCAGCCCGCCGACGACGACCATCGACAGGACGTAGATCAGCCCCTGGTTCGTGGCGAGCGCGAGGGCTCCGCGGGCCATCGGGAGCTGGACCTTCGTGATGATCTGCCAGGTGCTGGAGCCGGCCGACACCGCCGCCTCCACCGTGCTCTGCGGTACCCCGCGCACCCCGTCCGCGATGATCTTCACCGTCACCGGGGCCGCGTAGACGACCGCCGCCACGATCGCCGTGAACCGGCTCGCGCCGAACAGGGCCAGGAACGGCACCAGATAGACGAACGCCGGCATCGTCTGTCCCGCGTCGAGCACGGGACGGATCAGCCGGTCGGCCAGGGCGCTGCGCCCCATCCACACGCCCACCACGACGCCGAGGGCCAGGACGACGACCGTGGCGACCATGACGGAGGCCAGCGTCGTCATGCTGTCCCGCCACAGGCCCGTCCCGACGATCAGCGCCACGCACACCGCTGCGGTGGCGGCCGCACGCCGGCCGCCGAGCAGCGCACCGAGGGCCACCACCACCGCGCCGACCAGCCACCACGGGGAGCCGGTCAGCAGCGCCTCGAAGGGGTCGAGCAGCAGGGTGGTGACCACGTCGCGCAGATCGCCCGTCACACCGGAGAAGCCGCCCTGCGCCCAGCCGGTCATGGAGTCCGCCGTACGGGCGATCGCCCCGCCGACACCGGAGCCGGCGGGGAACTGCGCCGCCCATACGTAGGTGTGGGAGAGCCACGTGCACACGGCGGTGAGCACACCCCCGGCGAGGAGCAGCGGGCGGCGCCGGCGCGCCGCACGCCCGCCGCGGCGCCGGGCGTCCTCCACACTCCCGCGGCCTCCGGCCGGGGGGACCCCCGTCTCGCTGCGCGCGCTCGCCGCGGTGGTCACCCGGTCCAGCACGATGGCCAGTACGACGATGGCGAGCCCGGCGTTGAACGCTGTGCCCACGTCCAGCGTCTCCAGCGCCTTGACGACGGTCTTGCCCAGCCCGGGCGCGTCGATGAGGGCGGCGATGGTGACCATGGACAGCGCGGCCATGATGGTCTGGTTCACGCCCAGCACCACGGTCCGCTTCGACATCGGCAGCAGCACGGTGGCGAGCGTCTGGCGCCGCGTCGCCCCGAGTGACTCGGCCGCCTCGACCGTGACGGCGGGGACCGAGCGGATCGCGTGGGCGGTGATGCGTACGGCGGGCGGGGTCGCGAAGATCAGCGTGGCGATCGTGGCGGACGCCGGGCCGATCAGGAAGAACAGCGTCAGCGGGGCCAGGTAGACGAAGGTCGGCATCGTCTGCATGAAGTCGAGCACCGGGGTCGCCAGGCGGTGCACCCGGTCCGACAGCCCGGCCCAGACACCGAGCGGAATGCCGATGAGCAGTGAGACCAGGACGGCCGCCACGGTCAGGGCGAGCGTGTCCATGCTCTCGCGCCACAGCCCCTGGAGGCCCAAGAACACGAACCCGGCGACGGCCAGCGCGGCCACCCGGACGTTTCCGAACGCCCACGACACGTATCCGGCCAGGGCGACGACGCCCAGCCAGCCGATCACCGGGACCGGGCGGCCGTAGGACGGCTGCGCGATCAGCGCCTGGAGGAAGGTGACCAGGTGGTCGATGACCAGCCGGATCTCGTTGAAGACGTAGAGGAAGACCGGATTGCTGTTGCGGCCGGCGCCCACGGCGTCGTTGATCTCGTTGAACCGCCGGTGGAGCGGAGCCAGTTCGGCGGTGCCGAGGGGAAGGGTGTGGATGCCGCGCAGGGCGAGCCAGAGAGCGGCCCACCCGACGAGGACCGCGGCCGCGACCAGTGCGCGCCCGCCGCGTACGGGCGTGCGTCGCGCGCTCGCCGCTGCCAGGGCGGCCATCACGCACCGCCCTCCGGGCCGGCGACGACCGCGAGGATCTCCTCGTCGCCCACGACGCCCAGCAGCCGCCCGTTCTCGACGACCTTCACGGGCCGGGCCGCCGCGAGGACGGCACGCGTCGCGTCGCGGACGACGGTGTCCGGGCCGAGCTCCGGTCCGTCGAGTGCGTCCTCCGGGCGGGCCGGGCGCATGATCCAGCGCAGGGTGAGCACGCGCGAGCGCGGCACGTCCGCCACGAAGTCCCGCACGTAGTCGTCGGCGGGTGCCCCGACGAGCTCATCGCCCGTACCGCACTGGACGGTGCGGCCGTCGCGCATGATGAGGATGCGGTCGCCGAGCTTCAGCGCCTCGGACAGGTCGTGGGTGACGAACACCATCGTCTTGCCGACCTCGCGGTGCAGCCGGACGACCTCGTTCTGCATGTCCCGGCGGATCAGCGGGTCGAGCGCGGAGAACGGCTCGTCGAACAGGAGCACGTCCGGGTCCCCGGCGAGGGCGCGGGCCAGCCCGACCCGCTGCTGCATGCCGCCGGAGAGCTGGTCGGGGTAGGAGTGCTCGTACCCGGCGAGGCCGACCAGTTCGACCACCTCCCTGGCACGCCGGGTGCGCTCGGCCCGGCCGATGCCGCGGATCTCCAGCCCGTACGCGACGTTGTCCAGGACCCGGCGGTGCGGCAGCAGCCCGAAGTGCTGGAAGACCATCGCGAACTTGCGCCGCCGCAGCTCGCGCAGCCTCGCCCGATCGGCAGCTCGGATGTCCTCGCCCTCGAAGACGAGCTCGCCGGCCGTCGGCTCGATCAGCCGGGTCAGACAGCGCACCAGTGTCGACTTCCCCGAGCCGGACAGGCCCATGACCACGAAGACCTCGCCGGGCGACACGTCGAAGGCCACGTCCCGTACGGCCGCGGTGCAGCCGGTGCGCTCCATGAGCTCGCGGCGCGAGAGGGCGCACAGCTCGGGCGAGTCCGGCACCCGCGCCGCCTTGGGCCCGAAGACCTTCCACAGGCCGCGGACGGAGATCACGGGGGTCCCGCCCCCGGACGCGCCGCGCTGCGACGGCAGTTCTGTCTTCGTTGCGGTCACTGTCGGCCTCTCTTCGGATGGCACCGGCTCAGCCGCGGAACCAGCGCTGCGCCCTGGGCTGGATGTTCTGCCAGATGTGCTTGGGTTCGCGGTACTCGTCCAGGCCCGTCGGGCCCAGCTCGCGGCCGACGCCCGAACGCCCGAAGCCGCCCCATTCGGCCTGGGGGAGGTACGGGTGGTAGTCGTTGATCCAGACCGTGCCGTGCCGCAGCCGCCGGGCGACGCGCTGGGCCTTGCCCGCGTCCTGGGTCCACACCGCGCCGGCGAGCCCGTACTCCGTGTCGTTGGCGATCCGTACGGCCTCGTCCTCGCCCGAGAACCGCTCGACGGTGAGCACCGGGCCGAAGGACTCCTCCCGTACGACGCGCATGTCCGGGCGGCACGCGTCGAGCACGGTCGGCGGGTAGTAGAAGCCGTCGGCGAGCGCGGGGTCCTCGGGGCGCCGGCCCCCGCAGCGCAGTACGGCGCCCTCCGCGAGGCCCGCCGCGACGTACTCCTCGATCTTGGCCCGGTGGGCGGCGGAGATCAGCGGTCCGGTCTCGGCGGCGGGGTCGAAGGGACCGCCCATCCGGATGGTGCGGGCCCGGCGTACGAGCTCGTCGACGAAGGCGTCGTGCAGCGGGTCCTCGACGACCAGGCGGGCGCCGGCCGAGCAGACCTGCCCGGAGTGCAGGAAGACGGCGGTCAGGGCGAAGTCCACGGCCGCCTCGAAGTCGGCGTCGGCGAAGACCACGTTGGGGTTCTTGCCGCCCAGTTCCAGCGCGACCTTCTTCACGGTGGCCGCGGCGGCCGCCATGACCCGCCGGCCCGTCTCGAGGCCGCCCGTGAAGGAGACCAGGTCCACGCCCGGGTGCTCGGCGAGCGGCGCACCGGCCTCGGGCCCCGCTCCCAGGACGAGGTTGGCCGCGCCGGCGGGCAGCCCGGCCTCCTCCAGCGCGCGCATGAGCAGGATCGAGGTGGACGGGGTGAGCTCGCTGGGCTTGAGGACGAGGGTGTTTCCGGCGACGAGGGCGGGCGCCACCTTCCACGCGGCCTGGAGCAGCGGGTAGTTCCACGGGGTGATCAGCCCGCACACCCCGACGGGCTCGTACACGACCCGGCTGACGGCGTCCTCACGGCCCGTGTCGACCACCCGGCCCGCGCTGGTGCCCGCGATGCCGCCGAAGTACCGGAGGCACGCCACGACGTCGGCGACGTCGTACTCGCTCTCCACCAGGCGCTTGCCGGTGTCGAGGGATTCGGCGCGGGCGAACTCCTCCGCCTCGCGCTCCAGCACCCCGGCGGCGCGCAGCAGCAGCGCGCCGCGGTCCCGTTCAGGTGTGCGCGGCCACGGCCCCTCGTCGAAGGCGCTGCGCGCGGCGGCGATCGCGGCTTCGGAGTCGGCCCGCGTCGCTTCGGACACGGTCCGCACGAGCGCGCCGTCGGCGGGGCAGTGAATGTCCCGACGGCCGCCCGCCACCGCTTCGCGCCACTTCCCACCGACGTACAGATCTGCCACGCGCGGAGCCTCCATACGGGTAACACCGGTATGTGCGTTGCGTATTGCGCATCGTATTGCTCGGAATGGAACGACACGATCGCCCACGGGGTGCGGTACGTCAAGGGGGACGGGCGCCCGGGCACGGCGGTTCGACGGCGCCCGGGCCGCGCTCGGCCCTTCAGCCGCCGATGCGCTCCAGCATCGCGCGGCGCCAGCGCTCGGTCTCGGCTATCTGGTTGAACGTGAACAGGTGCAGCCCGGCCACCGCGGCTTCGGGCGAGCCCAGCGCGGGGGCGCTGCGGCGCAGCAGCCGCTCCGGGGAGTAGCCACCGGGCGCCGCGAAGCGCAGGAACCACGAGGGATGCCGGGTGAGGAACTTGGCCGACTCCCCCACGCCGATCTTCGTGGCCATGGACAGCAGCTTCGCGCGCTCGACCGGGCCGGCGATCCCGACGTGCACGGGCAGCACGACGTGCCGGCGGCGCACTCGTGCGAGCCACTGGCGCAGGGTCGCCGGGTCGAAGCACAGGTTGCTGACGATGTAGGTCGCGTGCGGCTGCTTGTCCGACATCGCCTGGACCGTGACGTCGTCGGCGATGAGGGGATGGCTCTCCGGGTAGCCGGTGATGCCGACGTGCGCGAACGGGCTGCCCAGCTCGCCGAGCCGGCGCAGCACGGGCAGGGCCGCGTCGTACGCCCCGGCCGGCGGGTCGGCGTCGCCGGCCGGGACGAAGACGTCCTCGATGCCGGCGGCGACGAGCCGGTCCACGATGTCCGCGAGGTGAGCGGCGTCGGAGACCTGCCGGGCCGGGACGTGCGGGACGACCCGGTAGCCGTGCCCGGCCAGGCGGGTGGCGAGGTCCAGCGTCGGGCCGAGGCCCTTGGCCGGGGAGGCCGTGACCGTGACGGGCACGTCCGCCGGTACGTGGGCCAGGACCTTGTCCTCGGTGGCCTTCGCCGGCAGGACCTCGTAACGGACCCTGCGCAGGAGCTCGGCCAGGCCGCCCCCGGTGACCGGGGCGGGTACGGGGCGTTCGGGGTACGGCGTGGGCCGGGCGGACATGCCGCTCCTCCTCAGGTGTGGCCGGGGTGCTGCCCCTGCTCTGCCTCGCTGCCGAGGCGGTGGTGCCGGTAGAACTCGGCCTTGGACGGCGGCAGCGGCTCGTTGCCCAGGATGAGATCGGCGGCCTTCTCGGCCACCATCATGACGGGTGCGTAAATGTTCCCGTTCGTCACGTAGGGCATCACGGAGGCGTCCACGACGCGCAGCCCCTGAAGGCCGTGCACGCGCAGGCTCGCCGGATCGGTGACCGCCCCCTCGCCGGTCCCCATCCTGGCGGTGCAGGACGGGTGCAGGGCGGTCTCGCCCTCCCTGGCGACCCAGTCGAGGATCTGCTCGTCGGTCTCCACGTCCGGCCCGGGCGAGATCTCGCCGTCGTTGTACGGGTCCAGCCCGGGCCGGCCGAGGATGGTGCGGGCGATCCGGATCGCCTCGACCCACTCGCGGCGGTCCTGCTCGGTGGAGAGGTAGTTGAACCGCAGGGCCGGGTGCACCCGGGGGTCCTTGCTCCTGATCTTGACCGAGCCCCTGGCGTCGGAGTACATGGGGCCGACGTGCACCTGGTAGCCGTGGCCACCGGCGGGCGCGGAGCCGTCGTAGCGGACCGCGACGGGCAGGAAGTGGAACATCAGGTTGGGGTAGGCGACGTCCTCGTTGCTCCGCGCGAAACCGCCGGCCTCGAAGTGGTTGGTCGCACCGGGGCCGGTACGGAAGAGCCACTGGAGGCCGATCCAGGGGCGGTGGCGCCACTTCAGGTAGGGCTGCATCGAGACCGGCTGCTTGCACGCGTACTGGACGTACACCTCCAGGTGGTCCTGGAGGTTCTCCCCCACGCCCGGCAGATCGTGTACGACGTCGATGTCCAGGGCCCGCAGCTCGCCGGCGTCGCCGACGCCGGACAGCTGGAGCAGCTGCGGGGAGTTGATCGCGCCGCCGGACAGGATCACCTCGCCGGCCCGCACCTGCCGGGGCGCCCCGCGGCCCTGGCGGTACTCGACGCCGACGGCGCGCTTGCCCTCGAAGAGGATCCGGGTCACGAAGGCCCTGGTCCGCACGTCGAGGTTGGACCGCTTCATGGCCGGGTGGAGGTAGGCCCGGGCGGCGGAGAGCCGACGCCCGCGGTGGATGGTGCGGTCGAAGGCCGCGAAGCCCTCCTGCCGGTAGCCGTTGACGTCGTCGGTCAGCGGGTATCCGGCCTGCCGGACCGCCTCCATGAAGGCCGGGAACAGCGGGCTGGTCGCCGGGCCGCGCTCCAGGACGAGGGGTCCGGAGCGGCCGCGGAACTCGTCCTGCGGGTCCGCGGCGAGGCAGTTCTCCATCCGGTTGAAGTAGGGGAGGCAGTGCGCGTAGTCCCAGTTCTCCATGCCGGGGTCGGCGGCCCAGCGCTCGTAGTCCAGGGGGTTGCCGCGCTGGAAGATCATTCCGTTGATGCTGCTCGACCCGCCCAGCACCTTGCCGCGGGCGTGGTAGATGCGCCGCCCGTTCATGTGCGGCTCGGGCTCGGACTCGTACTTCCAGTCGTAGAAGCGGCTGCCTATGGGGAACGTGAGCGCCGCGGGCATGTGGATGAAGACGTCCCACGGATAGTCCGGGCGACCGGCTTCGAGGACCAGGACGCGGTTGCCGGGGTCCGCGGAGAGCCGGTTCGCCAGGGCGCTGCCGGCCGAGCCGCCGCCGACGATGACGAAGTCGTAATGCTGGGGCACCATCGGAGTCTCGTCCCTCCGTCGTCTCCGGCCGAGGGCTGCCCCCAGCCGTCAAGATGCGGCGCATGCTAGTACGGGTATCGCCAGGCGCACCAGGTTGCGTTCAGCGCAACTTTCCGGCCGCGGCCGGCCCCGGTCGGCTGTTGATGACGGCGCGTATAGTTTCGCCATGAGCAACTACGAGGCAGCCACCGAAACCGCGGGCGCGCCGGCGGGCGGGGTGCAGTCCGTCGACCGCGCCGTCAGCGTGCTGGAGATCCTCGCCCAGCGCGGCGAGGCGGGCGTCAGTGAAGTGGCGGCGGAGATCGACGTCCACAAGTCGACGGCGTTCCGGCTGCTCGGGGCGCTCGAGGCGCGGGGCCTCGTCGAACAGGCCACCGAGCGCGGCAAGTACCGGCTCGGTTTCGGCATCGTGCGGCTGGCGGGCGCGGTCACGGGGCGGATCGACATCACGCAGGTGGGCCGCCCGGTGTGCGAACGGCTGGCCGAGGAGCTCGGCGAGACGGTCAACATCGCGATCCTGGAGGAGCGGTACGCGATCAATCTCTGCCAGGTGCGCGGCCCGGGCGCGGTCACGGCGCACAACTGGGTCGGCCAGCTGACCCCGCTGCACGCCACCTCCAGCGGGAAGGTGCTCCTCGCCCACCTCCCGGCGAAGCAGCGCGTGCAGCTGCTGGCGGAGGCCGGGCTGAAGAAGTACACGCCGGGCACCCTGACCGCCAGGACGAAGCTGGAGAAGAACCTCGTCGCGTCCCTGGACCGCGGGTACGCCATGACGTTCGAGGAGTACGAGATCGGGCTGCACGCCATGGCCGCCCCGATCCGCGACCGGGACGGCGTGGTCATCGCCGCGATCAGCGCATCGGGGCCCAGCTACCGCTTCACCGAGGAGCGCATGCACGAGCTGGCGCCGCTGCTGATCAAGGGCGCACAGGAGATCAGCCACCGCATGGGCCACCTGGGCTGAGCGGCCCCGGCAACGGCTCCTGACGCGGCTGCTCGTGCCCGGTGCCCAGGCGCTCCCGCACCCAGTCGTGGAACGCTCCGATGTGGTGCTCGCTGGGCACGAGCACCCCGCCCTTGGCGTACGTGCGGGAGCTCATCGCGGGCTGGCAGCGCTCGCAGGCGGCGAAGTCCTGCCGGTTGACCCGGTCGAAGAGCTCGACGGAGCGGCTGACGTCCTTGCCGCCCTCCACCACGTCCTTGAGGTAGAGCCAGTCGCATTCGACGATCGTGCGGTCGGCCGCGACCGGGTACATCCGGTGGAAGATCACGTGGTCCGGCACCAGGTTGACGAAGACCTGCGGCCGCACGGTGATCGCGTAGTACCTGCGGTCCTGGTCCGGCGAGACGGTGGGGATCCGGTCGAGGCCCTCCGAGCCGTCGACCGTGAAGCCCTGGATGCCCTCGCCGAAGGCGGCGCCGTGCCCGACGTAGTACTGCGCCGCGTAGCCGTCGGCGAACTCCGGGAGCACCTCGGTGAGTTCGGGGTGGATCGTGGCGCAGTGGTAGCACTCCATGAAGTTCTCGATGATGAGCTTCCAGTTCGCCTTGACGTCGTAGACGATCCGCCGGCCGACCTCCAGGTCCTCGATGCCGTACCGCTCGATGGACTCCGTGTCGCCGAGCCGCTCGACGGCCGCGCCCATGACCTGCTCCTCGAACGAGGGCGGACTGTCCGCGAGGCAGACCCAGACGTAGCCGAGCCATTCGCGTACGGACACGGGCACCAGCCCGAACTCGGTCCGGCCGACGTCGGGCATCTTCGTGAGGTTGGGGGCGGCGATCAGCCTGCCGTCGAGGCCGTACGTCCAGGCGTGGTACGGGCATTGGAAGGCCCGCCTGACCTCGCCGGTCTGCTCCGTGCACAGTTTCGCGCCGCGGTGCCGGCACACGTTGAACCAGGCGCGGATCGCCTGGTCGCGCGCCCGCGTCACCAGGATGCTCTCACGGCCCACGTCCACGGTCCGGAAGGCGCCCGGCTTGGCCAGCTCGGACGAGCGCCCCACGCAGAACCACATCGTCTCGAAGATGCGTTCCTGCTCCAGCCGGAAGATGGCCGGGGCGGTGTAGTACTCGCCGGGAAGGGTGGCGATCAGGCTTTCCGGCAGGCCGGTCGTGGTCACGTGCACTCCTCGCGGAACGTCGTGGTTCGGGGCGTGGTGCATCGGGGGGGGCCGGCAGGGCGGGGCCCAGGGGTGCCGGACCGGGACCCCCGGGTGGGTCAACCGGCCGTCCGGGCCTCGGCGGTGGCCAGCCTGCGCCGCCACCGCGTGAACAGCCGCGTCTGGTTCAGGCCGAGCACCGCGACCGGCCGGCCCGCGCTCCGGTAGACCGCGAGGAAGCTGCGGTCGGCCGCCGCGCCCTCCTCGAGCGTGACGCTGTCGGCCTGCGCGGCGTACCCCGCGAACTGGATCCGGGACCCGTACTGGTCGGACCAGAAGTACGGGGGCCGGGGCGCCTCCGGCACGCCCTGCCCGCCGGAGAGCAGGGCGGCGACCGCCGTGGCAGGGCGCTCCCGCGCGCCGGTCCAGTGCTCGACCCGGCGGTGGGCCCCGACCGCGGGCTCGTACCAGGCCGCGCAGTCCCCGACGGCGACGATGCCGGGGATGCTCGTACGGCCGGCCGCGTCACACCGTACGCCGTCGTCCAAGTCCAGTCCGGAACCCGCCAGCCAGTCCGTGCACGGGCGGGCGCCCACCCCGACGACCACGGTGTCGGCGTCGAGGCGGCGGCCGTCGTCGAGCACGACGGCCTCCACCCTCCCCGTACCGGCGAGTGCGCGTACGCCCGTTCCGCACAGCAGGCGCACGCCGTGGTCGGCGTGCAGCCGGGAGACGAGGGAGCCCATCTCCCTGCCGAGCGGGCCGGCCAGCGGTGTGGGCGCCGCTTCCACGACGGTGACCTCGAGGCCGAGCCGCCGCGCGGTGGAGGCGACCTCCGCTCCGATGAACCCGCCGCCCACGACCACCAGTCGGCCGCCGCGGGCCAGGTCCGCCCGCAGCGCGCGGGCGTCGTCCAGGGTGCGCAGGACGTGCACGCCGTCGAGGCGCTCGCTCCCGGGCAGGGTCCTGGCTGCGGCGCCGGTGGCGATCACGATGCCGTGGGCCCGGACCGACCGGCCGTCGGCGAGCCGTACGTGGTGCTCGGCCCACGACCCGGTGTCGATCCCGATGGCCCGCACGCCGAGCTCCCATACGGCCGCGAGGTCCTCGCCCTCCGCTTCGAGGGCGAGCGCGTCCTCGTCGATCTCGCCGGCGAGGAACTCCTTCGACAACGGGGGCCTGTCGTACGGGCGGTGGGGTTCGCCGCCGATGAGGACGAGCCGCCCGTCGTAGCCCTGCTCGCGCAACGAGCGGGCGGCGGACAGGCCGGCGAGCGAGGCGCCGACGACGGCCACGGTCTTCACGTGCGGCCGTCCACCCGGTGAACGGCCGCACGGGGCGCCGGGGTCGGCAGGACGTACACCGTGCCGTCCTCGACGAGGACCTGATGGGTGCGAACGGGGCGCTTGGCGGGCGGGGAGTCGACGCTGCCGGAGCGCAGGTCGAACTTCGAGGCGTGCAGGGGGCATTCGACCTCGCACCCCTCGAGCCAGCCGTCGGAGAGGGAGGCGTCCTGGTGGGTGCACGTGTCGTCGATGGCGTACACCTCGCCGGCCTCGGTATGGAACACCGCGATCGGAGGATCGGAATCGAGTCTGCAGGCCTCGCCTCGCGGAAGATCGGCGAGTCGGCACACGGGAATCTTCATGACACCTCGGTGCGTATAGCGAAACGGATTGCGGTGAACGCAACGTCAGTGTGAGGGCGCCCCCCTACCCTGTCAAGGAAGGTTTCACGACATCGGAAAGGGCCCTGAGGGTCGTCGCGCGCGATGGCACGGCTGTCCCGCACCTTCGCGCGCCCTCCCCGCTCCACACCCCGGCTTCCCGGCGGTCCGGCGGCCGTGAGAGGGTCGGCCCGGCTCCGACGGGGCCGTGCACGAGGAGGACAGTGTGACCGGCAGCACATCCACCGGACTGGTGCTGGTGGCGGACGACGACGCCGCCATCCGCCGCTCGCTGGAGCGCGGGCTGCGGCTGAGCGGCTTCACCGTGCTCCTCGCCGAGGACGGGCCCGCCGCGCTGCGCCTGCTCGGCGGCCAGGCCCCGCACGTCCTCGTACTCGACGTCTCGATGCCCGGCCTGACCGGCACGGAGGTCTGCCGCAGCCTGCGGGCCCGGGGCGACGAGACTCCCGTTCTGATGCTGTCGGCCCTCGACGAGGTCGCGGACCGGATCGCAGGGCTGCAGGCCGGGGCGGACGACTACCTGGTCAAACCCTTCGCCCTGGAGGAGCTCGTGCTGCGCCTGCACGCCCTGCTGCGGCGGCGGCCGGCCCAGGCCCCCGCGTCCGACGTACTGCGGGCGGGACCGCTGGTGATCGACGGGGCCAGCCGGCAGGTACACCACGAGGGGACCGAACTCCACCTCACCCGGCGCGAGTTCGAGCTGTTGGTCCAGCTGGTGCGCAACGCGGGGATCGTCCTCACGAGGGACCAGCTGCTGGACCGGGTGTGGGGCTACGACTTCGAGGTCCGCAGCGACGCCGTCGACACCTTCGTCAGCTATCTGCGCCGCAAGCTGGAAGAGGGCGGGCGCCCGCGCCTGATCCACACGGTGCGCGGGGTCGGTTTCGTCCTGCGCGTGCCCGAGGACCGGAGCGGCGCGTGAAACTCGCCACCCGCATCGCGCTCTCGGTGACCGTGGTGGTGCCCCTGCTGGTGCTCGCCGCGGGCCTGCTGGTGCTCGGGCTGGTCAGCCGCGACCTGCACCAGCAGCAGGACACCCGCCTGCAGGACCGGGCCTCGGCCGTCCTCCCGGACGTCAAGGCGATGCTCACGGCCGACCTGAACGGGCGGCCGAAGGCGGAGCAGAACCAGCACCGCAAGGTCCTCGGCGACGTGCTCGACGCAGGGATCCGGGTACGGACCACGGACGGAACGGTCGTCCTGGAGGGCGGGCCGCAGCCCGCCGACCCGGTACGACTGCCCGAGCGGACGCCGGACGGGCCGGTCACCGTCCGGGCCAAGGGCCATGCCTGGCGGGTGCTGACCGTCCCGGTCGCCGGGCCGGCCCCGGGCACGTTCTGGCTGTTCACCCCTGCATCGGCCGCCGACCCTCAGGTCGTCGCCGTGCGCCGCCGGGTCCTGCTGGTGGCCCTGCTGTCGGCGCCGGTCTCCGGGCTGCTGGCGTACGCGCTGGCCGGCCGCGCCACCGCCTCCGTACGGAGGCTGAGCCGGCGGGCCGCCGCGCTCGACCCGGGGGCGGGCGCGGCCGCCTTCGCCACCGCACCGGTGAACATCGCCGAGGTGGACGAACTTGCCACCGCCATCGGCCAGTTGCTGGCCCGGTACGAGGAGCAGGCCGCCCGGACGGCGCAGGCGCTCGACACCGCCCGCTCGTTCTCCTCCGCCGCCTCGCACGAGCTGCGCACACCGCTCATGAGCATCCGGACCGACCTGGACGTCCTCGCCGCCCACCCCGACCTCTCCCCCGCCGAACGGGCAGAGATCGTACGGGACTTGCAGAGCGACCACGCCCGGCTGCTGGACCTGCTCACGGCCCTGCGGATGCTCGCCCGGGGCGATCTGGTGGAGGTGTCCGCGTTCGCCTCCCTCGACCTCTCCGAGCTGGTGGACACGGTCTGCGGCGAGACCGGCCGCCGCCATCCCACGGTCCGGATCGAAGCTGAACTCCCGCCGGAGCTGCGGGTGTTCGGATGGGATGCCGGGGTGGCCATCCTGCTCGCCAATCTGCTGGGCAATGCGGTGGTGCACGGCCACCTGCCCGACGAGCCGGCCAGGATCGCGGTACGGCTGCGCGCGGAGGGCGGGCACGCCGTGCTCACCGTGGACGACGCGGGGCCCGGCATCCCGCCCGGCGAGCGGGAAGCCGTCTTCCGCCGGTTCCACCACCGCCCGGGCAGCCCCGGCTCCGGGCTCGGTCTGACCCTCGTCGCCCAGCAGGTCGCGCTGCACCAGGGCACGATCTCGATCGGGACGCCGCCCGACGCCGCGGGCACCCGCGTCGAGGTGCGCCTGCCCCTGTCGGCCGCGGACGCGCCGACGCTGCGCCTGCCGAGGCGCCGCGACTGGATCTCCCGAGGGGACTGAACGGCGACGAACCGGCCAGGGCCGGCCCCCACGGGGGCGTTCCTGTGGACTCACAAAGTTTCCACAAAGACACCTCCTACCGTCCTGACCGGTCGGCCGCCTGTGAGCCGGCCCGTTCGTACCGAAGGGGATACAGCCATGCTCCCGAACCGTAGGACCGCCGCTGCCGCGATCGGCGCCGTGGCGCTGGCCGGCGCTCTGCTCTCCGCCGTCCCCGCCCAGGCCGATGGCGGCAGCCCCGCCCCCGCCGCCCCGAAGTCGGCCAAGTCCGCGCCGAAGGGCGACGGCGCCAAGGCGATCTGCAAGCGTCTGCCGAAGACGCAGACCCGCGTCAGCACCGCGATCGACCGCCTCAACGGCGACGTCACCGTCCTCGGCTCCGTCGCCCGCCTGGAGCAGCGCGTCGCGAACGCGCAGACCGCCGGCCACACCGAGGTCCACACCTACCTGAACGACCGCCTGACCTTCCGCAAGAGCCTGCTGCCCACCCTGCAGAAGCGGCAGGACGACCTGAAGGCCGTCAGCACCTGGTGTTCCGCGCAGGAGTCCAAGTGAACGTGCCCCGCCGCGCCGCCGCGGGTCTCGCCACCCTGCTCACGGCGGCCGCGCTGCTGCTCACCGGCTGCCTCCCGGGCGCGAAGGCCGAGCCCCAGGGCACCCGGTCCGTGAGCTCCGACGACGCCCAGGTCAAGGACATGCAGCAGAAGCTGGACGACGCCGAAAGCGCGGCGGCCCAGGCGGACTCGGACGCCACCCAGAACAACTGACCCGCTGCGCACGCACGCCCGGCCTGCCCCGATCCACGGGGGCGGGCACGGGTGTCAGGCCCGCTTCCCGTGCAGGAACCGGCGCAGGCGGGCCCACGGCCAGGTGTTGATGACATCGTCCTTGGTCAGCCAGCCGCGCTGCGCCGTGCCCACCCCGTAGCGCAGGTACGGCAGGTGCGTGGTCGCGTGCGCATCCGAATTGACCGCGAACTTCACCCCGTGGCCCTTCGCGCGCAGGATGTCCTCGTCGCGCAGATCGAGCCGCTCCGGATGCGCGTTGATCTCCAGGGCGGTGCCCGTCCGCGCGCAGGCCTCGAAGACCGCGTCGAAGTCGGCGTCCACACCGGGGCGCCGCCCGATCCGCCGCGTGGTCGGGTGCCCGATGACGGCGACGTGCGGGTTCTCGCAGGCCCGGATGAAGCGCCGGGTCATGGCGGCCCGGCTCTGGCCGAAGTGGGAGTGCACGGAGGCCACGCACAGGTCGAAGCCCGCGAGGAACTCGTCGGGCCAGTCCAGGCCCCCGTCCGGGCCGATGTTGAGTTCCGTGCCGTGCAGCAGCCGCATCCCGTGCACCGTGCGGTCCATGGCCCGTACCTGCTCGCGCTGCGCCAGGATCTTCTCCTGCGTCATGCGCTGCATGGCGAGGTCCGGCGCGTGGTCGGTGACCGCGTAGTACGCGTACCCGCGCGCCGCAGCGGCGGCCACCATGTCCTCCAGGGAGGCGAGGCCGTCGGTGAGGTCCGTGTGGGTGTGCAGGTCGCCCCGGATGTCGCCCTCGGCCACGAGATCGGGGAGTTCGTCGCGCAGCGCGGCCGCGATCTCCCCGCGGTCCTCCCGCAGCGTCGGCGGGATCCAGGGCAGGCCCAGCCGGGCGTAGATCTCCTCCTCGGTCTCCGAGGCGAGGTTCTTGCCGCTCTCGGCGTCGAAGAGCCCGTACTCGGAGAGCTTGAGGCCCTGGCGCACCGCCAGGGCGCGGGTGCGGATGTTGTGCGCCTTCGATCCGGTGAAGTACTGCAGTCCCGCGCCCCAGGACGCCGGCGGCAGGACGCGCAGATCGACCTGGAGGCCGGCCCCGGTGCGGATGGAGGTCTTCTTCGCCCCGTGCGCGATGACGTCGGCCGTGAAGGGGAGCTCGGCGAGGGCCCTCATGAACGGGGCGGACGTCTCCGCCGCCACCAGGATGTCGACGTCACCGATCGTCTCGCGCATCCGGCGCAGCGAGCCCGCGTACGTGCACCGCACGCACCCGCGGATCCGCTCCATCTCGGCGACGATCTGCTCGGCGATGTCCATCGCCGCGCCGAGCAGGATCCGGTCGTCGGCGCTCCGGAGTACGGAGATGCCGTGCAGGATGTTCTGCTCGGTCTGCTCGCCGAAGCCCTTCAGGTCGCGCAGCCGCTCCTTGCGGATGGCGTCCTCCAGCTGCTTGACGGAGGAGACGCCCAGCTCCTCGTACAGGACGAGGGCCTTGCGGGGCCCGAGCCCGGGGATCGCGGTCAGGGCCCGCACCCCGGCCGGTACGGCGGCCCTGCGTGCCTCGATGTCCGGTACGTGCCCGGTGCTGAGGTACTCGACGACCTTCTCGGCGATCGACTTGCCCACGTTCGGGATCTCCCGCAGGCCCTTGACGTCGAGCGCGGCGACATCGGCCGGGTGGCCGCCGATGGCGCGGGCGGCCTTCTCGTACGCGCGCGCCTTGAAGGCGTCGCCGCCGCTGATCGCGATCAGGTCGGCGTACTCCTGGAGCAGTGCCTCGACCTGTTCGTTGGCCCTGGGCATACCTCCAGAGTGCCCCCTGCACGGGGGCCCGGCTCGACCGGCGCGACCTAGCCTTGAGTCATGGGCGGTGACCTGGTCAGGCTCTTCCTCTGCGGGGACGTGATGCTGGGCCGCGGCATCGACCAGATCCTGCCGCACCCCGGGGATCCGGGGCTGCGGGAGACGTACGTACGGGACGCGCGGACGTACGTGGAGCTGGCCGAGGAGGTCGGCGGCGCGGTGCCGCGCCCGGTCGGCTTCGCGTGGCCGTGGGGCGATGCACTGCGGGTGCTCGACGCCGCGGCGCCGGACGCGCGGATCCTCAACCTGGAGACGTCCGTCACGCAGTGTGACGACCGGGCGCGCGGCAAGGCGGTCCACTACCGGATGCACCCCGGCAACCTGCCGTGCCTGGCCGCGGCCCGCCCGGATGTCTGCGCCCTCGCCAACAACCACGTCCTGGACCACGGCCGGACCGGGCTCGAGGACACCCTCGTGGCGCTGGCCGCCGCGGGGCTGCGGACCGCGGGGGCAGGCCGGGACCTCGCCGGGGCACGGCGTCCCGCGGCCGTCCCGCTCCCGGGCGGCGGGCGGCTGCTGGTGCACTCGCTGGCCATGGCCTCGAGCGGTGTTCCGCACGGCTGGGCCGCGACGGCGGAGCGCAGCGGCGTGGCCTTCGTGGCCGAGCCGACGCATGCCGCCGCGGCGGAGGTGGTGGACCGGATCCGGCGGGCGAAAGGGCCGGGCGACGTGACGGTCGTGTCGATCCACTGGGGTTCCAACTGGGGCTACCGCGTCCCGGGCGAGCAGATCGGCTTCGCGCACGCGCTCGTCGACGGCGGTGCGGATCTGGTCCACGGGCATTCCTCGCACCATCCGCGGCCGATGGAGGTGTACCGGGGGAGGTTCATCGCCTACGGGTGCGGCGACCTCGTCAACGACTACGAGGGCATCGGCGGGTACACGGAGTTCCGGGACGACCTGCGGCTGCTGTACCTGGTGTCGGTGGACCCCGCGGACGGCCGGCTCGTCGACGTCCGCCTCGTACCGCTGCAGTCGCGTCGGCTGCGGCTGCGGCCGGTGACGGACGAGGACTCCCGGTGGCTGTACGAGGTACTCGTCCGCATCTGCCGGGGGTTCGGCGTGCAGCTCGGGCGCGAGCCGGACGGCGCGTTCCGGCTCACCGCCGCCACCACCCCGCCGTAGAAGTTGAGGATTGTTCACTTTCCATTGACAGGGCGGGCTCCGGGGCCCAAAAGTGTGCCGTCAGCGATGCACCTGCGACCGAAGTGAGCCCGCATGACAGCGCCCGTACCCGCGTTCCCCGCCGATTTCCTCTGGGGCGTCTCCGCCTCGGCCTTCCAGATCGAAGGCTCGCCCACTGCCGACGGCCGGGGCCCGTCCTCCTGGGACGCCTTCACCAGGGAACCGGGACGCATCCGGGACGGCTCGCACGCGGACGTGGCCACCGACCACTACCGCCGCTACCGCGAGGACGTGGCCCTGATGGCCGAACTCGGCGTCGGCGCCTACCGGTTCTCGGTGTCCTGGTCGCGGGTCCTGCCGGACGGCCACGGGCAGGTCAACCGCAAGGGGCTCGACTTCTACGACCGGCTGGTCGACGAGCTCTGCGCCGCCGGCATCACCCCGGTGCCGACCCTGTTCCACTGGGACACCCCGCTGGCCCTGGAGGAGAAGGGCGGGTGGCTCAGCCGCGACACCGCCGAACGGTTCGCGGCGTACGCCTCAGTGGTCGCGCAGCGGTTGGCCGACCGCGTCCCGATGTGGATCACCATCAACGAGCCCGCCGAGGTCACCCTCCTCGGATACGGCCTCGGCGAGCACGCCCCCGGCAAGCGTCTCGTCTTCGACGCCCTGCCCGCTGCGCACCACCAGCTCCTGGCCCACGGGCTGGGCGTACAGGCCCTGCGTGCGGCGGGCGCCCGGCAGATCGGCATCGCCGCCTCGCACAGCCCCGTGTGGCCGGCGAGCGACGGCGCGGAGGACCGCGGTGCCGCCGAGCTGTACGACCTGCTCACGAACCGGCTCTTCGCCGATCCCATCCTGACCGGCGCATATCCCGACGAGGGCCTGGCCTCGCTGCTGCCGGGCCCGGTGGCGGAGGACCTGAAGACCATCTCGGCGACGCTGGACTGGTACGGGATCAACTACTACAACCCGATGCGCGTCGGCGCCCCGCAACCGGCCTCTCCGACCGGCGAGTTCGGCGGCATCGAGATACCCGCGGACCTCCCCTTCGGCATCCGGCCGATCGAGGGGTACGAGCACACCGACTTCGGCTGGCCGGTGGTCCCGGACGGGCTGCGCGAACTGCTCGTCTCCCTGCGCGAGCGCTACGGCGACCGGTTGCCGCCGCTGTACATCACCGAGAACGGCTGTTCGTACGGGGACGGGCCGGATCCTGCGACGGGGCGGGTCGCCGATGCGCGCCGGATCGCGTACCACGAGGGCCATGTGGCCGCCCTGCACCGGGCGATGGCGGAGGGGGTCGACGTACGCGGCTACTTCATCTGGTCGATCCTCGACAACTTCGAGTGGGCGGAGGGGTACAGGCAGCGCTTCGGGCTGGTCCACGTCGACTACGAGACGCTGGAGCGGACCCCGAAGGAGTCGTACGCCTGGTACCGCGCCCTGATCAAGGGCGGCAGATGACCGTCGAACGGACGGCCGCGGAGACCGGCAGCCCGGTCGGCGGGCGCTGGGTCGGTGCGCTGTCCCTCGCGAATCTGGGCGTCTGGGTCGGCTGGTTCGGCCCGCTCCAACTGCTCCTGGCCCGCCAGGCGCAGCAGCTCACCCCGGACCACAAGGCGTCCACGCTCGCCCTGGTGACGGGGGTGGGCGCGGCGGTCTCGATGGTCGCCAACCCGGTCTTCGGCGCCCTGTCGGACCGTACGACGTCGCCGGCGGGCCGGCGGATCCCCTGGGTGGTGGCGGGAGTTGCGGGCGGCGCGGCCGGGCTGCTCGTCCTCGCACGGGCTTCGAGCGTCGCCGGGGTGATCGCGGGCTGGTGCCTGGTCCAGCTCGCGCTCAACGCGGCGTTCGCCGCCCTCACCGCCGCCGTGCCCGACCAGGTTCCGCCCCGGCAGCGCGGCCTGGTCGGCGGCTGGCTCGGGGTCGCGCAGGTCGGCGGGATCCTGGTCGGTACGGCGCTCGCCACGGTCGCGGGCGGCGTCACCGCCGGGTATCTCGCGTGCGCGGCCTTTTCGGTGCTCGCGGCCGTCCCGTACGTGGTGATGCGGCGCGACACGCGCCTGTGGCCCGCCGCCCGGCCCGCCTTCCGGTGGCGGACCTTCCTCACCGGCTTCTGGATCGATCCGCGGAGCCATCCCGACTTCGGCTGGGCCTGGTTGACGCGCTTCCTGATGAACCTGTCGTACTCGGTCAGCACGATGTACCTGCTGTACTACCTGACCGACGCCGTGCACTACGAGGACGACGCGGACACGGGCGTACTGATCCTGACGGCGCTCAACGCGCTCACCCTGCTGGCCACGGTGGTGATCAGTGGTGTGCGCTCGGACCGTACGGGCCGCAGGAAGGTCTACGTCATCGGGTCGGGGCTGGTCATCTCGGCGGCCACCCTGCTGCTCGCCGTCTGGCAGACCTGGACGGGGGCGATCGTCGCCTCGCTCGTCCTCGGGGTCGGGTTCGGCGTCTACACGTCGGTGGACTTCGCCCTGCTGACGGACGTGCTGCCGACGGCGGAGGACCGGGGCCGGGACCTCGGCGTCATCAACATCGCCAATGCGCTGCCCCAGGTGCTGGCTCCGGTGATCGCCGCGCCGGTGGTCACCCACTTCGGCGGGTACACGGCGCTGTACGCGTTCGCGGGGGCCCTGGCGCTGGCGGGGTCGGTACTGGTCCGCCGCATCCGCGGGGTCCCGTAACGCCGGGCGGTGTCACCGGACGGGACCGGTGACACCGCATGCGGGGCGTGTGTCAGTGGTTGATGCAGATGTTGCCGGCGGTCGGGTTCAGCACCCCGATGACGTTGATGCTGTTGCCGCAGATGTTGATCGGGATGTGGATCGGCACCTGGACGACGTTGCCCGAGAGGATGCCCGGCGAGCCGATGGCATAGCCCTCGGCCGAGGCATCGGCGGAAGCGCTGCCGATCCCGCCCAGCGTCGCACCAACGACCAGACAGGCCGCAACGGCCAGAGTACGGATCTTCATGTGGGGTCTCCCATCGGATGAGGGTGTGCCGGGCCATCCCATACCAGACGGGCCCGAAGGGGGCCGATTCACCCACTCGTGGGCGCCGTCCGCGGCGGGAGGAAGATTTTTTCCGGAAAGGGCAATCTCCCGGAGCGTCTGGACCGTATGCCCCTGTAGAAGCCTCTCCAGGAGGAAAGCTCATGGCGATCTTCACTCATCTCATCCCAGCAAACCGCCGTCACGGAAAGAGGGACTGGACCTCGGGGCACGACGACACCACCGGCAGGCGCCGGCACCGTCGCCACCGCAACACGGACCACGGCAACAACGGCCACCACGGCAACAACGGCCGCCACGGTCGCGGCTGCTGACCGCCGAGAACGGCTGGGCGGACCCCGCTCCTAGCACCGCCCAGCCGGCAATCCTTGAGGACCGCGTCCATGAGGCGTCTCGCGTGGCATGCGCTGCACCGGCTGCTGTCGGTGGCCGATGATCCCGATGCGGTCGTCGCCGCCGCGCCGCCGGTCGCTCCGCGTGAGGCCTTCCGGCGGTTCTGGCCGTACACGCGCGGCGGCCGGCGCTGGCTCTTCCCGATCCTCCTCTTCAGCATGATCGGCCCCCTCATCGACGCGGCCGAGATCTGGCTCTTCAAGATCGTGGTGGACGAGGTCCTCGTTCCGCGCGATCTGCGCCCCTTCCTCTGGATCGCACTCGCCTACCTGGGACTCGTCGTCCTGTCCGGGGTTCTGGAGTTCGCCGACGACGTGATGTCCACCTGGGTCGGCGAGCGCTTCCTGCTGGCCCTGCGCTCGGACGTCTACCGGCACGTCCAGGGGCTCTCGCTCGGGTTCTTCGAACGGCGGCGGCTGGGGGACGTACTCTCGCGCATCACCGGCGATGTCGACGCGATCGAGACGTTCCTCCTCTCCGGAGTGGCCAACGCCCTCTACTACGTCATCCAGTTGGGCGTCTTCCTCGGCCTGCTCTTCTACCTGAGCTGGGACCTGACCCTCCTCGCGCTGATCATCGTGCCGCTCTTCTGGGCCTCGGCCCGGCGCTTCTCCCGGCTGGTCAGGGCCGCGTCCCGGGAGCGGCGCCGGCGCAGCGGCTCGATCAGCGCGATAGCCGAGGAGTCGCTCGGCAACATCGCGCTGGTGCAGGCGTACAACCGGCAGGGGACGGAGGAAGGCCGGTTCGCCCGCGAGAGCATGGGCCGGTTCCGCGCGGAGATGGTCTCGGCCCGGATCCGTTCCGTCTACGGCCCGGTCGTCGAGGTGATCGAACTGACCGGCGCGCTGGCAGTGATGGGCCTCGGTACGTGGAAGCTGGCGCAGGGGCAGCTCACGCTGGGCGGACTACTGGTCTTCATCGCCCTGTTGAGCAAGCTCTACAGCCCGATCCGCGACCTGTCGCAGCTCACGACCACCTTCTACGCGGCGTCCGCTTCGGCCGAGCGGATCATCGAACTGCTCGACCAGCGCCCACAGGTCGTCGAGGTGGAGGCCGCACGTGCCCGCAGGATCGGGCGCGCCCGGGGTGATGTCGAGTTCCGCGGCGTCTCCTTCCGCTATCCGGGCACGTCGCGGTGGGCCCTGCGCGACGTCTCGTTGCGCGTGGAGCCCGGTACCACGCTGGCGCTGGTCGGTGCGAGCGGCGCGGGCAAGTCCACGATCGGGAAGCTGCAACTGCGCTTCTACGACCCGGACCAGGGGGCGGTCCTCCTCGACGGCACCGATCTGCGGGAGCTGCGGCTGTCCGAACTGCGCGAGAACGTCGCGGTCGTGCTGCAGGAGACGCTCGTCTTCCACGGCACCGTACGGGAGAACATCGCCTACGGCCGGCCCGGCGCAACGGAGGCGGACATCGTGGCCGCGGCCCGCGCGGCCGACGCCGACGGGTTCATCCGGTTGCTCCCCGAGGGCTACGACACCGTGGTGGGCCAGCGGGGCCGGACGCTGTCCGGCGGGCAGGCACAGCGCCTGGCGATCGCCCGCGCCATGGTCAGGGACGCGCCCGTACTGCTCCTGGACGAACCGACCACCGGCCTGGACGCCGAGTCGGGCCGCCGGATCATGGAACCGCTGCGCCGGCTGATGGCCGGGCGGACCACCGTCGTGATCTCGCACAACCTGCTCACCGTGCGCGACGCGACGTCCACGGTGGTCCTGGACCGGGGCCGGGTCGTCGAGTGCGGCACGCACGAGGAGCTGCTCCGCCGGGGCGGTGCCTATGCCCGCCTGCACCGCGCGAACGGCGGTGCGCCCGGGGCCGACGCGCCCACGGCCGCGACCGCCCTGAAGGTCCTGTCGTGAGCCCGAAGGTCCGGTCATGAGCCCTGCCACCGCCACCCGGCCCGTGGCCCCGCCCCTCGCACCCGGCACGTCCCCCGCGCCGGGGTACGAGGTCCTGGCGCACCTGGCCCGGACCGGCTGGCTCGACCTCTACGACGCCTGGAGCGAGGAACGGGACTGCCGGTGCGTGGTGAAGGTCCTGCGCCCCGACTGCCGCGACGATCCGCGGCTGGGAGAGCGGCTCGTCCGTGAGGGCCGCTGGCTCCGGCGCTTCACGCATCCGCATCTGGTCCGCGCGTACGAGAGCTTCGAGTCTCCCGAGCCGCTCGTCGTCCTCGAAACGCTGACGGGGGAGACGCTGTCCCACCTCATCGGCCGTCTGCCCCGGCGGGCAGCCGCCGAGGACGTGGCCGTCCTGGGCGTGCAGCTGTGCTCCGCGATGCACTACCTGCACGGGCAGGGCCTGCTGCACCTGGACCTGAAGCCGTCCAACGTCGTGGTGGAATGCGGTCACGCGAAAGTGCTCGACCTCAGTGTCGCCCGCCCGCCCGGCATCGCCCCGCCGGGCGTGGGCACGTTCGGCTACCTGGCCCCCGAACAGGCGTGCGGGGGACCCCTGTCGGCGGCGGCCGACGTCTGGGGCATCGGCATCACGCTGTACGAACTCGCCACTGGCGACGTGCCGTTCGACATTGGCGACACGGTCGACGGCACGACGGACACCGGGGGCGCGGACTGGTTTCCGCAGCTCGAAGAGGCGGCCCCGCCGGTGACCGCCCGCCGGCGCCTCCCGCGCGCCCTGGCTGCGGCCATCGACGGGTGCCTGCTGCCCGAGCCGGCGGCGAGGCCTTCGATCCCCGAACTGTCTGCCGCCCTCGACGCGACGCTGCATCGGCGGCGGCGCGACACACCTGTGCCGGAGTGACCGGAAAGGCGTCTGTCGGGAGCTGGCCCTATCTGCGTAATGTCACATTGCATGATGCTCTTACGGCGTGCCGCGTCCTTCGCGGTCCTTCTTGCCACCCTCCTCCCCCTGGCCGTCACCGCACCCGCGCACGCACAGGACGCCTCCTCCTGCCGCACCGCGCCCTCCGCGCCCCTCGACGCCGAGCAGGCGCGGCTCGAGGACGCGCGGACCACGGCCCTCGTCGAGCGCGCCGGGTTCGGGGACTTCGTACGGCGTTTTCCGGCCGCGCTGTGCGGGGTCCGGAGCCCCGCGGAGGCCGAGCGGCTGCTCGACAGCTGGGGCGGGGCCCTCTGGCAGTCCGCCGTACGCCGCGCCCAGGGGCAGCGGCCCGGCGGTGACCTCCCGGCCGGGGACGACCGGCCGCTGTACTGGACCCGGCTGGCGATGACCACCGCGCTCGCCCGCTGGGAGCCCGCCTTCGCCGCCGACCGTACCGCGCTGCGCGCCCGCTTCGAGGATGCCTCCCGCGGCCTCACCGACAACGCCTTCCGGACCGCTCCGGGCGTACGGCGCGTGTTCATCAGCGGCTTCGACCCCTTCGGTCTGGACGCCGAGCTCCGCCGCGCCAACCCCTCCGGTTCCGCCGCCCTGCGGCTCAACGGCCGCCGCATCACCCTCGCCGACGGCAGCCCCGCCGAGATCCGGGCCGTCGTCCTGCCCGTGCGGTACGCCGACTTCGACGCCGGCATCGTGGAGCGGGCCTTCGCCCCGCGCCTGGCCGGCGCTCCCGGCGGCCCCGGCGCGGCGGACGTCATCACCACCATCAGCCAGGGCTACCCCGGCCTCTTCACCCTGGAGGCCTGGGCCGGCCGGTCCCGGTCGGCGGATCCGTACCCCGACAACACCGGTTCCCTCTCCGGCGGCACGCGCGAGCACCCCGTGACCGCTCCCGGCCTCGCCCCGGGCGCCGAGTTCATCCGGACCACGCTCCCGACCGCCGCGGCGACCGGCGCCGTCCAGAGCCCGTACCCCGTGCTCCTGAACACCGCCGTCACCGAGATCCCGGCGGGCGCCACCGCACCCGTGGACCGCGAGGACGGCCCGACGCCGGGTTCGCGCGCGGTGGAGGGCGGCGGGGGCGGCTACCTGTCGAACGAGGTGGCCTACCGCTCCAACCGCCTCCGCGGCGACCTCGCCCCGCAGCTGCCCGGCGGTCACCTGCACACCCCGGTCCTCACCGGCCTCCCGGCGGACCCGAACCTGCTGACCGGCCCCGAGTTCGAGCGGAACGAGACCGCGATCACCGCCGAGGTCCGCACCATCCTCGAACACACCGCGGCGCGCCCCTAGGGGGTGTCGTCAAAGTCCCGTCTGGCCGGCGGGGTCTGGCACGCGCGCTCGCGGCGTTGTCGTCGGTCGACGACGCGAGCGTCGCCTCCCTCCTCCGCCTTGCGATCACACGCACCAGACCCCGCCGGCCCCGCCCTCACGGGCGGACGACGCTACTTTGACGACACCCCCTAGTCACGAAGTGCCTACAGGGATCCGAGTTCGTCGCTCAGATCCCTGAGGCCGAGTGAGCCGAGCGAGAGCGCGGCCATGTGCCAGCGTTTGAGGTCGAAGTCCGGGCCCTGCTTGGCCCGGGCCCGCTCCCGTCCCTCCAGCCAGGCCCGTTCGCCGAGTTTGTACGAGATGGCCTGGGCGGGCCTGCCCAGGTAGCGGATGATCTCGCTGTCCAGGTAGGCCGGGGGCCGGCTCGAGTAGCGGCCGAGGAACTCCCGTGCCAGCGCGGGAGTCCACCGCTCTCCGGGCCGGAACGGCGAGTGGGCGGGGATGCGCAGCTGCAGGTGCATGCCGATGTCGATCACGACGCGGACGGCCCGCATCATCTGGGCGTCGAGATGGCCCAGCCGGTGGGCGGGGTCGGTGAGGAACCCCAGTTCGTCCATGAGGCGTTCGGCGTACAGGGCCCAGCCCTCGGTGGTGGCGCTCACCTTGGCGACCTTGGTCTGGTAGCGGGAGAGGTCGGCCGCGACGAACGTCCAGTGTCCCAGCTGGAGATGGTGCCCGGGGAAACCCTCGTGGTACCAGGTGGACACGAGGTTGTGGGTGGGGAAGCGGGTCCGGCCCAGCGTGGGCAGCCAGGTCCGGCCCGGACGCGCGAAGTCGAGGGACGGCTGCGAGTAGTACGGGGCCGCCGCGCCACCGGGCGGCGCGATGCACGACTCCACGCGCCGGACCGGCTCGGCGATGTCGAAGTGCCGCCCGTCCAGGGCCTCCACGGCCTCGTCCATCAGCGATTGGAGCCACAGCCTGGTCTCCTCCACGCCGTGGACGCTCCTGCCGTGCTCCCCGAGCCAGGCCAGCACGACCCACGGATCCTGGCCACCGGGCAAGATGCGCTCCGCCTCGGCCCGCATCTCGGGCAGCAGCCGGTGGAACTCCTCCCAGCCGTACGCGTACGCCTCGTCGAGGTCGAGGTCCGCGCCGGTGTAGTAGCGCGCGAAGCGGCCGTAGCGCTCGCGCCCGACGGCGTCCTCGGCACCCGCGCCGGTGGCCTGCGCACCGTACTCCTGCCGGAACCACTCCCCCAGCTCCGCGAAGGCCCGCGCCGCCACCCGCGCCGCGGCCCCCACCTCGGCCCCCATGTGCGGCGGCGCACCGGAAGCCAGCCGGCCGAATCCGCCGCCCCCGGTACCCAGCCACTCCTCCAGCTGTGCCACGTTGGCCCGTACCTGTCGGGGCGCCGCGGTCGTTCCGCGCCGCGCGCCCTCGGCGAGGGAGGCCCGGTAGCCGCTCAGGCACCCGGGCACGGCACGCAGCCTTTCCGCGACCGCCGCCCAGTCCTCGGGCGTACGGGTCGGCATCAGGGCGAAGACCTTGCGCACCCGGTGCAGGGGCGAGGAGATGTTGTTCACGGCGCGCAGGTGCTCGCCGGCGTCGTACTGGGCGAGTTCCGCCTCGAGCCGTTCCCGCAGCAGCCGCGCGCACCGCCGCTCGACGTCGGCGCCGCCGTCCGTGTGGGCGGCGAGCCGTACGAGGGTCTCGCGCGCGAGCCCGGCCTCGGCCAGGGCCCCGTCGGGCGAGTAGTCGGGCAGTCTCCCGGCGCCGACGGACGTGCCGAGGTACGTCCCGGTGATCGGGTCGAGCGCGACGAGTGCGTCGACATGGGCGTCGGAGATCTGACGGGGCAGCTCACGCTGATGCCTCAACATGCCCCGGCTCCTGCCCGCCCCTCCCCCGGACAAGCCCCCGGCACAACCCTTTGGCCGGTATCCGGCGATCAGCACGTGCACCCCGGCGGCGGCACCAGGACCGCGCGGGACAGCGCGTCCCGAAGTACGGGCCTACCGCGTCCGGAGGTGGTGAGTGGTGCCTTCGGCGATGGCCCGGAGCTTGTCCGGGTTGGCCACGTTGTGGATGGCGGCGATGCGGCCGTCGGCGTCGAAATCGAAGGTGACGGTGGCGATCACCCGGCTCGGTCCGCTGAACAGCACGCCGGGCCCGCCGTTGATTTCGACGAGTTCGGCGTTCATGTCGGCCGGCTCGACGCCCTGGTAGGTGACCGTGCCGATGGCCGCGAACCAGGCGGCGACCGTGGATGCGCCCACGACCGGAAGCAGGGCCTGGCGGACCTTGCCGCCGCCGTCGGTCCACAGGGTGACGTCCGGGGACAGCAGCTCCATCAGGGCGTTGACGTCGCCACCGGTGGAGGCGGCGAAGAACCGCTCGGTGACCTCGCGCTGCCTCGAGCGGTCCGTGGGGAAGCGCGGCCGACGGGCCCGTACGTGCTCCCGAGCGCGGTGCGCGGCCTGCCGCACCGCGACTTCGGAGCGCTCCACCGCCTCCGCTATCTCGGCATGGCTGAAGTCGAAGACCTCCTTCAGCACGAACACCGCACGTTCGAGCGGGCTCAGCGTCTCCAGCACCACCAGCATCGCCATCGACACCGACTCGGCGTCCGTGACGGCCTCGGCGGCGTCCCCGCCGGTGAGAAGGGGCTCGGGAAGCCACGGCCCCACATACGTTTCGCGCTTGTACCGGGTGGAGCGCAGCCGTTCCAGCGCCAGATTCGACACGATCCGCGTCAGGTACGCCTTGGGATCGGCCACCTGCGAGCGGTCGGCGGCCGACCATTTGATCCAGGCGTCCTGGACCGCGTCCTCGGCATCGGCCGCAGTGCCGAGGAAACGGTAGGCCACCGAGAACAGCAGATTGCGGTGCTGGTGGAACATCTGCTGGTCGAAGTCCGCGGACGGCTGGGTCACCGGACCTCCTGGGCCCGGGTGAAGCGGCCGCCGCGCGGCCAGAACGCGCCCGAGGCGGGCATCTTCTTCATACGGCCGTAGGTCGGCCAGGGGGAAGCAGTCACGGTCTCCTTATACCGTGCCGCCGTACGGCCGGTCAGATACGTCCGCCGGGGGCTGTCGTCGGGGCGGGTGAACTGCACGACCGCATCGTGCCGCCCCAGGCTCACCGGGGTGTGGTAGTAGCCGAATCGGAAGGGCTTGGGCTGCTTGCCCTTCAGCATCCGGAAGATCGACACCGCAGCGTGCACACCGGTCGGCATGCCGCCCTGGCAGGTGCCGTGCATGACGCCGTAGCCCTGGCGGACGGCGGCCGCGTCGCCCACGGCGTACACCTCCGGGTGCGATACCGACCGCAGCGCGGCGTCGGTGACGATGCGGCCGCGGTCGTCGACGGTCAGCCCGGCGGCGGCCGCCAGCGGCGACACCCGCGTACCGCTCGTCCACAGGACCACGTCGGCGGGGATGCTCTCCCCGCCCGCCAGCTCGACCGCATCGGGCAGCACCTTCACCACCTCGGCCCCGCCACGCGCCTGGACGCCCAGACGCTCGAGCGCGGCGTGCAGATACGTCCTGGCCTTCGGGTTCATGGCCGCGCCGGGTTCGCTCCGGCCCAGCAGCACGACGTTCAGCTCCGGATACTGCTCGGCGATCTCCGCGGCCGACTCGATGCCGGTGAGCCCGTTGCCCGCGACCACCACCGTGCCGCTGCCGAGCCCGGCCAGCCGGTCGGCCAGCACCCCGGCGTCCTGCACGCCGTTCAGGGTGTACGCGTGGTCCTCGGCCCCCGGCACCGCCGCTGTGTCGGCCACGCCGCCCAGCCCGTACACGAGCGTGTCGTAGTGCAGGATCCGGTCATCGTCGATCCGTACGGTCCTCGCGTCCGCGTCCACCGCCGTCACCCAGCCGCGCACGAACTGCGCACCCGTGCCGGCCAGCAGCTCCGGGATGCTCAGTTCGGCGAGCCGCTGCCCGGTCCCGGTCATGTGCAGCCGCATCCGCTCGGTGAACCGCTCCTGCGCGTTCACCAGGGTCACCTGCACGCCCTCGCGTCCCTTGACCCGGGCCGCGAGCTGGATCGCCGCGGACATGCCCGCGTAACCCGCCCCCAGGACCAGAACACGATGCGTGCTCGCCCCTGCTCCGTGCCGTTCGTCCATCGCTCCGCCTTCCTCCGCCTGCTGCTGACGACCACCAGACGGAAGCGGTCGGCCCGTTCGTGACATGCGGCCGATGTGACGCGCGCCACAGCCGCCATGGCGGCCGTCCACCACACCCCCCCCGGCAGTCAGGAAGCGGTACAGACAGGGTGGTCCGGGGGCTTCACCGGGAGGCTGCCCCTTTCCTCGGCCGTGAACTCGCGGTGGCCGATGATGCTGCACAGCTCGCGCTGCCACAGGTCGGGGTCCAGGACGAGGGGGGCCGCCTTTGCCGTCGGCGTCCGCGTAGATGACCGTACGGCCGTCCTTGGAGACGTCGATGAACGAGAACCTGCCCTGGGACAAGGCACCCCTGCCTGGAAGACCGGCGCATCGGCCTCCTGGAACGGCGACAGGCTGGGGTACGGCGAGGGCGGAAGGACCAGATCCCTCAAGTCCGGCACGGCCGACAGCAGTCCCGGGTGGGGATCAGGTAACTCGCCGCAGGATCCACGGAGTCGACCTGGCCGCCAACGGCTACCGGGTCTCACTGGCTTCAGCGGCGGCCGGTCTGGGACGACGAACTCCCGGGCGTGGTCGGCATGATGGCGGTGGCGGAGCCTGTACCCAGCCGTTGACCTGCCGGTCCGCAGCACGCCGGAATGCCGTACCCCACCGGGGCGGCCGGAGGGAAAGCCGAAGGCAACGTGCGGGATGGCCCCACACGTCCTGGGCCTCGACCGGCCGGAGGGGACGCGCGCCGGACAAGGGGGCGCTCAGCCGGAGCACGGCCGCGGATGCGCAGCACGGCCGCGTCGAGCACCCTCGGACCCGCCGCCCCGACGGCATCGGGGGGCGACGGGATCACTGTGCCGGGCCGGCGGACGCGGCAGGCGCGGCCGAGGGGGTATCGGAGTCGGTGGGCGGCGATTTGTGCCAGGTCAGCGACACACTGAAGTTGGCCTCGGCCGCCGTGCTGGAGATCACCACATCGGCCTCGGCGGAGAGCGACAGCCCGAACTCGACCACGATCTCGTCGGGCGCGTCGGCCATGCCGCGAAAGCTCTCGACGAACCGCTGTGCGACCGGCCGGACCCCGGCCAGCATCTCCCCCAGAGACCGCGTGGCCCGGGCCACGACCTGACCCGGTCGAGCGACCTGGACCAGCCCCTCCCCCGCCTCCGCGATCTCCACCTTCACCACATCGGACGCCGCGCCCGCTGCGCCCACGGGTAACTCCACCAGAAACGACACGCCCGTCCCTTCGCATGGGCCCCGTCCCCACCGCGTGAGCCCCCGCTCTCTCTACCCCAGCAGCCGCGCCCGGTGAACCCCTTTGCACGACCGAATGCCGACAACCGGCCCGAGGGCTCCTGCCGCGCCCGGCCAGGGGCCGCTCGCTCACCTTGCCGGGCGCTGCCTGCGGGACGGGGCAGCAGCGCAGGCGAGCCTGTCGGCCCGGCCGCCCGCACCGCCCGCCCCCGTCGGCATGGTGGGGGTTCAGCGGGCGCTGCCGATGTTGCGGTCGGCGTCGGAACCGCTCAGCATCAGGGTGGTTTCCTCGATGCGGTGGAAGCGGCCGTCGGGGGCGAGGTCGGCGAAGACGTAGACCTCCATGGTGACGGTGGTGCCGTCGTTCTTGGTGATGTGGCAGGTGTGCCGGTCGGCGTACTTGTTGCCGTCGTACAGCTCGTCGTGGACCTCGACCGTGCCGCCGGCGACGATTCCGCGCAGGTGGCTGATGTGGTCGAGGAACTCGGCGCGGTCGGCCCACTCGCCGTCCGTGCGCTGGCGGTACCCGGGGGTGAAGTGGCGCTCGGCGGCCTCCTCCAGGGTGATGTCGTGGTTGAAGAGCAGGTCGTTGAGGGCGGCTTCGATTCCGGTGCGGTTCATGATGACGCGTCCTTCGGGTGAGTACGTGGGTGTGGGTGTGGGTTCGGCGCGGGCCGCTCAGGCCGTGGCTGCGAGGGTGGTGTCCAGCCAGTCGTAGATGCGGGCGAGGGCCAGGCGCATGGCGCCGGGGTGGCAGTGGGCGCCGGCGCCTTCCTCGGCGGTGAACAGCATCAGGGTCTTGGGGCACGTCAGGTGCTCGTAGAGCTGCTCGGGCTGTCCCTTGAAGAACTCGTCCTCGGCGGCGTCGCACACGAGGGTGGGGCACTGGATCAGCTCGGCGATGCCGCCGTCGAGGGTGTAGTCGAGGTACGAGGCGCTGAAGGCCCGTGGAGTGTCGACGCCCATCACGTACATGCCGTGGTTGATCGCCCACCGTGCGGTGGCGTCCTGATCCATGATCTGATCGAGGCGGGCGTCGAGTTCGGGGGCGGAATCCGCGCGCAGGAGCCGTTCCGCCTGGTCGCGGTCGCCGGGGAGGTGGCGGGTGGATATCTGGCCGAGGTCGTAGACGCCGTCGACGGCTATCAGGGCGGCGAGGCGGTGTTCGAAGGCTGCTGCCCTGGGGGCGAGTATGCCGCCCATGCTGCTCCCGAGGAGCGCGATGCGGCTGTTGTCGACCTCGGGGAGCGTTTCGGCGAAGTCGACGACCGGGGTGATGACGTTCTCCCAGTCCGGGCGGAAGACCAGGTCCTGGTGGTGGCGGGGGCCGGGCTGCCCCGGGCCGTCGAAGGTCAGGACGGTGTACCCGCGCTCCACGGCGGCCAGCGCGCCGCTGAAGTGGAGTTCCTCGGCGGTGCCGTCGAAACCGCTGTGCATGATCAGGGTCGGGCGGGGCGTGCCGGTGTCGTCGGCCCGGTAGAGGTAGCCGAGCAGGGTGGTGCCCTCGTAGGGGATGCGGACCGGCTCGATGCGGGGGGTGTAGAGCGCGGCTGCGGCCTGGAAGCAGGTCACGCTGCGGTCGTAGGCGTAGTCGTGGCGGGGGTCGCACGGGTGACCGTGCTGGAAGAACTCCGCCGAGCGGTAGTAGTTCGAGGCGCGCAGGAATCCGTCCCGGGCGCTGATGGTGTGGCCCGCGTCCAGGGCCCGCTGGGCTTCGGCGGCGACCCGGTCGGCGGTCGCCATCCACTCCTCGTGCCAGCTGTCGTAGTCGCCTTCCTTGATGCGCTCGCTGGTGGAGACGACCTCGCCGAAGTCGGCGCCCCCGTAGGCGATGTGGCTCATCGAGCGCAGGGTCTCGTACCAGAACTGGGTGTTGTCGGGGAACAGCAGCGGCTTCATCACACTCTCCTTAAGCACAGATCTGTGCGTACGAGGGGACTGTAGACCCTGCGGACGCCACTAAGCAAATAGTTGTGCTTACGATGTGGGGGTGACTTCGAAACAACCGGCCCCGCGCCTTCGCAAGAGCCCCGAGCAGGTCCGCTCAGCGGTCCACCAGGCCGTCATCGACCTGCTGTCCGACCCCGAGGGGGCGGACCTGACCATCCCCGCGGTCGCGCAACGCGCCGGGGTGAACCACACCAGCGTCTACCGGCGCTGGGGCAGCCGGGAGGCGCTCCTGGCCGACGTGGTCGTCACCCGCCTCGAACGGGACTGGCCGCTGGCCGACACCGGAACCCTGCGGGGCGACCTGACGGCATGGGCCGAAGCGGGCGTCGCGAGCATCCGCACCCCGGAAGGGCGACTGCTCATCCGCGCCGTCGCCCTGTCCATGCCGGGCAGCGCCACAGCCCAAGGGGAACGCGCGCAGCAGTTCGAGCGCCGCATCGGCGCCATCGAACGCATCCGCGACCGCGCCACCGCCCGCGGCGAGGTCCCCCCACCCCTCGACCAGATCCTCGACCAGCTCGTCGCACCGCTCTACCTGCGGGCGATCTTCGGCATCGACCCGCCGGCCTCCGGCTACCCGGAACTCCTCGTGGACCGTCTCCTGGGGGTGTCGTCAAAGTAGCGTCGTCCGCCCTGAGGGCAGGGCAGCCCGAACAGCGCTCCCCGCCAGGTCGATCCCGCGCCGAGTGTCCGACAAGGCCGGCAAGGTCACCCAGGCCGCCTGCCCGGCGCTGTGATCCGCCCGAGCAGACCGGCGTCGGCGAATCCCGCGCCTCTGAGCGGACCGCGCAGCCGGCCGGGGCTCAGAACCGGTGCACCCTCGCCGAGGCCTCGGCCCAGTGCCGGTTCACGGGGGTGAACTGCTTCTTCAGCGCGGCGCGCTGGGCCCCGTACGCCCGCGGGGCATCCTCCAAGGCCGCCGGCAGATCGCCCAGGTCCTCCGGTACCGGCACGCGCAGGAGCAGGTTCTGCTCGCGGTGCACGAGGAGCAGCTCGCCGGCGGGGGCGCACCCCACTCGCAGGGCCGCCTCGTGCAGGACGAGACGAGCTCGGTCAGTGACGGTGACGGCCGGTTCGCGCCGCCGACCGGCCCGTACCGGGTGACCATCCCGTACGTGAAGTCCCGCTCGGCCGGGTCCTGGGAGGCTGCGCCGGAGTCCGGCAACGGCGCGGCGAGCCCCGCCCAGTACGTACGTATCGCCGGACGCGGCCGTCGCAACGTCGAACACCGCGAAGGCCAGCCGTCGGGGGCTTGGAGGCCAGATCGACGCGGTGCGCCTCCACCAGTGAAGCGGGCAGGGTCATGGGGAACGTGTGAACCACGATCAGAATGGTCCGACGCTCCACCGCCGCCTGGTTCCCGCCGCAGGCCGGACCGTTCACGTGGACACGGAACCGCACTCAGCGGACGAGCTCAGGCGTCGAGGTCCAGCTCGAAGGCAGTCTGGACGTCGACGCAGTCGACCTCTCCGGAGGCCGACCGGCCCACCCAAACCGGGTGGACGCCATCGCTGCCCGTGCAGAAGACCGCCAGGTCCGCGCCCAGGCCGCCGCCGTCGAGGTGCATGCCGGCGGCCGAATCGGCGAGCTTGTCGGCCTCGGGTGATCCCTGCCAGTTCGCCCGCTCCAGCAGGTCCCGCAGGTCCTGCCAGACCGCGGCGTCGCCGAAGGCGCCCGTTGCCCCGTCCGTGCCGAAGCCGAAGGCCGCTCCCGCACGGAGCCGGAGCGTATCGTCCCCGGGCCGAGCGCCATCTCCCAGGCCGCCACCGGGGCGTCGCCGATGTGGGTGCCGGGCCGGAAGACCCGGTCGAAGTCGGTGGACCCGCGCAGCCGGGAGGGCTCCCCGCGCCAGCCGGACGCCGCGGACACCAGCTTCGCGGCGACCCGGTCCGGGAGCGCGTCCGCGACCGGGAGCGCCGGCCAGTCGTCGAAATCCGGGCGGGCCGACCAGAGGTCCTCCTCGGCCACCGACACCTCGGCCTCCAGGGAGGCGCCCCGCATGCCCTCGGGCTGGTGCGAGATGCGGGCGGCACCGTCGGCGGAGAGCTCGACCGCCGTCCGGGGGCAGTGCACATCGAACTCCGCCGTCTGCCCGTCCGGGTACCGCCGCACGCCATCTCCGGGCCGGTGTAGTGCCAGCAGCCGCATGTCCAGGTCGTACGTGCGGCGGCCCTGGGCGTCGTAGACCCACAGCCCGACGTAGTGGTCCCGCCAGGAGACGAGCCGGACCTCCAGCGGAGCCTCCCGGCCCGGCTCCCGGTACACCACGGCGTAAGGAAGCCCGGCGGCATCCCGCTCCCGGGCCTCCCCGGCGGATATCGGCCGCCAGGGCGCCCGGGATTCCAGGTCCCACGCCTGCGCTTACCCCACCTCGACGACCATTGCCGCCCCCTGTTCCTGCGTCCTGCCTCGGCTGTGTGCTGAACGTGCAAGGTAGCCGGAGGCGGCGACAACGGCCTTACGGGGCACGCGTCAGCACGTCCACGCCGCCCAGGCCCACGGCATCCGCGCCGAGTCGTGGCGGCCCGCGTGCAGGTCGTCGCAGCGGCGGCTCACGAGGACGCCTCGGCCTGGACCGCTACGCACCCGGCGCCCGGTACTTGACCCGTTCGGCTTTGCGCAGGGCGTCCATGGTTTCGTCGACGGTCAGGAGGACCGTCGTCTCGAACGAGCTCAGCGCGCCGCCTCCGCTGATCGCCAGCGCAACCGCCGCCATGGACACGTTGTCGGGAGCCTCCCACAGGTTGTATCCGTCGTGCGTGCCGAAGGCGTACCAGAAGCCGTGGAGCTTCCCGCCGACGGACTCGATGTACGCCTGAGCGGCCTTTGTGCGGTCCTCGGGTCTGACGGTCAGCCTCGCCCAAGTCTCCGGTGTGTAGCTGAACCTCGATAGATAGAGCGGCATCATGTCTCCCTTGTCTTTCCACCAAGGGATGCCCCGGCAGGGCGGGAGACGCGCCGGATGCAGCCCGCGTATCCCCCGAATGGGCTGGGGACGACGACCGGCAGGGCCACGGCCGACGGGTCCGGGCCCGCAGCCGGGCGGGGGCATGACGGATCGTCCAGGCGGTGAGTTCCGCCCGACCGCCGGCAACGGGCGTTCGAGCATCCGGGGCACCGTCGATTCGTTGACAGGACTGAGAACGGACAACAGCCGGACGAAGGGGAACCACCGTGGAGAAGAACGCCTGGGACATCACCGGGGAGCTTGCCGTCTTCCTCGACGAGGCCGCCGCCCATGTGCCCGCCGAGCAGCGCCGCGTACTGCAGGTACTCAAGATCGGGGAGGAGTTCGGCGAAGCCGCCCAGGCCGTCATCGGTGCCACCGGCACCAATCCCCGCAAGGGCCGGTCCCACACATGGCAGGACGTGGAAGCGGAGGTGTGCGACGTACTCGTGACGGCGATGGTCTCGCTGCACCGGCTCGGCGTCGCGGACCCGGCCGCGCTGTTCACCGCGCACCTGGAGAAGACCGCCGCCCGGACCCTGGCTGCACGGGGGGCCTGAGCATGTGGATTCCCCCGAGAGGAAACCGCGCCTGAGTCCTCCATGGAGCGGCGCTCCGCACACCGAGCTGATGTGCGGAGCGCTGCCGCCGCCTGCATGCGGTGGCCGCCCGCCGGCACCGGCGCCCGGCCGGCGTGTCAGACGAGGTTCTTCTCCATGGCGGTGACGTACTGCTTGATGGGGTGGTCGCGCACGGCATCGCTCGTCGGGGCCAGGAGGTCGGCGGTGGCGCCCTTGACCCGGTCGCCCAAAGCGCCCAGCAGCGGCATGGACGAGCGGATACGCCCGGTGGAGTCGATGTAGTGCAGGGTGTCGACGTGGGTGTAGACGGGTTCGGGCGGCAGCTGCGGGACGATGTCGTTGTTGTTGACGTAACGGTGCAGCCGGTCCTTGAAGCTCTTGTTGCAGGCGGCCGCCAGGGCCCGTTCACAGGTGCGGGGCTGCCCGTAGGTGTAGATGCCGTCGGCCTGCAGGCGCGGCTCCTCCAGGTACATGCGACAGCCGGCCAGCATCGCGAGGGCGCCACCGAGGCTGTGGCCGGTGAACCACACGCTCTGATCGTTGTCGCGGAAGTCGGCCAGCGCCTCCTTCACGGTGGGGAAGACGGAGTCGAGGGCCTGGCCGAAGCCGTAGTGGACGAAGCCGGTCTTGGCCGGACCCGGCCACGGCGGGGTGGTGGCGTCGGAGAGCCAGTCGCGGATCTGGGCCGGTTCGGTCCCCCGGAACCCTGTGATGATCATCTTGTCGCTGGCGATCGTGTACGCCTGGGTGTCCTCGAGCGGGAACGGCGGCGTGAAGCGCGTGTGGTGGTGAGATACGCGGTCGAAGCCCCATTCCCGAGCCTGGGTCTCGACGGCCGCCTCGTCCTTGTAGGCGAGGGCGGCCGCCTGGACCATCCAGTAGGCGAGCGCCGGGCTGTGCTTCTTCGTGGCGTGGTCGATCGTCGTCGGTACGGGCACGAGATGCCTTCCTGCGTAGCGGGCTGCTCCGGACCCGCCGCGCGGCACCGCCAGGCATCCGGACCCGTCCCGGCCGGATCCGGTTGGCCGGCTCCGGAGGCAACCGTGCGCCCCGTGGGTGGGGCGAGGGCCGGCCGGTGTCCGCCGCTCGGCGGGAGAGCGGGGGTCATTCCGCGTGACGCTAACGGCGCAGCGCGGCCGGGCCGGCGGGGACATCACGGACCGCACGCGCAGGAACGATCCCCCGTCACCCGCTCGGCCCCGCGGCCGCAACAGCAGAACGCAGACCTGCGGGCCTCCGGCCCGACGCGGGGCTCGTCCTCGATGACACCGAGGAGCTGTTCGACCTCCGCGACTGCCGGCCTCCGTCACGAACGGAGGGTGAAGCCGCCCTTGATCACCCAGGTGCCGGCCTCCGTGGGCATGCAGTCGCCGGCCTTCGCCGGAGCATCGAAGTCCAGGGCGTTGGCCCCCGCCCAGCCGACCTGGCGCTGGCCGTTTTCGTCGAGGCCGAGGACCAGGCTCGCGAGCGGCACCACCGCCCTCCACCCCACCCTCGATGTAATAATCACCCACGGAGCTCACCTGTTACCTACGAGGGGGAAGTCTTGCCTTTCGCGCACACGGCCGAGGCCGTACGGGCATGGGTTCACGGTTGGTCCGCTTCGCGCGGCGCAGCCGAACCCGTGCCGTCCGCCTGGGGTTTCACCGTCGACGTGGGCCTCCACGGACACGTCATGCGGCACGTACTGCACTCTGCAGACGAAGCAACCGTCCACGAGATCACCCAGCACGCCACCGCACCCGGCGTCTGGCTGAAGGCCTTCGTTCCACCGGAGGCACTCGAACCCTGGCTCGCCCCTGGCTGGCACCTCGCCGGCGGATCCGGCTACCTGATGTCCGCCTCCCTGCCCATCACCCCCACCCGGGCCCCGGGGCCCCTTCCCGAGGGCTACCAGATGAACACCTGGACCCGGGACGGCGTCACCCGCGCTCTGGTGCGCACCGCCGACGGCGCATTCGCCGCGCGCGGCCAAGTCGCCGTCACCGGCCACAGCGCCGTCGTCGACCAGGTGGAGACCGACCCGGCCCACCAGCGCCGAGGCCTGGGACGCCTGGTGATGCACCGGCTTACGGAGGCCGCCGCGGAACAGGGGGCTGCGGCAGGCGTACTGGGCGCGACACCAGAGGGTCGGTCCCTGTACGAGACGACGGGATGGCGCGTACTGGCCCCGCTGACCAGCGCCCTGCGCGGCCCGGACACAGCCGACACCTGAGGGAACCACGAAACTCCTCATCCCGGCGGTCGGGGTCAATGCTCGTCGGCTAGCAGCAGGCGATGGTGCCGCAGCACGCCCTCGGCGGGCTGCATCAGCGTGACCGCCCCCGCCCGGCCGGCCGGCCGCGACGGGCGTGCGCATCGCGCTGATGCAGCCCGTGCATGCCTGATGCGGCCCGAGCGTCTGCGCTTCCGTGGACGCGGGATACCCCCACGGGTGAGGCTGCGGCACAGTGCGTGCCCTGCACAGCGTTCTCCTCGTTCACCGCAGGTGAAGCGCCTGCACGGGTTTCGGGCCGCCCATACGGACCCGCTGACCGGGTGCAGGGCTGCCCTGCCGAGTAGGCCCGGCCCCTGGTGCGCATTCCTCTCCCGTCGCCCCGCTCGGCGGCCGGCCTCCTGCCACTGCTGGGCTGCCTGTTGACCGGCTGCTCGGCCGCCGCGCCCGTCCCGGCTCCGGACGAGACGATCAAGGCGGCCACCCGGGCACTGACCGACGCCTGTCTCATGCGCCAGGGCCTCACCCCTCCCCATCCCGGCGAGAGTCCGCCGCCGACCGACGAGCAGCAGATCACCGCCGCCCTGTTCGGCAAGGGTCCGACGGAACTCTCCCTCACCCTGCCCACCGGGTACGTCGTTCGCGCCCACACCGACGGCTGCCTGGGCGCCGCCCAGCAGCGGCTCTACGGCGATCAGCGCCGCTGGTTCCGCGTGTCGGTCATCGTCAACAACCTCGAAGCCGAGGCCTCCCACACCCACCGGCCCCTGAGCGAGGTCCGCGACCGGCACCGCGCCGACCTCGCCGACTGGCACCGCATGCGCACCCGTGCCCTCTCCGAAGCCACCACCGTGCTCAACCAACCCCCATTCCAAGGAGACATGCCCCGATGAAGCGCCTCACCGTTCTGCTCGCGACTGCTGTCCTCTCCACTGCCGCGGTCCTGGCCACCGCCGCCGCCTCGCAGGCAGCCGAGTGCCGCCGCGGCTACTTCTGCGTCTGGACGCACGCCAACTTCGACGGCATGAAGATCGAACACTCGGGCGACGACCGCTGGTGGGAGGGCAACATGAACAACCAGGACTCCTCGTGGGCGAACCACGGGATCTCCGGACCGGGTGTCAAGGACCACGTCAAGGTCTACGACGGACGCGAACTCACGGGCGGGGTCACCCTCTGTCTGGCCCCCGGCCAGGAGGTCGGCTACAACGGTGGCGCCAACGACCGGGGCGGCTCACACACCTGGACTTCGGGCTGCTGACACCGCTCCCCGCGCAACGGCCGGCCGGCCACCGGGCCGGCCCGGCCGCCGGTATGCGCGGGCCGGTCGAGCGAAGGCGGCATCCTTCGGGCGGCGTTCACATCTGCCAGCCCTGGCCGGTGTGGTTTCCGCAGGGGTTGAGCACCAGGTCGAGGTTGAGTTCCGGGGGTCCGCCCGTGTCCAGGCACAGGCCGCTCGCCGGGTTGGTGAACCGGCCGGCACCGGCGTCGTAGTGCCATTGCTGGCCGCTGTAGTAGCCGCACGGATTGAGCACGGCCGTGACGCCGACGGCGGGCTTCCCGTTCGTGTCGAGGCACAGGCCGCTGGGAGTGTTCGTGAGGTGCAGGCTCGTCTCGTCGTAGCCCCAGATCTGACCGCTGTAGATCCCGCACGCACGGAGCACGACGTTGAGTCCGGGTCGTTGCGGACCGTCGGTGTCGATGCACAATCCACTGTGGGTGTTGGTGATCGGGCCCGTGGACGCAACAGGTGATGACGGCGGTGGAGGCGGTCCGGTCACCGCTGGTGTGGACGGCGCCGTCGTCCCGGACGCAGCCGATGGAGGTCTCGTCCTGGGAGGGGTGGGCGCCGCTGACGTCGTGGGAGACGAGAAGGGGGCCGTGCTCGCCGGTCGACGCGGAGGCTGCGTCGTGTTCGAGGCGGTCGAGTGGCCTCGGCCGGGCAGGACCGTCCACAGGACCCCGGCAGTCAGGAGGAGCACCAGCACTGTCGCAGCAGCGTTCCGCGTGGTGCGCTGCTTCAGCAGCGGGGTCGGCGACGCGGCCGGTTCAGGCATCTGCCAGGCAGTGGCAAGTACGGTGCTGACAGCGTCGGCATCAGCGCCGCCGTCGCCGTCGCCGTCGCCGTCGAGGACCGTCCGAGGATCCTTGCCACCGGTCAGCTCGGAGAGCAGGTTTCCGGGGGCGGGACGCCGCTCGGGCGATCTGGCCAGGGCCGACATCAGCAGTGGCTTGAGGTGAGAGGGAACACCGTCCAAGTCGGGTTCTTCGTGCAGGACCCGGTAGAGCACCGCCTCGGTCGGCCCCGTGCCGAACGGGGGCCGTCCAGTGGTGGCATACGCGACCGTCAGCGCCCAGGCGAACACATCGGCCGGAGGTCCGGCTTGGCCGCGAACCTGTTCCGGTGCCATGTATCCCACGGTCCCCACAGCGATGCCGGTGCGGGTCAGCGCCGTCGCGTCGTCGGCCCGTGCGATGCCGAAATCGATGACCTTCGGGCCCTGGTCCGACAGGAGGACATTGCCGGGCTTGAGGTCGCGATGCACGATGCCGGCCCGGTGGATCGCCACGAGCGCCTCGGCGAGCCCGACGGCGAAGGCGTGCGCCATGTCACCACGCAGGGGCCCGTGCTCGCCCACGTGCTCCGCCAGCGTGGGGCCTTGTACGTACTCCATGACGACGAACGGGCTGCTCGCCTCTGCCTCCACCGCCAACACCTGTGCCGTGCACGTGCCCTGAACGCGCAGCAACGTCGCGGCCTCACGCCGGAACCGCGCCCGGAACTCGGAGTCCGAGGCAAGTTCTTCCCGTAACCGCTTGAGGGCGACCAGCCGGCCGTCAGGACCTTGTGCCAGGTAGACGACACCCATGCCACCTGCACCCAGTCGACCGACCAGCGTCAGCTCGCCGATCCGCTTCGGGTCCCCCGCGCGCAGCCCGCTCAGACTCACCTAGCTCCTCCTGAAACATAGGGTTGTCGCGGACCGCGGACGCCCTGGAGGCTTTCGGCCCGCCAGGCTCCCCCCTCGATCCGGCTCAGGCCCAGAATGCAGCACACCAACACGGTTGGGCACAGGGTTCGTTGATGCCGGAATCGAGATGCAGCACGGGCACTCGCCGCCTCGGACCAGCCGCGCGAACGGGGCGGCCGCCGACGCGGCGTTGCCCGCGCGGGACGCCGCCCGCCTGTTCCGCCTCGCACTCGAACAGGCCCCGGCCACATCGTGCTGATCCCAGATGAGATGTCTTGGTGATCATGGTTGTTGGAAGGGGGGCAACCTGCGCGCCGACGACCCGGGCCCTGCGCACTCGCACATACGCGAACCCCTACCCTGGTGCCCGACACATGGCGGGATTCGAACAGTGCGACGAACGGGAGTTGACAGGTGACGGGGGCGAACGGCGCGGATCTGGCCGGCGAGGTTCTGGGCGGGCGATACCGCGTGACCGCGACGATCGGCCGCGGTGGCATGGGTGTCGTCGCCCGGGCGGTGGACCAGTTGCTGAACCGCGAGGTCGCCGTCAAGGTGCTGCGCGCCTACACCGACGCCTCCCCGGCCGAACTGGCCGATCTGCGGGTCCGGATGCAGAGGGAGGCGCAGGCCGCCGCCCGTATCCGTCACAGCGGTGTGGTCACCGTGCACGACGTGGTCGAGGAGCAGGGGCTGCCGGTCATCGTCATGGAGCTGGTCGACGGGCCCTCCCTCGACAACGTGCTGGAGGAGCGCGGCTCACTGGATCCGCGCGAAGCAGCCGCCATCGGCGCCAAGCTGATGGACGCGCTCGACGCGGCACACCGGGCCGGGGTCCTCCACCGGGACGTCAAGCCCGGCAACGTACTGCTCGAACGCAGCGGCCGGGTCGTGCTCACCGACTTCGGCATCGCCAGCATGGAGACCTCCGGCGACGAGGCCCTGGCCAAGCTGACCCAGAGCGGTCAGATCGTCGGCTCCCTCGACTACCTGCCACCGGAGCGCGCACAGGGCCAGGTCCCGGGTGCCGCGTCGGACATCTGGGCGCTCGGCATGACGCTGTACGCGGCCGTGGAGGGCGCTTCGCCTTTCCGCCGTACGTCGGTGTGGTCCACGCTGGCGGCGATCGTCAGCGAACCGCTGCCCGAGCCCCGGCGCGCCGGACCGCTCACGCCGGTATTGCAGGCGCTGATGGCCAAGGATCCGCTGCAGCGGCCCGACGCCGCGCAGGCGCGCGAGATGCTGGAGGCGGTCGCCGAGGGCAAGGCGGCGGACCTCGCGGTGGCACCGGCGGCGCCCCAGCCCGTCACTCCGCCGGGCTTCGGCCCCGTCGTCGCGGCACCGTTCTCCCAGCCCGCCCCCCAGCCCGTCGCTCCCTACATGCCGGCCGGCCCGTACGCCGCCCCTCCGCAGGCGGGCGCCGCGCAGCGGGGCATGGGGCCCGGCATACCCGCCGGTCACCACAGCGGTTCCGAGACCCGTGCCACGACGGTCCGCGGGCGCCGCCGCACCCGTACCATCGTCGCGGTGACGGCCGCCACCGTCCTCACCTGCGGCGGAGTCGCCTACGCCCTCGTGGACATGCGAGGCGTCGAGGGCGGCGGATCGAGCACCGCGCTTCCCACGGCGAGCACCCCTGCCGGCGGTGACGTGCCCGGCGCGGGCGGCACGTCCCTCGGCCCCGGCGGGACGCCGTCCGGCACCCCGTCGAAGAAGGACGGGGGCCGAGAGACCGGACCCACGGCATCGCCGGGCAGCGGAGGCGGCAAGCCGGCCGGGAACCCGTCAGCCTCTCCGAAGGCGACTCCCGGGTCCACGGTGAAGGAGCCCACCCCGGTGCCGACGGCGTGCACCGGCTGGGCCCATGCGAACAGCAGCAACGGCTACGGCCACGCGGCCCAGGAGACCCACCTCTACTCCGGTCCGTACGCGGCGTGCTCCTATGTGACCTTGGTCAAGTCCGGCACGAAGGTCTTTTACCACTGCTACGTCACCAACGCCGAGGCCAACAAGTGGATCTACGCCCGTATCGCGGGCACGGACACCGAAGGCTGGGTGTTCAGCGACAAATCGACCCTGGACGGCGGAACGCTTGCCCGCTGTTGAGTCCGCGACTCTTCCCGACGCCGCCCCCTGAAGTCACTTGGCGGCGTCACCTCTGTCTCAGGACGAGTCTCCGCAGCGGGCCGCAATCGCGGTTGCGCGGTTGCGCAGGGAGGCGCGCAGCGACTCCGTCCCGTCCTTGGCCTGCATGGCTCCACTCGCGCCATAAATCGAACACATGCTTGAATTAGTGGATGCAGTGCACCTCCTTCCCAGACGACCTGGTCTCCCTCCAGGCCGAGTGGCTCCGTACCTACCGGGAACTGGCCCGGCGGCCCGCGACCGCCGGCACGACCCCGCTCCGCCGCCGGCTGATCGCGCTCTCGCGCGCGATCGCCGCCCATCCGTACTGGTCGCGCCCGGCCCGTACGGCGGGCGGCCCGGTCGAGCTCCGCCGCGCAGCGAGGGCCAGAGGCTGGGTGAGAGCGGCATGACGAGCGCCTGCCCCGGAAACGACCCGGGACCCGACGCGCCGGCCCCGCCTCCCCGCGTGGTGGTACACCCCCCGGACCACCGCGGGTGGCGCCGGGTGCGGTGCGACGGCCAGAGCCTGGGCACGGCGTACCGGATCAGCGACATCGCCGTCTTCCTCGCCTCGAGGGGCATGGAGAACGCCGAGGACTTCGACGTCACGGACCCCGCCCTGGTCGACTGGCGCGGCGGCGGCCCCGAGTGCTGGACACCACCGCCGGTGTAGCGAGCCCAGGCCGGGCGGAGCTGCCGACGAGGTCGGGCTATGGCCCGGGGCCCAGGCCCCAGCGCCGTCGGACAACGCTGGTCAACGGCGGTCCCCTTGTCCCGGACAAGCCCGGACAGCTCACAGCCTGGTGGCAGGTGGGCCCACGCGTCAGCCTGGGCAACCAGCCATCCAGGTAAAGGAGAAAGCGCATGCACGTTCGACACACCCATGCCGCACGCCGGACCCGGGGCACGCTCGCGGTCCTCGGGTTGCTGCTGGCGGCGGCGACCGCCACGGCGGCGCCGTCCGCAGCGGGCGAGACGGCAGGCGCAAGCCCCGCCGGGGTGGAACGGATCAGCCTCGGCAACGGAACAACGCTGCTGCGCGGCGTGGATTCCCCGGCGGAACTGGCAGCGTCCTGCAGGGCCGGGTACTTCTGCGGCTACAGCTCCGAGAAGGGGTTCGGGGCGGAATGGGGGTGCGGGTCCACCGGCATGCCGTGGTACGGCGGCGGCTGGTGGTACAACAACCTGGCCGGCACCAACGACCGGGTTGCGATGTACACCAGCTCGGGCATCTACCGCACGCCCCACTCGCCCTCACAGGACACCACCGCCAACTGGACTCCGGTCACCAGCATGGTGGTGTGCGTGGCCTGAGCCCCTGGACGGGGCGGAGCCGCGTGGCGGGTTTCCGGGCCGAGTCACGAGCGGTCACTGACCGGTCTTCACGCTCGGGCGGTGCGCGAAGGCCCCACCCGTCGAGGTGGGGCCTTCGCCGTTCGATCTGCGGGCGCGTCCTACGGCAGTTTCCCCGCCGCGGTCTTGTACTCCTCGGCTTGGGCGGGGGTGAGGTAGTGGCTGACCCGGATGAGATGGATGCCGTGGACGTAGTCGTACTCGGTGAGGGCGGGAAGGGCCTTGGTGGCGGCCTGGATGTAGGTAGCGCGGGCCTGGGCCTCGGTGTTGCTGGCGAAGGTTTCGATGGCGCCGCCGAGTTGTACGTCGCCGGGCTCGAGGCCCTGGGTGTCGGCCGGTTGGATGCGACTGTCGCCGAACGTGATCTTCGACGTGTACTGGCCGGGCCGGCCCAAGAGGTGGTTGGGGTCGTTGTCCGCGGTGACCGGGGTGCTACCGGTCACGGAGGGCACGGCCGCCGCGATCTTCTTGAACGCGGTCGCAGCATCGGCGGCGGGCTGTGTTGCCGAGGACGAGGACGGGGCGGTGGGCGGCGCCGGCTGGGGCTTGCTGTCGTTGCTGCCGGGGCTCGAGCAGGCGGCGGCCAGCAGGGCGGTACCGACTGCGAGCGCGGCGAGGCGCGTGGTGCGGGTCATGAGTCCCACAGGGTGTCTGCCGCGGGAGGGCCCTGTTCGCGGAGTTGCCGACTCGTGACCTTGGTGCTCGGACTGGGGGCCTTTGGCGTATTGCCCGTTGGCGGGTTGCGACGCGTCGAGGCCCCCGGCTTTCGGCTCGGGCTTCCCCGGCCTCCTCCGCCAGGACCTCGACGCCGTCACGGCGGACTGTCCTGGCGTGGTCAGTCGTGTGGCGATTCGCCGGCAGCCGGCCGACGACCCCCGATGGAAGCGACCAATGCGTCTGCCACGATCACCGCGTCTGCCTCTGCGACATCTGCCGGGTATTCGGGCAGCAGATCGTCCCAGACGGGCATCCATGATCCGTACAGCTGCGTCTGTCCTTCGGGCCGGGCGAAGAACCAGATGTGCAGATGTGCGCCCCCGTCTCCGATGCGGTAGACGTGGGCTCGCGAAACGTGTGGCAGGGCCTGCACGTGGCGGACGATGTGAGTGGACAGGACCCCCAGCTCCGCTGCCAGCTCATCGGGCAGGTCAGCCATGTCATAGTGCTCAAGAGGATGCAGCATGAGCACCAGCGGCACACCGACTCCCGTGATCCGGGTGAGCCGCCAACTGTCGTTGAACCAGATCCCATCGCTTCGGTCACGGCACGCCCCGCAATTCGACGGGTCCTCGCCGTGTCGCGGAGGCTCGGGCAGAACCGGAGGGCGCAGAGGCGCGACGCGCAATCCGTCCGGCTCGAACGGGCTGATGTCCCACCCTGTCATGCGCGCGAGCGGGAGCCGACGCTCCCCATCAGCAGCGGCGATCGCGTGGTCGTAGAACTCGTCAGGTCGCAAGGCCATGATCCGAAGATTAGTTCGGCATCGACACCCGGTGAGGACCGGGGTGACCTGACTTGACCCCCGGTGGTGCGTCACGGCTCGACGTGCGCCGCGCGCGATGGGTGCGCACGATGGGTTACCGGACCGGTTCGGCATGGAGAGCCGGTCCCGCAACCGAGAGAGAGGCTGCGCGATGAGCAGCACGCCGAGTAACACGCCGAGCAGTACCCACAGCGGTTGGGCAGCGGGCGGCACGATGTTCGCGGGTGTCCTGATGGTCGTCAGCGGCGTCTTCGGCATCCTCGAAGGCATCGTCGCCATCGCCAACGACGAGGTGTACCAGCGCTTCGGCGACTACACCTTCAGGTTCGACCTCACGACATGGGGTTGGATCCATCTCGTCGTCGGCGTCCTCGTGCTCGGTGCCGGCGCGGCGATCCTCAAGGGGTCGGAGGCCGGCCGGATCGCCGGTATCGTCCTGACCTGCCTCTACGTGATCCTGCACTTCATGTGGCTGCCGTACCAGCCGCTCTGGTCGATCATCGCCATCGGCATCGGCGTGTTCGTCATCTGGGCGCTGTGCACGGACGTCCCGCACAACACGAGGGCCTGACGGTACGGTGCGGCGGCCGAACTCGGCGCCTGCGACACCGCGGTGACTGCGGCTACGATCCTGCCGGTACGCGTGTGTCACCGGCAAGGGGAGCAGAGACGGCATGACGATTCACCGGCCGGGCCGGCCCGGAGATCTGCCCGCGGCGGAACTGCTATGGGCGCGGTGGGCGTTCGTCGCCGTACTCGAGGCGACCACCGAGGCGGAGGGCCACGGGATCCACCGCACCGGCCACTGGATCGACGGCGCCCGGCTCCGTCTCGACGACGCCGGCTGCACCTGCTGGACCCTGGCCCGGATGGGCCAGGGTCGTTTCGTGCTCTACGGCGAGGACGAGTCGAGCGACGTCAAATGGCACGAGCCGGCCGTCGACATGCTGGCGCAGGCCCCGGACTGGCTCCCGTACGAGACCCTGCGCGACCTGCTCGAAGGCTGGGAGCTGGGCTGTGTCTACTGGTACGAGAACGGCGCCTGGGCCCGCGCGCCGTACCCCGCGGACCTCAAGGACGACGGCCTCGACTGCGGAATGAGCCGTTTCGTGGAACGCGAGGAGCTCCTCAGGCTGCTGGCCGGCCACGGGCCTGCCGCGAAGGAGCTCCTGGAGGCCGCGGAGAACTACCGGCTGACGCCCGGGGCGCTGGATGCGCTGGCCGCCGAGAGCGGGAACGGCGGCCGGGACGCGGACTGGGACCTGCCCGCCGTGCACCGCGCGCTGCAGCTCGCCGGCCTCACGGCCGACGCCGTCCCCGCCCCGTAGGACCGCTCTCGCCGTCACTCCGATGGCCCAGTCCGTGCGGCGTGCAGAAGGACCTGCGATCCCGCACCCTTGACGGGAGAGGTGAGAACAGTGACCAGTCCGACTCCGGCCCAGTTCCGGGCCGTCCACGGAGACATGGGGCGGTGGCAGGCCGTCGACTTCGAGATCTACGAGCACCTCGTCGAGAACCAGTACGTCGTCGGCCCGAAGATCCCGCCGGAGCCCGCCGACCGGCCTGCGCCCCGCCAGGACCCCCGCCCGCCGACCGGCTTCAGGCCTGCGGGCTAGCGTGGGCTCAGGCCGCCAGCCGGTCCGCGCGCTTCGCCTCGCGGCGGCGCAGCGCGTCCTCGTCCGTGTCCGCGTCGTACGTCACCAGCTTCGGCAGCAGTACGGACAGGGCAGCCACCGCCGCCACGCACATGAGGCCGCCGCTCCAGAACGCCGGCCGGGTGCCCGTCCAGCCCGCCACGCTGCCCGCGCGGACCTGGCCCAGCTGGGGACCCACGCTGTACGACAGCACCTCGATGCCCGCCAGCCGCCCGCGCAGCTCCTCGGGGATGGTCTGGTTCCAGATCGTGGCCCGGCCCAGGCCGCTCAGCATGTCGCCGGCCCCGGCCACCGCCAGGCACGCCAGCACCACCCAGATGTCGGTGAACCAGCCGGCCCCCGCGATCGCCGCGCCCCAGACCACGGCTCCGCACACCACGAACAGGCCGTGCCGCCGCACCCGCGAGGTCCAGCCGCTGGTCATCCCGAGTACCAGGGAGCCCACGGCGCCCGCGGAGTACATCAGGCCCAGCGCCCACACCGCGTCGAGCTCGTCCGCGAGGAAGGGGAAGATCGTGTTCGGGAAGGCGAAGAACATCGCCGCGAGGTCCACCGCGTACGTGCCCAGCAGCACCGGCCGGCTCCACGCGTAGCGCGCCCCCTCGGCGATCCCGCGCAGCGAGGGCCGTTCCGCGCCGGGTGACGGCGGCGCCGGGGTCAGCCGGGTGCACAGCGCGACGGACAGGACGAAGCCGCCGACCGTGACGGCGTAGGCCGCCGGGTAACCGGCGTAGGCGACGACCAGTCCGGCGAGCGCCGGTCCGGCGATGGCGCCGATCTGGTAGCGCAGCGCGTTGAGCGCCGCGGCCGCGGTCTGCTGCTCGTGCGGCACGATCCGCGCCATCATCGAGTCCAGGGCCGGCCGCTGCAGCCCGGCCAGCGCCGAGACGCCGGCCGCGACCACGTACAGCGGCCACAACAGCGGGTTCGGCAGCAGGGCGTTCACGAGCAGGACGAGGGCCAGCACCCCGAGCCCGGCCTCGCTCAGCAGGATCATCCGCCGCCGGTCGATCGCGTCCGCGAGGGCCCCGCCGTACAGGCCGAAGACCACCAGCGGGACGAGTTCCACCGCGCCCATCGCGCCGACGGCGAGCGGCGAGTCCGTCAGGTGCTTGATCTGGAGGGGGAGGGCGATCATCGCCATGAAGGACGTGAAGAACGTGACGGCGCCCTGGAAGAAGAGCAGCCGGAAATCGCGGCTGGAACGCCACGGGGAGAGGTCGGGAAGCAAGCCGGACGAACGGGTGGTACTCACAGCGGATCATCGTGCGTGATCCGCCCGCGCCCGGGCAACGGGATTTCCCGCGCCCGGGCCTCGTGGCGTTGCCTCACGTCACGTCGTTTCCGCTCCCAGGTGCTGCCACAGGAAGGTGTACGCGAGCGCATGGTTGGCGGCGGCCTGCTCGTTGTCGCTGGCTCCGCCGTGGCCCCCGCCGGTGTTCTCGTGGAACAGCACCCGGTGGCCCAGTTCCCGCAGCCGGGCGGCCGTCTTGCGGGCGTGGCCGGGGTGGACGCGGTCGTCGCGGGTGGAGGTCATCAGGAGCAGGGGCGGGTACGGCCGGTCCGCGGACAGGTTGTGGTACGGGGAGAGGGCTTCGAGGTGGGGCCGGTCGGCTTCGCTGTCGGGATCCCCGTACTCGGCGACCCAGGACGCCCCGGCGAGCAGGCGGTGGTAGCGGAGCATGTCCAGCAGGGGCACCTCGGCGACGACCGCGCCGAACAGCTCAGGGTGGCGGACGAGCATGGCGCCCATGAGCAGGCCGCCGTTGCTGGCTCCGGTGATGCCGAGGCGGTCGGGGGTGGTGATGCCCCGGGCGATGAGGTCGGCGGCGACGGCTGCGAAGTCCTCGAAGGCCCGGACCCGGTTCGCGCCGAGGGCGGCCCGGTGCCAGGCGGGGCCGTATTCGGAGCCGCCGCGGATGTTGGCGACGGCGTACGTACCGCCACGGGCGAGCCAGCCCCGGCCCGTGAGCGGGCTGTAGTACGGCGTCTGCTGGTCCCGGAAGCCGCCGTACCCGTAGAGGAGCGCGGGCCCCGGGCGGTCCTGGCCGGCCGGGCCGACGACGAAGTACGGGACCTGCGTGCCGTCGGCGGAGGTCGCGAAGAACTGCCGGACCGACAGGCCGCGGGCGTCGAAGCGGGCGGGGGCCTGCTTGAGCGGCTCGGAGTCGGCGCCGATGTGCCCGTACGAGAGGGTGGAGGGCTGCAGGAAGCCGTCGATGTTGAGGAAGTACTCGTCGCTGACGTCCGGGTCGGTGTCGGTGACGGTCGCCGAGGACAGCGCCGGCACGTCCGCCAGCGGCCGGCGGCTCCAGCCGTCCGGGCCGGGGGTGAGGACCTCGATGCGGGTCGCGACGTCGGCGAGCGTCTCGAGGATCAGGTGGTGGCGGGTCCAGCTGTGCCCGGCCAGTGCGGTGCGCTCGTCCGGTGCGAACAGCACGTGCGCGGTGCGGTCCCCGGCGAGGAACGCGTCGAAGTCGAAGGCGAGGAGCGAGCCGGCCGGGTGCCCGAGCCACGGGGTCTTCGGGGTGACGATCAGCCACTGCCGGTGCGCGTACTTCCCGGCGTCGTCCGGCACGTCGATCCTGACGAGCCGGTCGCCGTCGGCGAGGAGGTGGAGCTCGTCGTGGAAGAAGTCGGTGAAGCGGGAGACGAAGTCGCGCTCGTATCCGGGGGTCGCGTCGTGCCACCCGGAGGCGGACACGTCGCCGGCCTCGGCCTCGAAGACGAGCTCGGCGTCCGCCGGGGCGGTGCCCCTGCGCCAGCGCCGGACCGTACGGGGATAGCCGGAGGCGGTCAGCGAGCCGGGTCCGAAGTCGGTGCCGAGGAAGACGGTGTCCTCGTCGATCCACCCGATCCGGGTCTTCGCCTCCGCGACCTCGAAGCCGCCGTCGACGAAGGCCCGGTCCTCGAGGTCGAACTCGCGGACCACGACGGCATCCGAGCCGTTTCGGGAGAGCTGGACCAGGGCCCGCCGGTGGTCGGGGTACCGCACCCGGGCGCCGGCCCACACCCACTCCTCGCCCTCCTGCGCGGCGAGGGCGTCGATGTCGAGGAGCACCTCCCAGGCCGGGTCGTCCTTGCGGTACTGCTCCAGCGTCGTACGCCGCCACACGCCCTTCGGGCGGTCCGCGTCCTGCCAGAAGTTGTAGAGGTGCGCGGCGCGGCGGACGGTGTACGGGATGCGGTCGGCGTCGTCGAGGGCCTCGCGCAGCTCGGCGCGCAGCGGCTCGAAGCGCGGGTCGCCGGTGAGCGCGGCGGCGGTCTCCGCGTTCCGCTCCCCCACCCAGGCCAGCGCGGCCTCGCCCTCGACGTCTTCCAGCCACAAGAAACGATCTTCAGCAGTCACCCCATGATTGTGCCGCCCCGCAGGGCCTGCCGGAGCCGCGGCAGGCGCAGCGGGGCGGCCGGGCCGGTCATGCCGACAGGGGCCGGTCGTGGGCGCCGACGGGGGCGGGCAGGGCGGTCGAGCCGGTGAGGTAGCGGTCCACGGCGGCGGCTGCCGCCCGGCCCTCCGCGATGGCCCACACCACCAGGGACTGGCCGCGCCCGGCGTCGCCCGCCACGAAGACGCCGTCGGGGCGGCCCCGGGAGGGCCGCTCCGCGGGCTTGCCCCACGCAGGCGGCACGCCCGGGGCCGGCGCCTCGGCCCAGGCCGGCGTCCTGACGTGCGGGGCCGCTGCGCGCGACGGGGCTCCGCCCGGCGCGGATCCGCCCGAGGGCGCCGACGCAGGCTCGCCGAGGGCCGCGAAGTCCGCGTCCCGGGCGAAGTTGCCCCGGTCGTCCCGGGTGAGCCCGAGCTGCTCGGCGAGTCCGCAGGCCCGCTTGGGGCCCGAGAAGCCGAGCGCCAGCAGGACCAGTCGGGCCTCCAGCACCCGCTCGGTGCCCGGCATCGGCGTCCTCCCGGTGGGCTCGACGGCGGTCAGGTGCAGGGCCCGTACCCGGCCCTCCGCATCGCCCTCGAAGTGCATGGTCGCGCTGGAGAAGACCCGGGGATCCGTGCCGTGGCGCCCGCGCGCCTCCTCGTGGGCGTGGGAGATCCGGTACACCTGCGGGTGCACCAGCGGCCAGGGCTCGGCGTCGGGCCGCTCCGGGCCGGGCTCGGGGCGGATGTCGAGCTGGACCACCGACAGGGCTCCCTGCCGCAGCGCGGTGCCCAGGCAGTCCGAGCCGGTGTCGCCGCCGCCGACGATCACCACGTGCCTGCCCTCGGCCGTGATCCCGGGCGCCGCCAGGTCGCCCTCGCCGACCCGGTTGGCGCAGATCAGGTAGTCCATGGCCTGGTGGATGCCGTGCAGTCCGCGGCCCGGTGCGGCCAGTTCCCGGCGCTCCGCGGCACCGACGGCGACGACGACCGCGTCATGGCGCCGTCGTATGTCGGCCGCCGACGTCCGCCCGCCGATGTCCGCGTCCGTACGGAAGACCGTGCCCTCGGCCTGCATCTGGGCGATCCGCCGGTCCAGGTGCGCCTTCTCCATCTTGAACGCGGGGATGCCGTAGCGGAGCAGGCCCCCGACGCGGTCGTCCCGTTCGTAGACGACGACGGTGTGCCCGGCCCGGGTCAGCTGCTGGGCGGCGGCGAGCCCGGCCGGGCCGGAGCCGATGACGGCGACGGTCTGCCCGCTGAGCCGGCCGGGCGGCGCCGGCGGGGTGTACCCGAGCTCCCAGGCCTGGTCGGCGATGGTCTGCTCGACGTTCTTGATGGTCACCGGGTCGGCGTTGATCGCCAGCACGCAGGCGTCCTCGCAGGGGGCGGGGCAGAGCCGTCCGGTGAACTCGGGGAAGTTGTTGGTGGCGTGCAGCCGCTCGGACGCGGCCCGCCAGTCGCCGTGCGCGGCGTACGCGTTCCACTCGGGGATGAGGTTGCCCAGCGGGCAGCCGCCGTGGCAGAAGGGGACGCCGCAGTCCATGCAGCGGTTCGCCTGCTCGGACACCAGTGGCAGCAGCGTCTGCCCGGCGTGCACCTCGCGCCAGTCGCCGAGCCGCTGGTCGGCGGGGCGGGAGGGGACGGGGTTCCGGGGGGTCCGGAGGAAGCCGTACGGATCGGTCATGCGCCGCCTCCCTGGTCACAGGCGGATACGGCGGTCAGACCAGGTTACGCCGGTTCCGGACCGGCGTGGTGGCGAGGAATGGCGTGGTGGCCGCCGGGAACCGCTCGGGGTCGTCGAGCCACGGGGCGTGGCCGGCTCCGGGCCGGACGACGAGCCGGGCCTGCGGGAAGAGCCCGGCGTCTTGACTCATCGGCGGCCGGGGTGGCGGCCGCTGTCCTGTTCCGCTCCGGCGGGCGCGGCGGCGTGCAAGGCGGCGGTCAAGTAGCGCTGTACGACGTCCAGTTCGGCGGGAGTGAAGTCCTCGGCCGCATCGACCAAGCCGCCGATGATCGGGCCGAAGAACGACCAGCCGAGCTCGACCGCCTTCGGCTCCACCACCAGCAGCACCCGGCGCCGGTCGCGTTCGTCGCGACTGCGGCGCACCAGGCCCAGCCGTTCGAGCCGGTCGAGCAGGGCCGTGGTGCCCGCCGAGTTGAGCTTCAGGGCTTCGCCGAGCCGCCCCGGGGTGACGGTCTCACCCGCCCGTTCGGCGTCGAGCAGCCGGATCAGGGCCCGCAGGTCGGTCGGGTGGAGGCCGTTGCGCCCGGCGAACTCGCCGCCGCGGAGGTGGAGTTCCACCGTGACCGCGCGCAGGAGGTGGACCAGCCGCATGGCAGGGGTGTCGTCATCGCTCACTCGGCTAGTATCTCGCCGAGCGAGATAATTGGTCAACGAGACGACGCCCAGGGGGCCACCGTGTCCGCATCCCGTCAGTTCTTCGCCGCCTACGATGCGCTGCTCGCCCGCTGGCCGGCCGGCACCGCCGAGATCGACGTTCCCACCCCGTACGGAACGACCCGCGTCCACGCGTACGGCCCCGCCGGGGCCGCTCCGCTCCTCCTCCTGCACGGCGGCGGCTCCACCGGCGCCGTCTGGTTCGCCAACGCCGCAGCGCTCGGAGCGCACCACCGGGTGCTCGCCGTCGACATCCTCGGCGACGCCGGCCGCAGCGTGCGCGCGGGCCGCCCGTTGCGCACCACCGCCGACCTGATGGCCTGGCTGGACGCGCTCCTCGACGGCCTGCGCGGCCCCGACGGCTCCGCCGCCCGGCGCGTCAGCCTGCTGGGCCATTCCTACGGCGCCTGGATCGCCCTGACGTACGCCCTGCACGCGGCGCAGCGGGTCGACCGGCTGGTGCTCCTCGACCCGACCCAGTGCTTCGCCGGCTACCGGCCCGGTTTCCTGCTGCGCTCCCTGCCCGTGCTGGTGCGCCCGACCGCGGCGCGCGCGCTCCGCCATCTCGACCACGAGACGGCCGGCACGGACACGGACCCGGGCTGGAAGCGGCTCTTCGCGCTGGCGGCCTCGGATTTCGCGGACCGCAAGCTGGTCGTCGGCCGCCGCCCGGACGCCACGGCGCTGAGCGCCCCGCTGCTGGTGCTCCTCGCGGGCCGCAGCGGCGCGCACCATCCGGAGAAGGTGGCGGCCCGGGCGCTGGAGGCCGTACCGCACGCCCGGATCGAGACGCTCCCGAACTCCACCCACTACGCACTGCCCACGGCGGCTCCTGCGGATACGAACCGCCTGATCTCCGCGTTCCTCACGGCCGACCCGCACCCGGCCGGCCGCGCCCTCGGGGAGCTCAGTCCAGGTCGAGGTGGTAGGCCCCGGCCGCGGCGTCGGCGAACAGCGTGAACTGGACCCGGGGGCCCGGCTCGCCACGGTGGCCGGCCTCGCCGTCGCCCTCCCCGTCGAGGTCCACCTCCACCGGCTCGGCGTCCACGAGGACGTACTCCCCGTAGCCCTCGAAGTCCCCGGGGCCGTCCGCGACACCGATGTGGATCGGCGTCTCGTCGGGCAGCGCGGCGAGCGCCTCGCGCAGCCGGCCAGCGGTCCACACCTGCGGATTGTGATCGAACATGTCAGCCATGCGGCGACATTAGAGCCCGAAGCGGGGACCACTGCCGCGGCGCGCCGGAGGGTTTCCCGCATCCGGGACGACCGTCACCCGGAGTGCGTCCAGAGGCCGGCCAGGTGCGCGTGGAGGACGTCCTGCGCGTCGTGCGGGGTGAGGTGGCCGATGAGGACGTGCGCGGTGAGGCCGTCCGCGAGGGCGAGGAGGGTACGGGCCTCGCGCTGCGGATCGATCGGCTCGGCGCGGCCGGCATCCTCCGCCGCTTCCGCGATGAGCTGCGCGAACGACTCCTGGAGGGCCGCGTAGTTCGCCTTCAGCGTCCCGGCGAGCGGTTGGCTGACCGCCGCCTGCGCGACGAAGGCCAGCCAGACCCTGGCCTCGGCCCGGTGCTCCTCCCGCAGCAGGGAGATCTCGGTGACCGCGTGGCCCAGGGCGGTGCCGGCCGACTGGGCCGGGCTCCTGACGAGCCGGGCCCGTACGCGCTCGCCGATGCGCTCGCCGACGTAGCCGAGGGCGAAGACGAGCATCTCGTCCTTGGTGCGGAAGCACCGCTGCACGGCGCCCATCGACACCTGTGCCCGCGCGGCGACATCGCGCAGGGTCACGCCTTCGAGCCCGCTCTCGTCGGCGAGGCGGCAGACGGCCTCGGCGATGAGGCGGCGTCGGCCCTCGTGGTCCACCTGCCTGGGCATGCCCGGTCTCCTCCCACCCGCTGCTCCGTCGTACGGGCGACTTTATTCGATGCATTCGCATCGGTTCCCGGGTTAGTGTTCCGATGCAACTGCATCGGAACATGGAGGGGAGGGGGTTCACGCCATGCTGGATCCCTGGTGGAAGATGACGGCCGCCGCGCAGGCGGAGGCGGTGCGCCGCGCGGACGTGTCGGCCGTGGAGCTGGTCGAAAGCCACCTGGCGCGCATCGCCGAGGTCAACCCGCAGGTGAACGCGGTCACTCAGCTCCTGGCGGAACGCGCACGCGCGGCCGCGGCGCACACCGACCGGCTGCGGGCCGAAGGTGCGCAGCTGGGGCCCCTCGCGGGGGTGCCGTTCACGGTGAAGGAGACCACTGCCGTCGAAGGCGTGCCGACCACCTTCGGTTCGGAGCGCTTCCGCGAACTGGTGGCTCCGGCCGACGCTCCCCCGGTGGCACGGCTGCGCGCGGCGGGCGCCATCCCGATCGGGCACGCCAACGTACCGACCCTGATCCTGGCCGGGATGCACACCCGCAGCGAGCTGTTCGGCGACACGGTCAACCCGTGGGACCGCAGCCGGACCCCGGGCGGCACCAGCGGGGGCGACGCGGTGGCCGTCGCCACGGGCATGGCGGCGCTCGGACTGGGCAACGACTCGGGCGGATCGGTGCGCATCCCGGCCCAGTTCTGCGGTGTGGCGGGGCTGAAACCGTCCACGGGCCGGTTCCCCGCGGACCACCGCGTACTCGGCCCGGACGACCCCGGCCCGGCGTCCCAGATGCTCGTCACCGACGGGCCGCTGGCACGGTCGGTGGGCGATCTGCGCCTCGCGTACGAGGTGCTGGCCGGGACCGATCCGCGCGACCCGCGGGCCGTACCGGTGCCCCTCTACGGGGAACCGCTGCCCGGGCCGGTGAAGGTCGCCGTGGTGGCGGATCCCGGCGGGCAGGGCGTCCACCCCGCGGTGCGCGCAGCCGTGGAGGCCGCGGCCGGCGCGCTGCGGGACGCCGGGTACGACGTACGCGAGGTGGCGGACGTACCGCGCCTGGCCGAGGCGCTCGAGGCGTACGGCCGGATCACCGTGACCGAGTTCGCCCCGAGCTGGCCGGTGGTGCGCACGCTGCTCGGCCCGGGCGGGGACCGTTACATCGCGATGGCGATGGAGCAGACCCCGCCCGCGAGCGCGGAGGAGCTGGTGAAGCTGATGGGCCGTTGGCTGGGCATCCGCCGCTCGTGGGCCGAATTCCTGGACGAGTACCCGTTGTTGCTCGGGCCCGTGTTCACCGAGCCGCCGGTCGAGCCGGGGCTGGAATCGCGGGACGGGGCGGGCCGCGACAGGGTGGCGGCGGGCATGCGCCTGTGCAGCGCGACAAGCTTCGTGGGCGTGCCGGCGGTGGCCGTGCCGACGGGGGTGGCCGGCGGGCTGCCGTGCGGGGTCCAGATCATCGGGCGCGCGTTCCGCGAGGACCTGTGCCTGGACGCCGCTCAGGCGGTCGAGGACCGGCTCGGGGTCCTCACACCGGTGGACCCGCGCGGGTGAGGGCGGGCCCGGCCGGGCGTCAGAGGCCGCCCGTGTGGAGCAGCCGGTTCGGGGTCCCGGCCGGGACCCCGGTCAGGACGTCGCGTACGGCCTGCTCGGTGAGCCAGGTGCGGACCTGGGCGGGCGTCGCCGCGGGGTGCGCGGACAGGTAGAGGGCGGCGACGCCGGTGACGTGCGGGGCGGCCCACGAGGTCGCGGTGGCGTCGCTGGTGGCGGTGGAGCCGCCCGCGATCGCGGAGGTGATCTTCTCGGCGGGGGCGTAGAGGTCCACGCAGCGGCCGTACCCGGAGCCGAAGGCGTCCCCGTCGGTCCAGTGGCGCTCGTCGGCGGTGGCGGCGGCCACGACGATCGCGCCGTGCGCACCGGCCGGGGAGTGGCCGCAGGCGTCGTCGTTGAAGTTGCCGGCGGCGACGACCGTGGTGATCCCCGCCTCGATCATGTGCTGGACGGCGGCGTCGACGGCTGCGGAGCGGTTCTTGAGGTTGAGGGACATGTTCACCACGGCCGGACGCCGGGCATGGGCGGTCACCCACTCCACGGCCTTGACGACGGAGACCTCCGGGTCCTGCGGCGCGGCTCCCGCGCCCGTACCCGTGCTCGTGCTCGCGCCCGTACCCGTGCTCGTGCTCGGGGAGACGTCCTTCGCGGGCGGGCCGCTGCCTTCCTCGCAGGCGATGCCCTGGACGCGCACGATGCTCGACTTCGGGGCGACGCCGTACGTGGCGCCGCCGATGATGCCCGCGACGAACGTGCCGTGGCCCAGTCCGTCGCCGTCGAAGCAGTCACCGGCGTCCGGATCCCCGACGAAGTCGGCGCCGAGGGCGGCGCGGCCCCCGAACTCCGCGTGCTTCACGTCGAGCCCGGTGTCGATCACGTAGACGTGCACGCCGCTGCCGTCGGCGCGCGAGGTGAACTTCCCGTCGAGCGGACGGCTGCGCTGGTCGAGGCGGTCGAGGTTCCACGGGGCTCCGGTGCGGACGACGGGCGTCGCCGCTGCCGGGCCGGACGGCGCACCGGACGGCAAGGGGCTGCCCGTCGGTACGCCGGTGGGCAGCGGCGTACCGGACGGCAGGGCGGACGGCGATGCGCCGCCGGCCCCCGCACCGCCGCCGGGCCCGGGCCCCTCCTCCGGCGAGCACGCCGAAACCCCCAGTGCGGCAACCATCGCGACCCCGACGAGCACCGCCCTGCGCCTGCGCCCGCGTCTCATGACCAGCCCCCTGTCGCCGTGCGGCCTCGCGCCGTCGAGGGCGGAGACGTACGGCACGGCCGCGCCGGTTGCCGTGCGGCGCGATTGCGTTCCCGCCGTCCCGGCCCCGCCCGCGCGGACGGGGCCGGGACGGCCGTCATCGCCGCGGCACCGCGCCGTTCCGGGCCCGGCAGGCTCACCCGTTCAGGGTCTTCATCAGCTCCGGGGCGTAGCGGTCGCCCGAGACGACCCCGTGCGGGGCGACCTCGTCGATGGCGGCGAGGTCCTCGTCCGTGATCGTCACCGCGGTGGCGGCGATGTTCTCCTCCAGGTAGCGGCGGCGCTTCGTGCCCGGGATCGGCACTGCGCCCTGGCGCAGGGTCCAGGCCAGGGCCAGCTGCGAGGGGGTGACTCCCTTTTCCGCGGCGAGGCGGCGGACCTGGTCGACGACGGCCAGGTTGCGGCCGAAGTTCTCGCCCAGGAAGCGGGGGTCCGTACGGCGGAAGTCGTCCGCCGCGAAATCGTCCGGGGTGGTGATCGCTCCCGACAGGAAGCCCCGGCCGAGCGGGGAGTAAGCGACGAGCCCGATGCCGAGATCGCGCAGGGTGTCGAGGACCCCGTCGTACTCGATGCCGCGTTCGAAGAGGCTGTACTCGGTCTGCACGGCGGCCAGCGGGTGCACGGCATGGGCGCGGGCAATGGTGGCGGGCGCGGCCTCGCACAGGCCGATGTGGCGGACCTTGCCGGCGGCGACCAGTTCGGCCATGGCCCCGACGCTCTCCTCGATCGGGACGTTCGGGTCGACGCGGTGCAGGTAGTACAGGTCGATGTGGTCCGTACCGAGGTGGCGCAGGGAGCGGTCGGCCGAGCGGCGGATGTACTCGGGGCTCCCGTTCTGGCCGCGCAGCGCACCGTCGTCGGTGAACTCGACCCCCGTCTTCGTGGCGATCACGGCGGCGTCGCGGCGGCCGGCCAGCGCCTTGCCGAGGAGCTGTTCGTTCAGGAAGGGGCCGTAGCCCTCGGCGGTGTCGAGCAGCGTGACGCCCAGCTCCAGCGCGCGGTCGATGGTGGCCAGTGACTCGGTCTCGTCGGTGGCTCCGTAGTGGGCGCTCATGCCCATGAGGCCGAGGCCTTCGGCGCCGACCTCGAGGCCCTGACCGCCCAGTGCGCGAATCTCCATGGTGCTGCGCTCCTCCGTAAGTAACTAACTGGATAGTTTGACTATGCACCCGGCTCGCGCCGCATGTCAATAACCAGATAGTTACTTGCTAGGCTTCGCCCCATGGCACGGGATTCCAGCGCGACCAAGGCACGCCTGCTCGATGCGGCCTTCTCCGAATTCGCCGCGTACGGCATCGCCGGCGCGCGGATCGACCGCATCGCCGAGGCCGCGCAGGCGAACAAGCGGCTCATCTACGTCTACTACGGCAACAAGGAGCAGCTTTTCGACGCCGTGCTCCGACGGGCGCTGGAGACGGGTTCGGAGTCGGTCCCGTTCAACGCCGACGACCTGCCGGGGTACGCAGGTGCCGTCTTCGACCACCTCGTCGCGCAGCCGTCACTGATGCGGCTCGTGGTGTGGAAGCAGCTGGAGCGGCCCGGCACCGCGGACGCGGAGGCGGAGTCCTACCGCGGCAAGATCGCGGTGGTGGAGGAGGCGCAGCAGGCGGGGCGCGTCGACCCCGCGCTGGACCCTTCCGATGTCCTCACGCTGGTGATGGCCCTGTCCCAGGCCTGGTTCGGCGCGGTGGGCGGGCCGGCTGCGGGCGGTTCGGGCACCGGCTGGGCGCCCGAGCGGCTGGCCCGGCACCGAGCGGCGGTGGTCGAGGCCGTACGCCGCATCACGGCGCCGCCGCGGGACCCGGCCTAGAAGTATCGCGGGGCGCCCTGTGGCGCCGGCGGCGGGGTCAGGATCATGCCGATGAGGTGGTCGAGAGCCGCCTGCGCGCCCGGGGATTCCGGCAGCGCCTCGGGGGCCGTGTCCGCTGCGGTCCGGCGCAGTTCCAGCCAGCCCAGGTAGGCCGCGTACCCGGCCAGGGCGCGATGGCGGGACTCCTGCGGCCCGAAGCCCAGCCCGCCGAAGATCTCGGCCAGGAAGTCGAGCCGGGTCCGGGTGACGCGGGCGACGACCTCGGCGACCGCCGGGTGCGCGGTGTGCGCGACGAGGGCCGGTTCCAGCCCGGCGATCTCCTCGGTGCCCAGCGCGACGGCGAACAGCGTCCGCGCCCGGGTCCACGGGTCGCCCTCCTCCCGGACGGTCGTGATGACCTCGGCGGTGGCGTGCCGCTCCCACGCCTCCAGGGCCGCCACGAGCAGGGCCTCCCGGTTCTCGAAGTGCCAGTAGAAACTGCCGCGCGAGACCGCGAGTTCGCGGGCCAGTACGTCCACCGCCACCGCAGACAGTCCGCCCCGGGCCAGCGCGCGCAGCGCCGCCATCGTCCAGTCGTCCTTGGTGACTCTCCCCTTGGCCATGTTCCGTACAGTACTGTACGGAACATCCGTACAGAGGTGTATGGAAATGGCGAGAGGGGCGGCGGCATGAGCACCATGACCAGGCGGGTCGGTACAGAGAACGCGGGCGCTGGGGTCCGCGCCGCGGCGGTGGCCGCGGCCGGGGGGCTGCTCGCGGCGGGGGCCCTGCACGCGGCGTGGGCGTTCTCCCCGTGGCCACTGGACTCCCGGGCCCAATTCGCGGCCGTGGTGGTCGGGGTGGAGGGGGCGCAGCTGCCGTCCGGGCCGCTGACGCTCGCCGTGGCGGGCGCGCTGGGCGCCGCCGCCGGGCTGGTGCTGACCGGCGCCCGGCCGGCGAGCCGGTTCGGCCGGGCGCGTCCGGTACGGGC